>DASWTP010000083.1:0-3694 GCA_036402075.1 Chryseosolibacter sp. | reverse complement strand
ATCATGTTAAATAACCTGGAAACGCTTGGAAAGCAGGTAAGAGTAGATGGAGATTTGATCCCGTATATGAAGATCAGAGACTTTACGTTTACCAGTCTTTCTGATGCGGTTTAAAAAATTTAAGATTTTAGATTTAAGATTTTAGATTTAAATCCCCCGCTTCGGCTGGGGATTTTTCATTTCGGATAAGCGGCAACGAATGCGGTAAATTTTCCTCCGTTTGAATAATTGGTCTACCATTTTTCATTAAGAAACTCCACATTGCATAATGGCTGACAACCGATTTTTCTTCACACGCCTTCAGTACGAATCCGGTGACTGGGATGTCGATCAGCGCATGCCCTCGAATGTGTTGAACTCGCTGGTGGAGTATACAACGCTCAAAGTGGATACGCAGGAAAACATTGTTTCACTTTCCAGCACCGAAATTTTCCGATGCCCTTTTTGCTACCTCAGCGGTCATAAGCTGGTGGAGTTTACAGCGCAGGAGCGGGAAAACTTCGAAAAGTATGTGCGCAATGGCGGGTTTGTTTTTGTTGACGATTGCAATCATGACATTGATGGACTTTTCGCAAAATCGTTCGAGTCACAGATGGAACGCATCTTCGGTCCCACCGCCCTCAAGAAGATACCGAACAACCACATGCTGTATTCGATGTTTTTCTCTTTCGATGGTCCTCCAACGACCTCGCAGGAGCTGAACGGTTGGGGCGATGACATTGTGCACGACTACCTGAAAGCTATTGAGATCAACGGCCGAATTGGCGTTCTTTACAGCAACAAAGACTACGGCTGCGAGTGGGATTATGACTTCAGAAATAAACGATTCTATCGTATTGACAACACGCGATTCAGTGTAAACATCGTGATGTATGCGTTGATGCGATAGCGCCTTCAATGTAGGCATTTGACAAGAGGCAATGACTGGCGTGAATGATTGAACGCTAACCCCAGCTTTAAAAAAATAAACAGCCAAAGAGCAATAGGCAACTACCAGTATGACACAAAATATTCAAGCCGCAGAAAAATCCGTTCGCGAGCTGATTGACGAGCTTCAGACACTCAAGAAGGAAATTCAAAAAGTGATTGTCGGGCAGGAGGAGACCATCGACCAGCTGCTAATTACTTTTATGGCTGGAGGACACGCCTTGCTTGAAGGTGTTCCTGGCCTCGCTAAAACGCTGATGATCCGCACACTCGCTGAAGCCATCGATCTTCGTTTTAGAAGGATCCAATTCACACCCGACCTGATGCCGTCAGATATCATCGGCACAGAAATTCTCGAAGAGGACCATGCCACGGGCAAGCGGTTTTTCAAATTCAACAGAGGACCGATCTTCGCTAACATCATTCTTGCTGACGAAATCAACAGAACGTCTCCGAAAACGCAATCTGCGTTACTGGAAGCGATGCAGGAATTTGAGGTCACGTATGGAGGAGTCACCTACCCCCTGGAGAAACCATTCTTTATTTTAGCAACACAAAACCCCATCGAGCAAGCCGGAACATTCCCGCTACCTGAGGCACAGCTTGACCGTTTTCTGCTTTACGTAAGGATCTCCTACCCTACCCAGGAAGAAGAAAGAGCAATCCTGGAAAGCACAACTGGCAAAAGATCTTCATCAATTAACAAAGTGCTGGATGGATCAAAAATCCTGGAAGCACAAAGACTCGTGCGTGAAGTTCACATCAACAGCGACCTCATCGCCATAGTTAGCGACATCGTCAGATCAACTCGCCCAAATCAATCGGAAGTGAAAATGGTGAAGGATTGGGTAAGATGGGGAGCAGGTCCACGTGCGGGGCAGGCAATGATCCTGACAGCAAAAGCAAGAGCGTTGCTCAACGGCCGTTTTGCAGTAACCATGGACGACATCCGGCATGTTGCACCTCCCGTATTACGTCATCGTATCCTCATGAATTTCAAAGCGGAGGCAGAGAATATTTCATCCGACAATGTTACCCAACACCTGATCGATCACGTAAGCGCACTTCACAAGAGGAATTTATAATGGATCCGCGACTGAGAGATTTGCTGAAACCGGAAATCATCAACACGATGGACGGCCTGGAGCTTGTGGCACGCATCATCGTGGAAGGATACATGTCGGGCAGCAACAAAAGCCAGTCAATCGGAGCCGGACAGGAATTCAGCCAATACCGCAATTACGAACCGGGTGACGACCTTCGCCAGCTCGACTGGAAAATGTATGCCCGTTCCGAGCGCTATTTCATCAAACAAGCGGAGATAGAAACAAACATCACTGTCAAGTTTATGATCGATGCGAGCCGTTCCATGGGCTATGCAGAGGATGGCGTAAGCAAACTGGATTTTACAAAAGTCATCACGGCAGCATTGGCTTATCTCGCAAGGAAGCAAGGAGATACTTTTGGGCTTTATGTCGTTAATGATGAAAAACTTTCAATCATTCAGCCGAGATTCGAGCAACAGCAGTTTATGCGATTTTTGCACGAGCTTATCTGCATCAAAGCGGAAAGCACCTGGAGGAAATCAGGAATTGAACAACTGTTCGATCACCACGGCAAAGAACTCTTAATCTTCCTCTCTGACCTATACGATGACGAAGAGGACCTGCTGAAGTTCATATCGAGATTGAAGACATCGAGAAACGAAGTAATCGTGTTTCATGTTATGGGGAAACTTGAACTCGAACTATCACACCAAGGGTCATTTACTTTTAAAGATCTTGAGTCTGGGCAAACCGTAAGGGTCGACACGAAAGCCCAACGCACCGAATACGTTCAAAAAATTGATACGTGGATTGCCAGGACAAAATCGTTGCTGCTTGAGAAAAATATTTCATACTACACGTTGTCCATGGCTGAAAACCCCGACAAGGTACTGCGTGATTTTTTAAAATCCCGTAAACTGCTGATGCGATGATTTCCTTTGTCAATCCTTCGTGGCTCTTGGGACTGGTCGGACTCCTCATTCCGATTGGGATCCATTTACTGAGCCGAAAGGAAGGAAAAACGATTCATGTCGGCAGCATTCGGCATCTCTACGATTCCGACACTGCACAATTCAGCAGTATCCGACTCAATGAAATTCTTTTGTTACTGTTGCGCCTGCTGTTGATCACACTGCTGGTTTTCATCCTGGCCGGATTGAAGTTCGCCCAAGACGATTACGTGGGAAAGAAATGGTTATTAATTGAAATGGGTGTTCAACGTGACGAGCGATACAAACCAACGCTGGATACCCTTTCCGCACAGAACTATGAGGTACGCTGGCTAACTGAGGGGTTCCCACAGTTAGCAGACAGTGCTGGAATCCACGGAGTTGAAAACTATGCACCTCTTGTACAAAAAATCCCACGCAACCTCGATTCAGTAGTGGTGATGACTTACGCCTTTGCAGCACGCGTCAAAGGAGAAAGGATCTCAATTCCAAAGCACGTGCTTTGGTTTCCCGTAGAGCCACCCGGATCAACGATCGCTGTCGATGCAGTGCGGCTGCCCCAAGACTCGGTTGTAATACGACTGATGGCCTCGAAGCCGACTGGAACAACGTTGGAATACTCAAAACTTTCTACGCATTTGTTTGACAGGATCACAAAGGCTGATTCACTTTCCCTTCGGAATCCCGACACTGTTACAATTTCAGTTTATTGGACACAAGACTTTTCATACGACAGAAAAATCATACAGGCAGCAATTCAGACGATTTCAA
>DASWTP010000082.1:0-36403 GCA_036402075.1 Chryseosolibacter sp. | reverse complement strand
AAAGAGATTGACAATTCTGTGTGCGTAGTTTGCATCATACTGTGAGTGAGTCACCATTACGATGGTTGTTCCTTCTTCGTTCAATTGAGAAAGAAGCTTCATTACTTCTTCACCGTTAGCTGAATCCAGGTTACCGGTAGGTTCATCGGCAAGGATCACTTTTGGTTTTGCTACAATCGCCCGGGAAATTGCAACGCGCTGTTGCTGACCACCCGATAACTGCTGCGGGAAGTGATTTCTGCGGTGCATGATATTCATGCGCTCCAATACTTCTTCCACGCGAGTTTTGCGCTCAGAAGCCGGAACTTTCATATATAACAAAGGAAGCTCAACGTTTTCGAATACCGTCAATTCGTCAATCAGGTTAAAGCTCTGGAATACGAATCCGATAGAACCCTTGCGCAATTGCGCACGCTGGCGTTCGCTGTATTTCGCCACTTCATGTTCCCCAAAGTAATACTCTCCACCAGATGGATTGTCGAGAAGTCCGACAATGTTCAGAAGCGTAGACTTTCCGCAACCGGATGGACCCATGATGGCAACGAATTCGCCATCCTTAATTTCAAGGTTAATGTTGTTGAGGGCAGTTGTTTCTACTTCTTCAGTAGTGTAAACTTTCTCGAGGTTTTTTAGTTTAATCATGGCGTTTTATTTTTCGATTATAATTTGTTTAAGGATAAATCAGTTACTATGAGATGCTATCGGTAACGCATTAGTTGCATGTAATACTGACTATTTTTTAAAAGGTTACTTAATTTAAGATCAATACTTCATTGTTTCCAAAATTCTCATACGATGAAGTAATCACCTTGTCACCCGGCTGCAAACCTTCCAGGATCTCAAAGTTCTCTGGATTCTTCCTGCCCAGTTTGACGTCTCTTTTCACTGCGCGGTTACCACCATCTTCAAGAACATACACCCAATTTCCTCCGGTGTCTTTGTAGAATCCACCCACCGGCAGCAACAATTCTTCGGATGACTGGCTCAGCTGAATTCGAAGTCTCAACGACTGACCTCTGCGAATCCCTGGAGGCGTTTCACCTACAAACTGCATGTCAACATCAAAACGGCCATTCGAGATCGTGGTATACACATAGGTGATCTCAAGCAGATAGTCTTTGTTGTTGAAGCTGGCAGTAGCCTGAAGACCTTCATTAATTCGTGGAAGATACAATTCATCGATTGGAACGCGCACTTTATAACTTCCCACAATATCAACCTGACCGAGGCGCTGGCCAGGGTTTACTGCCTGTCCCGGATCGAGCTGCGGACGCGAAAGCTGACCATCCATCGGGGCACGAATGATCAGGTTGTCAAGAATTTTTCCGACACCTTCAAGACTTTGACTCATTTTTCGCTCTGAGAAGGTCAACTCCCGTAACTGGCGTAGACGATCGACTGAATCCGCTTTGTATACATCGTAGGTGATCTTCCGTCTTTCCAGATTGTATTTGTAGTCGGCTTCTGTTTTTTCGAACTCCTGTTTGGATATTAGCTTCTTTTCGAACAATTGTTTCTGGCGTCTGTATTGTGGCTCAAGAACCTGAAGTTGATTATCGATCAATGCCAATGTCTGCCGTTGCTCAAGGTCATTTCGTGTGATCGCAAGACGAGTGTCGCGCTGACGCGTGATACTTTCGTTCAATTGTGCTTCCTGCTGCAATACGGTGATCTCGCGATTGATGTTGCTC
Organism: Chryseosolibacter sp.; assembly: GCA_036402075.1. GTDB lineage: Bacteria > Bacteroidota > Bacteroidia > Cytophagales > Cyclobacteriaceae > Chryseosolibacter. The sequence goes on along the minus strand of DASWTP010000082.1, from coordinate 34,712 downwards.
AGCTCAAGAATAACATCACCTTTCTTCAACATCTGGCCGCTCTGCGCGACAACACGTTTGATCGTTCCACCTTCCACGGCATCGAGATAAACAGTGCGACTGGGTTCAACAATGCCGGTTTGAGGAATGGTCTCCTGGAACACGCCACGTTTTACTTCCGAAATGGTGATCTTGTCCTTTTCGACTTTAAGTTTATTACGTCTGTCTGCAAAAATAAATTGGTAGCCCACAAACACGGTGAACAGGGCGATACCACCATACGTAGCGATACGCTTCACCGTCCACTTTTTCTTTTTTAACTGTTTATCCATTGTTGTTAGTTAGTTGCCGATCGTTGGTTGACATAGCTTAGGTTTCAGGCAACGTGTAGGGGCATTGCCAACAAACGTGCCAGTTGAAATGAACGTCCAAAACAGCGCTAATTACCAGTAAATTGTTTGATTTCACGTTCACATGTGAACGAGCCTGTCCGCATCCGAACATGCGAAAACCTGAAAAAACGGCTAAAAACGAGATTTTCAACGAAAACATCGGGTTCTCGCTTTCGGTATGGCCTTTGCCCACAAACGGACAGCTCGTTCCGAAAACGAAGCACTTTTACTTGCAAAACCAACAAACCCAATGGCTGAAAACAAGCACGGCAAAATCCTGATCGTTGACGACAACGAAGACCTTCTCAAAGCCGCTAAGATGCATCTGAAGCGACATTTTGCACAGGTGGACATCGAAAAAAATCCCGAAGCGATTCCTGCACTAATGAATAACGAAGATTACGATGTGATCTTATTAGACATGAATTTCACGAAGGATGTGAGCAGCGGAAGCGAAGGATATTACTGGCTCGAAAAAATCCTTAGCCTCGATCCCAGTGCCGTAGTGGTTCTTATTACAGCCTATGGCGATGTTCAGATGGCGGTGAAGGCGATCAAGGCCGGTGCCACCGACTTCGTGTTGAAACCATGGGAAAATGAAAAATTACTGGCAACGCTTTTTTCAGCCATGCGCTTACGCGAGTCGCGCGATACAATTGAAACACTCAAGATCAAGAACCACGAGATCAACCAGGAGATCAACGAACGCTACAGCGAGATCATCGGGACGAGTCCGGCCATGCAGAAGATTTTCCAAACCATCGATCGCGTGGCAAAAACTGACGCCAATGTTCTCATCCTTGGTGAAAATGGAACAGGTAAGGAGTTAATTGCCCGGGCTATCCATCGGAATTCATCAAGGCAAAATGAAACATTCGCCAGTGTTGACCTGGGCAGCATCACGGAGACGTTATTCGAAAGTGAGCTTTTTGGTCATAAAAAGGGATCGTTTACGGATGCGAAAGAAGACCGGGCCGGACGTTTTGAACTCGCAAACAATGGAACACTTTTCCTTGATGAAATCGGAAATCTCTCGATGCCCCTGCAGGCAAAGCTGCTCACCGTTCTGCAAAACAGGAAAGTAAGCCGCGTTGGATCCAACAAAGATACGAACATCGACATCAGGCTGATCTGCGCTACAAATATGCCCTTGTATGAGATGGTGAAAGAAAATCGATTCCGTCAGGATCTTCTTTACAGGATCAATACAATCGAGATAGAAATTCCACCGTTACGTGATCGCTTCGAAGATATTCCCCTCCTGGCAAGCCACTTCCTGAAACACTATGCCGCGCGTTACAATAAGTCCGTGTCAAAAATCAGCGATGGTGCACTTACCCGCATGCACAAACATCCATGGCCCGGAAACATTCGGGAGCTGCAGCATGCGATCGAACGCGCGGTGATCCTGAGTAACGGAAGCGTGCTCCAGCCAGAGGATTTTAACTTCAGCGCGAACAATGCCGGCAAAGAAGACGGTCAGTTAAGCCTTGAGCAGTATAACCTGGAAGAAGTAGAAAAACTCCTTATCCGAAAGGTGCTGAAGAAGTACAACGGCAACATAACCCAGGCGGCCTCAGAGCTAGGACTTACACGGTCCTCGTTGTATCGGAGATTGGAGAAGTACGGGCTTTGATTTTAGATTTAAGATTTTAGATTTTAGATTTGGAGGGAGTGATTCACGGGGTGAGGAAAATCTTTACCTTTGGGCGCCTTTAAATCTCAAATCATAAATCTAAAATCTAAAATTTTTGAGGGGCTTCAACGATTTCCGTGCGCGGGTAATTATTCGGGTAGTCTTCCTTGGCCTCTCCATGGCACTGTTCAGCTATATGGTGGTGCGGCCAAACATGCTGTTCGCGGCAATCCTCACGTTTGTCATCATTATACTGCAGCTGGTTGAAATATTTCGGTTTGTGAGCCAGACGAACAGGAAGCTCACCCGCTTCCTGGAATCGGTTAAGTATTCCGATTTCATTTCGGGATTCGCCAACGACAACAAACTCGGGAAGAGCTTTAAAGACCTGAACATCGCCTTTAATGAAGTGCTGGAAGCATTCCGCAAGGCACGCTCGGAAAAAGAAGAGCACTGGCAGTATCTGAATTCCGTTGTTCAGCAGGTGCGTACCGGTATCCTTTCGTATGATATCGATGGCAATGTTCAGCTGATGAATGCTAACGCCAAAAAGTTCATGGGCATCAGTTCGATCAAAAATATCAAGGAACTGATCCAGCTGAACCCAAGGCTTTATCATGCCATCAACAGCGTGGATGCGGGAAAGAGTGAGCTTTATAAAAGCGGCAATGACCTTTACCTCACCATCCAGTCGACTGAACTTCGCATTCGCGGAATTGATGTGAAGCTTGTCACGCTGCAAAACATTCAGCCGGAATTGCAGAAACAGGAACTGGAAGCATGGCAGAACCTGACACGTGTCCTACGGCATGAAATCATGAATTCGATCACGCCTATCTCTTCGCTCACATCAACCTTGCGCGAAATCCTCGATCACGACATGACCAAGCGCGATGACCACTACGAGCTCAAGGACGAAGGAGCCGAAGATCTGCGCGAAGGACTAAGCACGATTGAAAATCGAAGCAAAGGACTGATCAAATTCATTGACGCCTACCGGGAATACACATCGTTGCCGAAACCAAAAATGACAACGGTGCGACTTAAGGACCTGATCGAAAAGGTAGCGATGCTGATGAAAACGGAGTTGCGCAAGACAAAAATCGATTTCCAGTACGAATACAGCTCTGAGTATCTGACCATTCAGGCTGACGAAGAAATGATCGAGCAAGTGCTGATCAATCTCCTGAAGAACGCCATTGAGGCCCTTCATGAAACCGAGAATCCAAAGCTCTCGCTGGTTGGGCGATACGATGAGAATGCTGTAAAGATCGAAGTCACCGACAATGGGCCGGGAATTATTAAAGAGGCGCGTGAACACATCTTCGTTCCATTCTATACTACCAAACGCACCGGTTCGGGAATCGGACTAAGTCTATCGCGCCAGATCATGCAGATGCACAATGGAAGCTTATCTGTTGAAAGCGAACCCGATGTGCAGACTACGTTTACGATGAAGTTTTGAATTTGTGTAGGATAGTTCTTCTTCTTTGCACACGATGTTCACGATCGGGCCAATCGCCTGGAGCTTATACTAACTGAATCTATAGTGGTTAGTTCGCGTGGCGACATATTTTAATGTCGCGTTGAATTGATAACGTAGCATAAATTTAAACCCAATGAAACACGTACATCTGTTCTGCGGTATGGATGATACTTTGGTCCCGCAACGAATAATCCTTCATATTCGTGATAATCGCGATCTCCATTAGACTCGTCAAACTCAAGGTCTGTAACTGACCCTTGCACACGCTTGATTCCTATTCCTCCAAACCCTTCAAACAAAAAATGCTTGCCACGGTGAAAGATAGCAATCATTTTTGGCGCTACAGAATAGCGCTGTTTTAATGTGTAAAACTTATCGATGACTTCTTCTTCTAAGGCATTATAGTAGTTCAATGTTTCGACCTCACGGTTTCGCGCGTAGCCGAATTCGATGGCTACTGCTATTCTCTGGCACACGGGCCGCTGAAGGTCAATAAATATTTTATGACCGTCAAATTTTGTTTCAGATTGTTCATTCAGGCTGATCTTTTGTCCATACTTGATCTCTACCGCATACTTGTCTGACAGGAAGTGAGAAATTGCGAAATCAAGCGTTGAGAATTCGGGATTTGTCATGCTGCCGGGCACAATTTTGAAAAGAAGTGCACCAGCCTTGGGGAACAGACGTTCCTGACCAGTAGCAAATGTTGAAGAGAGAACAAAAAATACAACGAAGGTTCTTCCCATATTTCTCACATGTCAAAAATCCCGATTTCGTCCGAAAAGCACAAGTCCGATTTTAGTGCGGATTCCTCCAATCACGGATTACTTATAAAACGATTCAAATCAATGCATCTAAATCAGTTGCCATGGTGCGGTCGATTAAGAACACCAACGCAGAAAGCAAATGCTAAAATTTGCAGTGGCTTAACGGTCTTATCACCGATCTCTAAACTCAAGAATATCCAGACCATCCAGCCATATTAACCGATGATCAGGTAGCCTATAAATTTGAAGAGAAGATCTGAAATCTTTGAACAAAATTGTTGATTTACCAATTTCAAACCTGTAGTAGTAAAGCTTTACTGCTTCACCAAAGAGATTACTGTGGTGGCCGGTTTTTGCATAGCGAAGAACTACCTGATCAAACGGTTTAAGCGATTGAGATTGAGACAGAGATTGAAATTGTTTAGATGGCATGACATGTGAACATTGGGGCAAATCTAATTTTGCGCCAGTATATCGAATTACAAAATCTTCCTCTGCTCCCCGCAGCAAATAATGGATGCGGTCCCAAAGCATCGTCATGCAAACGCCTTTGGACCTCATCTCTACACTATAGACACTATCGTTGATGACATCGATTTCCGCGGAACCAAGACGTGGATTAGGTCGCCCCACAGAATCGTAATTACTCCGGAGGTATTTTAACTTCACCAGCTCTTCATTTAAGCCGGGTATGCTATATCGAAAAAAAGCAGAGTCATTTAAGTTGGTATAGATGTAGCCTTGTAGTTCATCAACATATGCCCTTTTTCCCTTTATCGGAAAAGTTATTAGCCGACCACTAGCAAGATCGAACCCGGTCAAGCTATCTTCAGGCCACCTTACAACTTCAAGCACAAAATCGCCAATCCGATTGCTATAATCAAATTCAATTCTTTTTGCATTGTACTTCTTGGTGATAATATCCCTAAAGTATGGCAGCTTTGGATATTTATCACTCGATCGGGTTCCAGTACAACCAAGGAAAAGCATTTGAGAGATACAAAAAAATAAAGCACGTACTGGCAGTTTCATCGACAAAATTTCTCTAAATCTAGCGGATGGATCAACACAGCGCATCTGCCATTTTCAGGGTTTATCGAAAGTTGCGTTTTGATTGTGGCGTGCTGATAGGTCAAAAAAAATCAAACTGATACCAGTCATCGCTTTTGACCGGGAATATCAAAGGCCGTCTCGTTGACCACGGGACTACCCTAATTTAACCTATCTCTCCCCGTAAATCTACTCCACTTTCCGGAACACCGCGCTCGCATTATGTCCACCGAAACCAAATGTGTTGCTCAGTGCGATGTTCACTTTCTTTTTTAACTTCTTTCCGAAGACAATGTTAAGTCCACCCGGCAACTCGGGATCAACATTCGTTGTATTGATCGTTGGAGGAATTGTGTCTTCGTGAATTGCCTTGATGCTGATGATGGCTTCAATTGCACCAGCTCCGCCCAAGAGATGTCCGGTGGCAGACTTCGTTGCACTGATGTGCAGATGGTCAGGTTTTTCACCAAACAAGTTGAGAACTGCTTTCATTTCGCTCACATCTCCCAAAGGTGTGGATGTTGCATGCGGGTTGAGGTAGTCAACCTGATTGAATTGCACACCTGCATCCTCGAGCGCCCACTTCATCCCCAATGCCGCGCCAAGGCCGTGCGGGTGGGTGGCTGTTAAATGGTACGCATCGGCAGACATACCGCCTCCCGCGACCTCTGCATAAATTCTGGCGCCTCTTCGCTTAGCGTGCTCATATTCTTCCAGGATGAGTGAACCAGCGCCCTCTCCCATCACAAATCCATCGCGGTCAACATCGAACGGTCTTGATGCAGTGGCTGGATCATCATTGCGAGTAGAGAGTGCTTTCAATGCGCTGAAACCTCCGATCCCCGCCTCGTTCACTGCAGCTTCAGAACCGCCCGTGACGAAAATATCTGCTTTACCCCATCGAATGTAATTCATGGCATCGATGATGGCAGTTGTTGATGTAGCGCATGCCGACACCGTAGTAAAGTTTGGTCCCATGAAGCCATACTTGATCGAGATCCAGCCGGAAGCAATGTCAACGATCACTTTCGGAATGAAATACGGGTTGATGCGTGGCGTTCCATCACCTTTGGCAAATTCCATTATCTCCTGCTGGAAGGTTGAGAATCCACCATTGCCTGATCCCCAGATGACGCCAACACGTGTCTTGTCAATTTTTTCAAGATCCAGTCCCGAGTCCTTTAACGCTTCTGCCGTTGACACCATTGCATAATGGGTGAACGGATCCATTTTTCGAATGTCAGCTTTTTCAAAGTAGTCGAGTGGATTGAACCCTTTCACCTCGCAGGCAAACTTTGTCTTAAATTTTGTGGTGTCAAATTTTGTAATGGGCGCTGCTCCGCTCTTTCCTTCAGTCAGGTTATTCCAAAAATCATTGACGTTGTTACCCAGTGGCGTCAGTGCTCCTAATCCAGTTACTACTACTCTACGAGGTTGTTGCATGTTTGTTTGTTAGTTGATTCGTTAAAACGTAAATCCGTTGATCCGTTTATTCGTTGATCCGTGGTGCACGGAAATTAACGACTACGCTAAATCTTAAATCTTAAATCTTCTTAATCTCTATCTCATCTAAAATTTTTTTACAATGTTTCACGATGATCTCCATCGGTTCTTTTGAGCGTTCCACGCGTGAAAACATCAATGCACCTTCCACCGAGCAGAAAAGTGTGTACGCAAGGTGACGAGGTTTGATGTCTTTTCGAAATTCCTTCGCTTTTATTCCTTTTTCGATCAATGAGGTAATGAAGTCAACCGTTGCATTTAGTTCCGTGGCGACTATTCTTCGCATGGAAGTGCGGTGATCGTCCACTTCAATAGCGCTATTCAATAAAGGGCAGCCGCCAACGACCGGTGGTTCAAACACATAGGTGGCAAAAAATTCTAGCAGCAGCGTAAGTTGCTTTTTATAAGAATTGGCCGGCAGCAAATGCTGCGCGACCATCCGCTTTACCTTTTTCGCAGAATACCGAAACGCCTCAATGGCGATTTCATCTTTATCGGCAAAGTTTCCGTATAGTGCGCCCTTTGTTAAGCCGGTGGCTTCGGTGAGATCAGACAATGACGTGCCCTCAAACCCCTTCGTATTGAACAAAGGGGCTGTTTTTTCAACAATAAAGGCACGCGTTCGCTCCGATTTCGTCATCGGGCACAAAGATAGGAAAATATTGCATAATTATACCGATCGGTATATTTTTTTGTTCTATTGCTTCCTGGCTAGCCGCAAAATCAGCAGACCCAATACCAGCAAAATCAGCACGAGAATAATGATTTGCCAGGCACACGGAATGCAGAACGAATTAGTCTTAGCTTCCGGCTTTTGCTGTGGGAACAACACAGAAACATAACGAACTTCCTCGCGCGTTGTAATTTCTTTTCGCCTGTTTGTAATTATCGATGAGACATAAAATTCATATGTGCCTGCCAGCGCTGTGTTGGTAAAAACCCCGCTAAAAACGCCATCGTCTTTTTTGACATCGCCATCCACACCACCATCGTTCAGAGACATGGTGTAATATTTATTTCTAGGCGTCTTCACTCGCACCGTGGTATGGCCGGTGGCTGCTGGCTGGCCACTTTCATTGGATTCCACCGTCACGACAACCGGAGCGCCAGGCAAATAGGTGGGCGAAGTCGATGTGAGTTCGAGCGTAAGATTCGATTTTACGGCAGCAGAAAATGTAATTGGAATGGTGCAAGACTGTAGGGTATCATTCGGGCTGCACTCTCCTTTCACTCTCACGATCACTTTCCAGTCGCCTCGAAACTGATTCGCAATACTGTCTTTAATATTTCGACCATTGACGCGATAAAGGGAATAGTTGAATCGTTTGATGACTTCGACCGGTGCGCCACCGATCACAGACGTGTTGTCAATAACTCTTCCCTCCGGATTTACCAATTGGAAAGAATAAAACTCCTTGCGTGTAGGCTCGTCAATAATCAAAAATTCTGCTTCGATGTCTGAAGATGTGATTGATGCGGTAAAGGCAACGGTGGTATCCGCCTGGCTGAGGTCGAAAAGTTGTGTTGGATCAACCACCATGCTGCCATTATGCGCCTGGTTTAGAATCTTGTGATAAAATGCCTGGAGCTTCTGATCAGCCGCGACCTCGTCATCAACTTTTAAAAAACCAGTGGACACACCGGAGTTCGTGCTGATTGTTTGAAGCAACCCGTCCTGAACGTCAGGTCCCAAACCAACGGTGTAAACGTTGAGATTGGCAGGAAACGTTACCGATGCGGCTGCCGGTGGAAACACGTTCTCGATACCATCGGTCTGCAACACCAGAATATTTTTGCGATCAACCTGAGGCGGGTGCGTTGAGAGCATGGTCCGCCCCGCTTCGAGCCCTTGTCCAATAGCCGTTGCGCCCATGGGCAAAAGTTTGTTGATATCACTGGTTGCACTTGTTTCCAGGTTTGCTGGCAGCGTTGCAGTCCTGGCTGCAAACGGAATGTAGTCGGTGGCCGTGTTATTGTATTTGACCACACCAAAATTATCACCTGTTCTCAACGCGTCATAGAACAATGAAGCAGCACGTTGCAACGCGGTAATCTTTGAAGTTGTCCCACTCGTGTATGCCGGGCTTGCCATGCTTCCACTTCGGTCAACAACCAATACAGCATTCAACGCCACGGTGTTGCAATAGCCTTGAAAGGTATAGGAATAAACTTTCGTACCATAGTTTGCATCGTTGAACGTCAAGGTCAGCGTTGCGCTATATGGCGATGCGGATATCGCGGTGGGCTGAAAACGAATTTCAAATTCTCTATCACCGGCATTGAGAATGAATTGGCTTCCAATGGCATCGGTGATACCTCCGAAGTCCCATTGGTTTGCTGGCCCGGTGTACGTCACTTCCGTGTTCACGGTGATTGACGTCAGCGGAGATGTGCAATTGGTCACCTTCAGTTTGGTGATCATCGTCAAGCCGGGATCAACCGATCCAAAATCAATTGCAACGCCTCCGCAAGCGCCTCCTGCTACCGGGGTTGAGATCATGTCAAAATGTGAAGGTGCAGCGCAACTGGAACAACTTTGCGCGCTTGCATATAATGAGAATAAAAGCTGCACAATAATAATTGCGACAGCATAGGCAGTGGGTTTGGGTTTCATCGATATAGCGGGGTTTGGTTCTCAATTGTTCTTCTGCCGTTCAATCACCAAAGCGTTCATTTCCGTTTTCAGCGCCTGCAGTTCCTTACGCAACAAATCAATCATTTCCTGCTGTTCCTGGATCGCCTTAATGGCAATCACACCGAACGCGGCATAGTCCATGGTATGCAGGTCGTTCTCCGCGCTGTAGTTAACCACAGAAGGAAACAAGTCTTTGACCTCCTGTGCTACGAATCCAATTGATTTGGGGGCCGTAGATGCCTGCGATACAAATCGATATGAAAGTGGTTTCAACTGCATCACGTTCGCAAGCACACTTTCCACGGGGGAAAAATCTTTTTTCAACCTGCGGTCCGACACCGCTGTGTATGCACCGGAGGCTGGATTAAACTCTCCTTTTTCTGCACCACCCTGAACGAGCCAAAGTTCATCGTTGTTTGCGACATAAAGACTCCAGGGATTTCCTGTTGCTGAATTTTCAACGCTGATCCCGTTTGTTGCAATACCATTTCCGTGTCTCACATAGAGCGAGGTTGTGGGTGCAGCAATACCAACGCCAAGTCGGCTGTTGGTGTTGTCCCAAGCAAGGTTGGCATTAGAAGAAACCGCTCCCGTTCCTGTCCACACGGCAATGCGGTTTGCCGCACCATTACCTAATGGAACGGTTGTCGGAAGAACTGCTGTTGGCAATGTATTTGTGCCAGTGATATTGGCTGCAGTAAGTGACGTAAGTGAAGAACCGTTGCCGGAAAAGTTGAGCGCTGATAAAGTGTTTGTAGTTCCATTCCAGGACAAATCAGCATCACTCCCAACGGTACCAGTACCGGTCCACAGTGTTAGGGTGTTAGCGGACCCGTTACCAAGGGGCACCGTGGTGGGCAGGACTCCCGCTGGCAATGTGTTCGTTCCCGTTAGGTTTGCAGCAGTAAGTGATGTGATGCCCGACCCATTCCCGCTGATTGTACCGTCAACCACCAGGTTGTCGATTCCAGGGTTTGACGTCCCGCCAACATGAATTCCACCAACTGTTGTAACGTACCCACTCACATCCACATTCGTTTCAAGGCGCGCGTCAGAAATTGTTCCCGTTGTAATGTTCGAGGCGTTGATGGCGGAAATACCAGAACCGTTGCCGGTGATGGTGCCGTCAACCAGCAAATTATCAACACCGGGATCTGACGTTCCGCCCACATGGATTCCACCCGCTGTCGTGACATTGCCTGAGGTATTCACTCCGGCAACATCGAGGGTGCTTTCAAGGCGCGAGTCGGAAACAGTGCCTGTTGTAAGATTCGAAGCATTGAGCGAAGAGATGCCCGAACCATTGCCCGTGATGGTTCCATCAACCACCAGGTTATCAATACCCGGATCGGAAGTTCCGCCAACATGAATTCCACCACCCGTTGTAATATTTCCGGTAGTGTTCACACCAGTAACATCAATCGTACTTTCCAGGCGCGAATCAGAGAGTGTCCCGGAAGCAATGTTGGTTGCATTGATGTCGAGCGCGAGCTTGGTTCCGGGAATCGATCCGTCTGTAAATAAAGTGGGGTTGAGCGTCCCGGTGGTAATGTTGGATGCATTGATGCCAGTGCCAACCTGTGTGCCCGGAAGGGTTCCTGAAATTTTTGTTGTCGCTACAGTTCCCGTGATGTTAGCACCGTCTACACTCCCGGCAACGAACGCATAGGGAACGGTGGTTAAAGGAACCTGATCACCAATTGAATTCCCGTCAACAAAGACCTGAACTTTGTATGACTGCGTCCAGACATCAAGCGGGAGTGCCGCGTTGTCAGGACCTGTGGTGTGTGAAGGGTCGCCTGCGCCTATCATCACACTGATCACTCCTTTATTGATTGTTATATTTTCAACTTCGCGCGCAAGGCTTGTATTCTCCGCGTTCGACACTGCGTCAAAAAATCGAAACGTAACCTTATGCGGTGACCCATTCACGGGATTGCCACTGGCATCGGTATAAAAACCCTGGTACGATATGGTGCGCGGAACCTGGGCGGCCACGAAACCCAAACCACAAATGCTGAAGGCCAGCGTTGCAAAAATCTTTTTCATATAGAGCAGTTATTATTTCACTATAAAAACGAATTCACTTCCTGGCGCATCATCGCCAAATTTTCCGAGCTTCGGTTCTGGGTTCAGTTTCTCAACATAGGGCCACAGTTCAGTGAGCGTCAGAATTCCATCTGTGCCACCGAGACTTCGCATGGCATCGATCACGCGCCTGGCAAACGGAGAATGTTTTCCTGCAATCCCATCACTGACATATGTTTTACCTCCGCTGGTAAGGTACTTCCGCGTTTTGACAGCAAGCTTGCGCATAATGAACTCCGACTGTGAAACCTCTTTGTAAACATCTGCATCGCGGGCAGAGGCCAGTGCCTCATCAAACGTTCCACCGAAACAAACGTCCATCATCAGCAGCGTATGTTCACAAGGGATTACATTGATTACGTTGCGAAGGCGATTGTACGACACGTACGATGTTTTTCCAGGATCATCCCGCATCGACTCCTTTACCACCACATAGCCTTCCTTAAATGTCTCATCGTAGTATCCGTGGCCGGCAAAGAAGACCATTAATTGGTCGAGGGGTTGATATTTTTTTTCACTGTATTCGCGCAGCTTCCGGAAGATCACATCCTGACTTGGATTCTCGATAATCTCAACTTTGAAACCGTAGACGTTCTGCAGCTCGGTTGCAATCGACCGTCCATCAAAAACCGGATTCACGAGTGGATTCCAGTTGTCATATTTATCTGTGACGAACAAAAGTGCGTAGTCATTCCGGGCAAGTTTCGCGGCATCCGCAAGCGCAGTTTCCCCTACGTGCACAACCCGCAAACTTTTGGATTGAACGCCATCGATGTTCTCGACAACCAGTTCGAGCACATTCACACCTTCCGGAACCGTTACACTGCGGTCAATGGTCAGCTGCATTCGTTCCGTTTCCTTTGGAGTGATGATCATACTTCCCCGCGACTCCGCCATCGACTTCTCACGTATGGAAACGCTGACGGACTTAATCGCCACAGGTGATTGAATTGTGACACGGACGGGAAGCTTGCCCTCTCGGTGAAACACAGTCTCGTTTACCGGTGAAATCCAGGTAATCATGGGCACACTCGAGTTCTTCAAGCCCTTTGAGTCAGACAGGTCAACGGCAAACGTAGTGCTGCGCGCGCTCACACTTTGGCATTGGCCCGAATTAACGAGCCAGGTTAGCGTGAGAAAAACGAATGCGACAAATTTAGTTTTCATACCATCGATTAGTTTGGAGGAATGCTCGGCCACTGTTCAATTAGCGGGTCTGTGCCCGAAGGCGGAGGAGGCGTATCCTTGTTAAGCAAAAAATAAACTGCAGCCCCAGCCACAGCCAAACCTCCGGCTTTCAACACGAATGGAACCTTTGGAACAATCCGAAACGGTTGCGAGTAAATGTATTCATCACGATTTCGCGTGTTGGTGAATTTCAGCCGATACGCTTTCCCCGGCTTCACCGAACCAGAAATCGCGAACTCATATTTGCCAGTGTTCGGCACATTGCGGTCACCATCCACCCGGTTCTGGCCATCGAATAAATCAATGTCAATTTGCCCGCCCATATTTCCGGATGACCACAACAACGGATACGTTTTCCCGCGCTTGTATTTTCGGTTCGTGTCAAACGATGTAAGTTTAACAAACGGAACAAAGACACGGGCGCGGACTTCTACGGACAGATCGCCTTTGTACGCACCGAGCTCCTGCGCCATGTTCCATCGGATTTTCATTTCAGTCCCAGCCTTTACCTCGGTGCCCACATCCCCCGTAACCTTCGTAAGCGGTGTAGCAAAATTGTCTTTTGACGAATACAAGGCGATCTGGTAGGTATGATTGGGATTTGCATCGTCAAGCGAAAAATGCACAACAAGCTTGTCCATTTCGAGATCGATTCGCGAAAGGGAAATTTTCTGCGCGCTGACAGATCCAACGGCAAGACAGGCGAAAACTACGATGCAAACTCTTCTCATTTTGCTATTTTAAAATGACACGACTATAAAACTGTTTCTGTTCACTGCCTGATGAAATCGTCAGCTGGATCAGGTAAAGTCCGGCTGAGCAGGGTTGATCACGATCGTCTCTGGCGTCCCAGCTTGGTTCGTAAAGTCCAGGCTGACGATGGGCGGACAAAAGATTTCTAACCTGCCTGCCTTGTGTATCGATAATCATGAGTTGAACATTGTGCTCTCCACCTTCCGGCACGGCATACGGAATGTTTACTCCATGCAACGTATTGCCTGGATTCGGATAAGGGTTGGCAATTCCAGCACGAATCGGGCGAATCTCGTTACGGATGTTTTCACCATAGTAGATTTTATAATTTCCGTCTTTGCTCAGGCGATGACTCGAAAAAATCCGCATGTCCACCAACTGCAGCTTCGCCTCGTCAAACAAGTACAACTCAATGTCGTTGCTGCCGAAATGCGCGTTATCCCACTCCAGCCGCACGTCTTCGTCATCTGTGGCATCAAGTGCGAAACTCCAGGTGAACGTATCTTGCGTGGGCACCAGGTCTTTTGACAAAGGCAAGTCATTGTCTTCTGTCCGATTGAACTTCAACTCAGGCAAATCAGCAAAGCGTGGCGGATACAAGTCGTCATACAAATCCCGCCCGGTAGACGCATCCGGATGCATACCAATCGCACTGACAGCATTTGAAATTTGTCCATTGCTAAGCCGGAGTCTCAGCATCCAGCTTGGTGCATCAAGTTCAGTTGCAAATGTTTTTGAGCTTGTGCGTCCGCCTGCCGTGGTCTGCCCTTTGAACGGAATAGTGATAGTAATCGGAGCCGTTCCGCTGTTGCGGACAAATCCGCCCTCATATGGTTTCAGTTCATTTCCATCTGCGTAGCCCCCGTTAAAAGTTTTTAGCGTTCCAAGATTTGGATTATCGTTATAGTCAATCACATCGCTCCAGTTGATGGCTACTGGATAAGGATTACCAATTTGATTCCATTCGGGCTGCAGTGTGATCTGAAACAAATTGCCACGATAATTCTGGGGAGTGGATTCACCTTCTAAAAAAAGAGTCGCATCGGTTTTCGTTGTGAGAAACCAATATCCCTTACCACGTTCAAACACATTCAATGCAGGCGAAGGGAATTCGTTCCATTTTGAATTGCCAGCATAGGTAGCGAGCCGATAAACTTCGTCCGTTTGTTCGCCCAACTCATTGAACTGGCTTCCGATGCCAGGCACCTGAAGTGTGTAGGGTATCGAGATGATTTTATAGTCGGATGATTTCGTGCCGATGTTGAACGCGGTGGGTGGAACGGCAGCGCCTTCTGCGTCCTTAAAGCGTTGGAAATATTTTCCACTTGCATCGAGCTTGGAGGATCTCTTTCCCGTGTTGTCAAGTGCCTTAAAAAAATATTCAATGCCTAGTTCATCGAAGTGACTGCCTTGAATCGTTGACTCATAGCTGTTGCCTGTGGCGGCTGTCATCGCAACCGAATCGAACGTGGCTGCCGTTATCGGCCTTCTGAAAAGCGTGACTTTTGAAATTCCATCAGCATCTGTAACGGTGACGGTTAATTTGGTGCCCTGTTGAATGAAGCCTGTTTCCGCTGTGTAAGTGATGGAGGGAGGAAAATTGCTTGAAAACGCAGTAAGTGAAGGTGCAAAGCCGGCTTCAAGATTTCCGTTCGATCCTGCGGCAGACGATGAAGTGATTGGTTGCCCTATCGTTGTAAATAACGGAGAACCCGAGGTTCCGCCCGAGGAAAAAGTTTGCAATGAAAGCGTCTGGCCGTAGCCTCTACACGCCACTGCAAAAAGCAAAACAGCTGAGAGCAACCATGGTTTCATGGCAAAGCATTTTGGTTTTAGAAAATTTGTTTTTGGTTGCGCGCGAGACTAAAGCCAGGGAACGATGCAACCCTCATCAACAGCGTGATATCTCATGATGTCACGTATGGAACCATTAGAGTGGATGGGCGAAATACTCTTATAAGTAAACTTACTTAACGAAGGGTCAAAAAGCAAGGAAGGGATGAAACTGTTTTCAGGGATGGATCCAGGTTCGCGGCTCTGGTTTCAGGTTTCAGGTTCCAGGTTTCAAGTCCCGTATTGAAACACCTTCTCCATCACAACCCACTTCTCACCCGGCTTAGCAAAGGGAAGTCGTTGCTGGTAATTTGACATGAGCGTCTCCCACTCCTGCACTTTGGGATTGGCGTTATCCATTTTTGCTTTTCGTTCAAATGAGAAATCATCTGTTACTTCGATGATCATGAATAACCGGTTTGCCGCTCTGTAGATCTGCATTTCGCGAATGCCGGAATCGCCAAGGCTTTTTTGAATTTCAGGCCAGACCTTGCGATGGTATTCATCGTAGGAAGCAATCGCTTTCGGATCGTCTTTCAGATCGAGTGTGAGGCAGTAGCGTTTCATGCAGATTTAACTCTATAGCCCGTCATCCCAAAAAACATAATCACAAGAAACGCAACCAACGGAACAATTAGGGCGTTCTCTACTCCCGCCAATGAAAGGTAGCCTGTCGCCAGCGGAAGCACCGCACCTCCAACAATCGCCATGATAACTAAGCCGGACCCGAGTTTCACCTGATCGCCAAGATTTTTAATAGATAGCGCAAAAATTGTTGGAAACATTATCGACATGAAGAAGTAGGTCAGAATCACTGCGGCAAATGCTGATATTCCTGAACCCATCAATGCATATGAGACCAAAACAACACACGCAGCCGCATAAGATGCCAAGAGCCTGTTAGCAGGAAATTTCGTCAAGAGCCATGTGCCAACAAACCTTCCAAGCATGAAGAGCACAAATCCGAAAGATGCGTGATAGCTAGCGATTATTGTTGGAGTAGCATCTTCACTAAACCGATAGATCATGCTGACAATTCCGAGATGCTCAGTACGTGCGAAGTGTAATTTAAAATCGACAACGTATGCCCAAACAGAGGCCTGTGCACCAACATAAAAGAATTGGGCGACTACCCCAAACATTAAATGCCGATGTCGCGTAATGCCCTTTAGCGTTGCCGTTCGTTCATTCGCTGATGAAATCTCCGGCATTCGCGTAATCGCAAATAGCATTGCAACGAGCATAACAACCCCTGCAATCACTAAATATGGCATCTGGACAGATTGCGCTTCTGCAATACGAATCGCCTCAGACTGAGCGACAGGCATATTGGCAAGCGCTTCGTTGGTGTACTCAACATCAGAAAAGATGAAAAGGCTTCCGATGATCGGTCCTAGGATCAAGCTTACACCATTAAACGACTGTGCGAAATTCAACCTGCTTTCCGCAGAAGACGGTGAACCGAGTACGGTAACATAAGGATTCGCTGCTGTTTCTAAAAATGCAAGACCGCACGCGATCACAAAAAGTGCAAACAGAAAAATACCATACACACGAATCTCCGCTGCCGGGTAAAAGACCAGTGCTCCTGCAACATAAAGAAGCAATCCAATCAAAATACCTTTCTTGTATCCGATGCGATTCATTAGAAATGCGGCAGGAAGTGCCATCACGAAGTAGCCAATGTAAAAAGCAGAATCTACAAATGCGGCCTGCCCCCGGTTGAGATTTAACGCAGTCTGAAAATGTTTGATCAACGTTCCGTTCAGACTGTTCGCAATTCCCCAGAGAAAAAATAAGCTGGTAACGAGCATCAGTGGAACAAAATACGATCGCCTTCCGGTGGTTTGAGGAATGATGGTTTCAGTGCTTCCTATTGGCATTGGGTATTCGTTTTAATTTTTTTGAATCGCGCGGTCCAGATGAACATAGCCGCCATCCACATGTAACCACTCGCCCGTAATGTGACTGGCGCGGGAGGAGAGCAAAAACAGAACAGTATCGGCAATCTCCTGAGGGGTTGTCATGCGGTTTTGCAGGGGAATCTTGCGCGTAATTGCCTCGAGCTTTTGCTCCGGGTTCTTCTGTGCCTTGATCCAGCTCTCATACATGGGAGTCCACACTTCGGCAGGTACAACCGCGTTCACACGAATACCATGCTCGAGGAGTTCAACGGCCCATTCGCGCGTCAAGGCTAGTATCGCGCCCTTGGCTGCAACATAGCCTGACGTACCCCCTTGCCCGGTCAGCGCAGTTTTCGAACTTACATTTACAATCGCACCCTTCGTTTTGATAAGGTGAGGTAAGGCAAAATGCGTTAAATAGTAGTAATGTCCGACATTGTTATTCAGTGAAGTGATAAATTTCACCGGTGATCCGTTGATAAGTCCGATGCCATCATTCACGCCCGCGTTGTTCACAATACCGTGAAGGCTACCAGTCAGCGAGATTACGCGGTTAATCACCTCGGCACATGCTTCCGCGGAAATGATATTTGACTTGATGAAGTACGCGCGGCCGTGCAGTTTCTCCTTGAGCGATTGTCCGGCTACTTCGTCTTTGTCAACGATTACAGGTATAGCACCTTCGTCATACAATGTCATGCTCACTGCTTCACCAATTCCTTTGGCACCACCGGTTATCAGAAAAACTTTATCGCGTAAATGAAGATCCATTCACTAAAGATTATAAAATCTTTTTGCATTTTCACTAAGCACATTACGCTTTTCACTCTCCGAGAGACGTGAAATATAGTTCTCCACCACCGAGAATTGATCGTCATAACTTCCCGCCACCAGGCAAACCGGCCAATCAGAACCATACATGATGCGCTGGGGACCAAAGGATTCAAAGACTTCATCGATGAATGGCTCGATATCAGCATACGTCCAGTCATTCCAACGTGCTTCGGTCACCATGCCGGATAATTTGCAATGAACGTTCTTAAAGGTAGCCAGCGCTGCGAGATTAAGTTCCCAATGTGTCTTCTCCCCGGTGCGTATTGACGGTTTGGCAATGTGGTCAACAACAATCCTAACCCCCGAGGTCTTGGCTGCGAATTTCAACGCCTCCTCCAATTGATGATGATAGATCAGCAGATCATAGGTGAAGCCGTATTCTGAAAGTTTGTTGACGCCTTCAATGAACCGTGGATCGAGTAAAAATCCGGGTGGCTCCGCCTGGACAACGTGACGAAAACCTTTCAGCAATTTTTCGGCAGAATACTTTTTGAGGCTTGTATCCAGGTTGGCTGCGCGCAGGTCGACCCAGCCGACTACGCCTTTGATAAACTCAGATTTCTTTGCCAGCGAAAGCAGAAAGTCAGTTTCATCTTCCGATTGGTCGGCCTGAACGGCCACTGTTCCCGCTATCCCTTTCGACCTGGCAATCGTTTCAAAGTCGCCTGGGAGAAAATCTCGTTTCAACACGTTCATGTCGTCCGATATCCAGCTGTGTGTTGCAGGCGCATATTTCCAGAAGTGCTGATGTGAATCAATGATCATTGGTCAATGTGGATTGACAATGAAAGTATGAAAAGGTTTCTAAAAGGGAAATCGCCCGGAGAGAAAAACGTCAGGCAGACTGCTCGAGGAACGCGTCCCACTCGTTCGCACCGTTCAGGTGGTCGCGCAGGAAGATCGAATACGAAGGCTTATACGGCTTTCTGCGTAAGGGCATGTTCGCTTCCTCTGGTGAATAGTCACCTTTTTTCGCGTTACATTTTTTGCATGCCGTCACCAGGTTTGTCCAGGTGTCTTTGCCACCGCGTGCACGAGGTGTAACATGATCGATCGTCAAGTCCTTTTTTGTTCCGCAGTACTGGCACTCATTGTTGTCGCGCTTAAATATGTTTTGCCTGGTAAGATTAACGCCCTTGTAAGGGGCGTTAACATATCGATTCAAGCGGATTACTGAAGGCATTGGAAAGGTGGCCGTCACCGAGTGGAGCTTATGCCCATTGGCAGGCCGAACCAACTCACTCTTTTTTAAGTAAACAAGAATAAAGGCGCGCTCCACTGAGCAAACCATCAGTGGACTAAAATCTTGATTAAGCACCAGAACTCTACTGTTCATGATGTTAAGATAAGTCCAAAGTTTGAAAGTAACAAAAGGAACGGCCGCTCAGTTGGTCATAAATCTGCCGTTGTAGTCATTAAGCCACCGCTAATCCGGAAGCACCCTGCGAAAATGAGATAGGTTGTGTGTCAAAACTTTCGTATCCTGGTTAATAATACCTTCATACGTAAGCGTATCGATCCTCACTTTACCGGATGCATGGATGATCTTATCGGATCCGAGGTAGATGCCCGTATGGATGATTTTTCCGTCTTTATTGAGAAAGAAAGCCAGGTCTCCCGGTTTTGCTTCCGAAAATTTGCCGATGGGTTTGCCCTGTGTCGATTGCTGCCACGCATCGCGAAGCAACTTGTACCCGGCTATTTTATATACCACCTGGGTGAAGCCCGAGCAATCAATCCCAAAAGGAGATTTACCACCCCACAGGTACGGTGCGTTCAGATACTTATGGGCAATCGTCTTCACATAATCAAATTCGCGTTTTTGTCCCAGGTTTTTCGTCTCCCCGTTGAACGCAAATTGTTCTTCCATCTTAAACAATTCAGCTGTAGAAATAGGAATGATGCTTCCCAGTAGAACAATCAGCTGCGTTTTGTTGAAAAGCAGGGAAGAGGTCACATCGGTTGTAATCTTATACTCCGAATTATTAATGTAATTGAAGTATTCTTTCGAAATCGACTGGTGCTGCTTGGTGTCAATCCAGCCGATGTATTGATCGAAATAGATCCGGATCTTCAGCCATTTCATGTCAGTGGTCTGTCCTACCACTTCATAATGATCGCCAAACAGAAGCTGGGTGACTTGTTCACTAATGTCCTGAGGGTCTTTGCGCACACTGACGATGCTCAGCCGGCAAACACCATAGTCAAAAATATCCATTCCGCCTTATTGAATTAGATTTTCATTCGATCGAGTTCGCGTTTTGCATCACGCTCCCGCATGCTGTCGCGCTTGTCGTGCAACTTCTTTCCACGCCCTACAGCAATTTCCATTTTTGCAAAACCCCGATCATTGATAAAAAGTCGAAGGGGAACCAGGGTCAAACCCTTCTCTTCAATCTTTCCCTCGAGTTTCCTGATTTCCGTACGGTTCAGCAACAACTTTCGCTCACGGGTAGCTTCGTGATTGTAGTGGGTGCCTTGGGCATAGGGCGTAATGTTCACACCTTTCACGTACACCTCCCCTTTATTGAAATAGCAGTAACCATCCTGCAGGTTCACTTTCCCCTCCCGGATCGATTTTATTTCTGTTCCCGTGAGCACGATACCGGCCGTGTATTTATCAAGGATTTCGTATTCGAACCTTGCCTGCCGGTTCTGGATGTTGACTGTTTTTGAAAATCGCTCTTTCGCCATACGTTAAATTGTTCGCGCAATGGAATTCAATCGGTGCGCCAACTTTTCCTTCTTAAAAATCTTTTGGCCTGTTTTACCCTCAGCCACGAGGCGCTCGCCAACCCTTGCTTCAAAGGAGCAGATCAGCTCATGACCGTTAATCTCTTCAACTTTGCCCACAATCACTACTTCTTGCCCCACAAATGCCGGTCCCCGGTGATTCACGTTCACAAAAGTCCCAATGCCTTCCTCATCCGGTTCGCGCATATCCAGCACAAACTGGCGTGTTGCCCACTCAGCTTCACGCGCCAGCGTAAACGTAGAGCAGACCTCGTGAACAACGTGGCCATGAAACGCGGCAACATCTTCCGGTGCCACGACAAACTTAATAAGTTTTGTATCGCCTGGTTTGAAAAGGTCTTTCATATCAACCACCAATCGGCATTCGCGCCAGCGGAATAACCTCTAATGTAGTAAAATCTTTCTTGAGGAATTTATAATGTGCTGCCATGGCAATCATGGCCGCGTTGTCGGTACAATATTCAAACTTTGGAATGAACACGTCTCCTCCTATTCGTGCACCTAGTTCTTCAAGCGCCTTCCGGAGGCCTGAGTTCGCGGATACCCCGCCAGCAATTGCCAAACTCCTGATACCAAGCTGCGAACTCGCCTGCTCAAACCGCGTTATCAGCATCGTGACCAGGCTATGCTGAAGGCTCGCGCAGATGTCGTTGAGATTCTGCTGAATGAACGATGGGTTCTTCTTCACTTCATCGCGCAAAAAGTACAAGAACGCAGTTTTGATTCCGCTAAACGAAAAATCGAGACCTGGCATAGAGGTGAGGGGAAACTTAAACGCTTTCGCATTTCCTTCTCTGGCGTACTTGTCGATCAACGGGCCGCCAGGGTAAGGAAGATCCATGATCTTGGCAGCCTTGTCGAAAGCCTCCCCTACAGCATCGTCCTGTGTTTCACCGATCACTTCCATGGTATAAAAATCCTTGACCAACACAATTTGAGTATGTCCACCCGACACTGTGAGGCACAGGAATGGAAAAGTCGGTTTCGGATCTTCAATGAAATGCGCCAGCACATGAGCCTCCATGTGATTTACCTCGATGAGCGGAATTCCATGCGCCAGGGCCAACCCTTTTGCGAAGGAGACGCCTACGAGCAAAGACCCGATCAGGCCGGGTCCGCGCGTGAACGCAATCGCATGCAAATCGGACGTTTTCACCCCGGCAGTTTGGAGCGCTTCTTGCACCACCATCACAATATTCTGCTGATGGGCACGCGATGCCAACTCCGGCACCACCCCACCGTATTTTCGGTGGATGGCCTGTGAGGCGATAATATTATTAAGTACCTTGCCGTTTGATATCACAGAGGCAGAAGTCTCATCGCACGAGGATTCAATCGCAAGGATGACAGGACGCATGGTCATAAAATGAACCGGCAAGTTATTAAAAAACGCATTCGGAAAATATTAGCCTATACGATTACCAGTATAGTCTTCTTGCTTATTTCTGCTTTTCTCACGCTCCAGATCCCGGCCGTGCAGGATTACCTGATCGATCGCTACCTCAGCGGCTTCTCCAAAGTCATCGGTTTTGACTCTTCCATTCAGACCTTCCGCCTGCTGTGGTTTGACCGGCTCGAGCTCGAAGGCGTTAAAATCATTGATCCTGCCAGCAACGAAATGATCACAGCTGAACGCATCATGGTCAATTTTAAGCTTTCGCAGCTGCTCACAAAACAAAACGACATCAATATCGATGGCGTGTCGGTTGAAAATGCACACGTCTACGTCACCAAAATCAACGAATCGGATACTGCGCGAAATCTCAATATCAATGTATTCGTTGACCGAATCAATGAAAACTATGGCGGCTCGGGTGGCACGGGCAGAACTCCACGAATTAACATTGGTGAAGCCGTTGTGAACGGAAGCCGGTTCACCTACATTGACCAGGATCGGGACTCAATTAAAACGGGTTTCAACTACAACCAGTTCGCTTTCGATATTGATGAAGCGCAACTTCAAAATTTCCTGGTACTGGGCGACACGACCGAATTTAACATCACTACGCTTCTCGCCACCGACCAGCACAAGGACTTGAACATCAAAGAGCTTTCGACCTTCTTCAGGCTTTCGCAGGCAAGCATGGAATTTACGGGATTGAACCTGAAAGCAAACGACAGCTTTATCTCGGATACGATCCTCTTCACCTTCAACGGACAAGCCGAGCTAAGTGATTTTATCGACAAAGTGAATGTTACGGCACACCTTGAGAACACCCTCCTTCAGCCGAAAGACCTCGCGCTGTTTGCTCCGGAAGTGCGCAACATGACAAATCCGCTCCTGATCAACGGATACTTTAAGGGCAGAATCAACAATTTCCGATTTACCGACATGGAAGTGGCCACGGGCAACACGATCCTTCGCGGATCACTGGACATGGATGGCCTGCCTGATATTCATGAAACCTTCATTATTCTCGACTTAAAGAATTCACGACTCGATTTCAATGATCTTGCCTTCGTGATCAATGACAACATCGTTCAGCGCCTTACTCCCATTGGCCGCGTTGGTCTGGATGGACAATTTCTCGGCTACCCACTCGACTTTGTCGCAAAAGGCAACATCGACAGCCGGCTGGGAAACATTTCTTCCGATATTAACTTTAAAGTGAACGAACAGGATTTCGACCGATCTGTCTACAGTGGTCAACTCGCACTTGACAATTTTGACCTGGGCACCTACCTGAAAGACACGGTTAACTTTCAGCAAGTATCGCTCAGCGGAAAAGTTAAGGGCAAAGGCCTTACCAAAAACAAAGCTGACTTCACGCTAAATGGAAGAGTGAAATCGATTGGAATTCGCGACTACAACTACACCAACATTGAGACGAATGCCCGTTTTGCATCGCAGCTTTTCAGTGGACTTTTTAAGATCGATGACCCCAATCTCCAATTCAGCGCAAAAGGCTCCATTGATTTGCGTGAAGGTCAAAACCTGATCAAGGTGGAGGCGCAGCTTGATACTGCATACTTGCATAACCTCAACTTAACCAGCAAAAGCATTTTCCTGCACTCGAATCTCAACATCAATACACAAGGCCTGCACCTGGACAGCTTGCGCGGAACAGCAGACCTGAAGGATTTTGTAATTCATTACGATGGCGAGAAGCTGGCATTGCCGAAGGTAAACGTAAATATCGAGCGGGACAAAAATCAACGCGCAGTGTTCGTTGAGTCAACCCTGGTAGATGGTGAAATCAAGGGCGATTACCTTATCACAGACATCTCCAAGGACATTGAAAAGCTGGTCAAAGAAGTCTTGCTGAACGTAAGAAACGACAAGGAGGCAATCGCGCGGTACTACGCAACCGAAAATTACCGACCAAAAAAGTATGAAGCGAACTTCAAGGTGAACCTCAAGGACATCGATCCACTTTCGGATCTGCTCCAGATCAATTTACTTCTGTCGCGAAATACGAAAGTTGAGGGAAAATTCACGAGTGGTTATACCACTATACTTCAGGCTTTTGCCGAAATCGATTCGGTCGGCTTAAACAACACCTTGCTCCTGCACACCGAAGCTGAGATCACGGCCTCAAAAATTGCCGACAGCACCAGCGTACTTGCGATGGCCTTCGTCAACTCGGATCGCCAGGTAATCACCGACCGACTTTCCACTAAAAATCTTGTCGTGGAAGGTATCTGGAATAAAAATCACATTGACTTTGGCGTTGATGCAGAACAGGAGAACCAGACAAACTATGTCAGACTGAAAGGATCAGTAGACTTCCTGAAAGACAGCACACAAATCCGGATGCTGCCCTCAACCATTAACCTGCTCGACAAAGCATGGCAAATCGATGACCAGAATGTTGTGACCATTCAAAACCGTGACGTAACCATTCAGGATCTGAAATTCGAGCATCAAAACGAATTTGTGTTGTTCGATGGCATGCTTTCCACAAATCCCGAGAAAAAAATGTCATTGCAGGTTAGCAACCTCGACCTTTCAATTTTCAATCCTATCACCGGCCGAAAATTGAAGGGTACGCTTGGCGCCATGTTTGACCTCACCAATTTTTACTACGACCCATACGTGCAGAATGAACTTCGCATCGACAGCCTCTCTATCGATGACTTCCTGGTCGGGAACATTGAAGGAAAAAACAAGTGGGATACGCTCGACAACAAGTTCGTAATCGACTTCTTTATCGATCGGAATCAAAAGCGAATTGTAAACGTCACTGGCGAATACGATCCAGCGCGGTCATCAAGTCCGCTTGATGTAAACGCCCATCTTGACAAAGCAAACCTGAAGATCGTTGAGCCGTTCTTTGACTACATGTTTTCACACATCAATGGCTCGATCACGGGCGATTACAGGATCTCCGGAAAACTCGCGTCACCCGCGATCACTGGTGAGGGGCAGGTGGCGAACGGTCAGATCACGATCAACTACACGAAGGTGCAATACAACTTCACTGGCATCGTTGGCTTGTCGCCAAATTCCATTTACTTCAAAAATATCGAGCTCACGGATAACCTCGGGAGTGCAGGTTCACTAAACGGTACGATTTCCCATCGCGATTTTCGCGACACGCGCATCAACATTGATGCATCATTCAAAAGCCTCCTCGTGCTAAACACCACCGAAAAAGACAACAGCCTGTTCTACGGCCAGGGATATGCCACAGGCGACTTGAATATTTTTGGCCCGGTAAACAACCTGCGGTTCACAGCAAACGCACGGACTGATAAAAATACGAGGATCTCAATCCCTTTCGACCAGACAGCAGAAATCACCCAGAGCTCTTACCTGAAGTTTGTCAGCTTCAAAGACTCTACTTTCCAGAAGTCGCTTGTTGACAAAAAGACAAGTAAGCTTGACCTCACGGGCATTACCATTGACTTCAACCTTGACGTGACACCTGACGCCTACTGTGAAATTATCCTCGACCGAAAAGCAGGTGATATAATTCGCGGCCGCGGAAAAGGTGACATTCAGCTTCAGCTCGACACAAAAGGCGAGTTTAACATGTTCGGGCCATTTGAATTCACCGAAGGCAAATACAATTTCACGCTGTACGATCTCATGAACAAAGATTTTGAGATCAAGCCCGGCAGCCGCATCACGTGGTATGGCGATCCATACAAAGGTGTTCTTGCACTTAACGCCTCGTACAACCAGCAGGCTTCCTTTGGGCCCATTATTACCGACCAGGAGATTGCCGATTCACCACAACTCAGGAGAAAATATCCCGTGCAGGTGTTGCTGAAAGTGGAGGGCCTCATGCTCTCGCCCGATGTCATCAAATTCGACATCGTGACACGCGACCTGCCGCAGAGCATCGTGGTTAATAACCGGACAGTCCGCCTTGACTTTGAATTCCAGGCTTTCAAAAACCGGATTGACGAGCAGGAATTGAACAGGCAGGTATTCAGCCTCATTATACTCAGGAGATTTTCTCCTCCTGAATCATTTAACACGAGCGGATCGATTGTTAATAGTGTGAGCGAATTGCTTTCCAACCAGCTCAGTAATTTCGTGAGCCAGGTGGATGAAAACCTTGAGATCGATGTTGACCTGAGCACGTTTGATGACGAAGCGTATAACACGTTCCAGCTTCGCCTGTCATACACCTTCATGAACGGCCGACTTCGCATTACACGTGACGGAACCTTCTATGGAAGTCAAAATAATGCGGCTATTCCGAATAATACGGGTAACCAGGTTAGCGCTATTGCCGGAGACTGGACGGTGGATTACCTGCTCACGGCTGACGGAAAGCTGAAAATCAAAATGTATAACCGCACGAATGTGAATCCGATCCTCAACCAGATTGGAACGGGCACCTCTGTTACGGCAGGCGTGAGCTTAAGCCATACGCAAAGTTTTAACGCCATTAAGGATATCTGGCAATCGACACGCAGGCGAAGACAACAACAGCAACAAAACCAGGAGTTCGAAAACGATGAAGCTGTCAAAGAAGAAGACGATGGTGGCGATGATTAGATCGCGCACATTCTTCGTCCTCGCTTTTTTTTTGCTGGCATTACCGTCAAGCGACCTTCGCGCTCAGCCCGACAGCGTTAATCAAAAGCGATTGACTACGGTCATCGTTTCTTCAGCCGTCATCCTGCCGTCAACATACTTCGGCTTATATCACCTCTGGTACAAAAATTCACCGCACCAGTCATTCACATTTTTCAATGATAATCATGAGTGGAAACAGGTAGACAAGGCTGGCCACTTTATCTCAAGCTTTTACTTTGCTTACGGGAGCTCGCAGGTATTAAGGTGGACGAACTACCGGCCAACCAAAGCGGATGTTGCTGGAGCTGTTGCTGGTTTTCTCATTACCGCACCCATTGAGATCTTCGATGGTCATTCCGAAGCTTATGGCGCGTCCAGCGGAGACCTTATTGCAGATGCTGCCGGCCCGCTGTTTTTTGTCGGGCAAAAACGACTGTGGAATGAGATACGAATTCAGCCGAAGTTTTCATTTCACCGAACGAAATACGCTGAGCTCCGCCCAAATCTTTTAGGCGACAATCTGCCAAGTGAAATACTGAAGGACTATAATGGACAAACGTATTGGCTCACCGTACACATGGACAAGTTTACGTATTTTCCAAAATGGCTCAACGTAGCCGTAGGGTACGGGGCCGATGGGATGGTTTATGCACGCGATCGCGAAAATGCGTTCCACGGTTATAGTGCGTACAGACAATACTACCTGTCGGTCGACTTCGACTTAACCGCCATCCGTACCCGTTCGAAATTTGTTAAAACACTGGTATTCCTTGCCAGCGCGATCAAATTGCCCGCACCAGCCTTACAGTTCTCAAAAAAAGGGGTTGATTTCAGAGGATTTTATTTCTGATAAAATATTCTTTCTCCGGGCGGCCATCCCATCGCTAACGTTTAGTAAATTCAATGAACCATTAAAACCACCCCTTATGAACGTGATCAATACCGTAAAACAATACGCTGATCAGATCGGAGGTCAATTCACCGACTACGATCATTCCAAATCAGTAATCGTTGTTCCGCTCGACCGCAGTCGATTCCAGACTGTGCTTGCGGTAACGCAAAAAAGTCCGGTCTCTGGCCGCGACCAGGCTGTGTTCACCTCTAAAGTTTGCGAATACAATTCAAGCATTGATTTGAAAATGCTGATGGAACAAAACGCAAGCTTTGACTACAGCAAGTTTGTTGTCGAAGACGGCTACCTGAAAGTGGAAGCTTCATGCCTTCCCTCGACTGCCTCTGAAGCCCAGGTTAAAGAAATGATCCAGGAAGTGGCTCAGCTTGCAGATCATTATGAGTACAGGTTGACAGGACAAGACATTCATTAAAAAGATCCAAGATCCAAATACCAACAACGAATCCTTCGTGGGTTCCCGCGTGGCCGAGGACCGAGCACCAATAACCAAATTCCAAAAAACAAACGGAGCTTCCGTCAATTATATTGAATGCTCCGTTTGGATCTGGGATTTGGTTATTGGCATTTTGGGATTTGGCTCCTGGTATTTGTATTTTTGCACAAGCAAGTCGCCTTATCGCTCCCCGATGTTCTCGGGGGGAGGAAAGTCCGGGCAACACAGAGCATCGTACTTCCTAACGGGAAGGGCTCCGACATTGTCGGGGAACAGAGAGTGCCACAGAAAACAGACTACCCTGACTTAGTCGGGGAAAAGGTGAAAAGGTGAGGTAAGAGCTCACCGGTCAGGCAGCGATGCAGGACGCATGGTAAACCTTACGAGTTGTAAAATCGAATAGGTCACGCTCCTAAAAGGACTTCGTTGCTCGCGGAGATTTCAGCGTGATGGGTAGATTGCTAGATCCTGGTGGTGACGTCAGGGCAAGATAAATGATAAGGTACCCCGATCTGATCGGGGCGAACAGAACCCGGCTTACAGACTTGCTACTTTTTTTGGAAATCAAAAAAAGAAATTCCACAGACCAAATTCCAAAAAACAAAATCCAACGCCACTCTTTGGGATTTGGATCTTGGGATTTGGGTTTTGGTTATTAATTTTTCCCGTTACCTTGATGACCGTAAACTACCCAGTATGTCCAAAATTCTCGTAGTAGAAGACGATTCAAAGATCCGAGCAATCCTTAAAGAAATTCTGCAGGATAAAAATCACGAAGTAGACGAAGCGAAAGATGGCGTTGAAGGTTTCCAAAAACTAGAGCAAGGAGTTTACGACCTTTGCATCTGCGATATCAAAATGCCCAAAATGGACGGGCTCGAAGTTCTTGACAAATCGAAAGAGGCCGGCATCCCCACCAACTTTGTAATTATCTCTGCCCACGGGAATATAGACATTGCGGTAGAGGCCGTGAAGAAGGGTGCGTTCGATTTCCTCCAAAAGCCATTCGACCTCGGCCGACTTGAGATCACCTTACGAAATGCATTGGATAAAACCACGCTGATCAAGGAAACACGCAACCTGAAAAAGAAAATTTCGAAAAAGTACGAGATGATTGGCGAGTCAGAGCCGGTACAGCAGATGCGTGAAATGATCGACAAGGTGGCGCCAACCGATGCTCGCGTTTTAATCACGGGACCGAACGGATCGGGTAAAGAGCTTGTAGCGAAGTCGTTGCACGAGAACAGCAAACGGGCAAATGGCCCCATGGTAGAAGTGAACTGCGCAGCCATTCCTTCGGAGCTCATCGAGAGCGAATTGTTTGGTCATGAAAAAGGATCGTTTACATCTGCCATCAAGCAGCGCATCGGAAAATTCGAATTGGCCGAGGGCGGTACTTTGTTCCTTGACGAGATTGGCGATATGAGTCTGTCCGCGCAGGCGAAGGTGCTGCGCGCGTTGCAGGAAAATAAGATCACCCGCGTGGGTGGCGATAAAGAAATCACGGTGAATGTTCGCGTTGTTGCCGCAACGAATAAGGACCTGCGCAAAGAAATCCAGGAAAACCGCTTTCGCGAGGATTTATATCACAGGCTCAGCGTCATCGTCATCAAAGTGCCATCGCTGAATGATCGCAAAGACGACATTCCCTTACTGTCGGAAAAATTCCTTGAGGATATCGCGGAAGATTACGGGGCGAAGAAGAAAAGCATTAGCGAAAAAGCCATGCAAGCGCTGAAAGCACACGACTGGACAGGAAATATCCGCGAGCTTAGAAACGTTGTAGAACGCCTGGTAATTATGAGTGGTGAGGAAATCACACCACAGGATGTTGAGAAGTATCTGTAATTAGATTCTTCTTGCGTCAGAATTCTTAGGAGCTTCTTTCTTGCTGTAAGTAGGGCAAGTATACTGGCTGCATGCACTCAAGAACGCTGCGAAAGCAACTAATAGGACAATTTTTTTCATTTTTTCAGGCTTTAGAGTTGGCTTGTGTCTATCAACAAAAATAAAATTCTTTCAGTAGAAAACAAATTAACCGACTATATCCGCTGCCCATCTGCTCCATCGGTTATTCAACCATCAGGTTACACCCCCGCACCTCGCTGTTATCAAGCCTTCCTAGTACCTCAAAAGCGCCATTTTCATAGCATTTGCCCATATCTTCTGTTTCAATAAAGGAGACAGAATGCCAGTTAGCCAGATCGATAACGTTAATCCCGCAAGTTTGATTTTGTAACCCTTTTTCCAATGGGTCCGTTAGGTCACGTCCCACGATTTTCATCCACGGAGGGCAGAAAAACAGCGATTCTCCTTTTGAATAGGCCTGGGAAAGGAGCTCGGTCATGCCGTACTCCGAATAAATCTTATTGACATTCAGGTGCTTAGTCAAAATGCCATGGAGCTCTTCCCGGGTTAGCTCCTTCCTGCGCCCCTTCATTCCCCCCGTTTCAAAAACGATGCAATGGCTGAGGTCGGGGCTATAACGCTCCGCCAGGTCGAGCAAAGCAAATGACACACCCCACAGAATCACTTTTTTTGAGTCGTTCGTTAACATTTTGAGGTCATTTAAAAGCCTGTCGACATCGTGCAGGTAGAATCCTGAATAACCGGAGCCGGATTTCTTGATAAAATGATCCATCATGGCGACCAGCGAAGAATCAGCTCGTTCCAGATAAGAAGGTAGCAGTGCCAAAAAGTGATAATTGGTGATTTCTCCGAAAAAATGCTCAAAGCACTTCACGGAATGGTCGAGATAGAACTGCAAATCGCGGATGCGGTGCCTGCTCGTGGCAGCGCCCGTGGTTCCGCTACTGGCAAATGTTGCCTCCTCATTCCAATTCCCCGTTTTTATCGTTTGGGTTTTAAAGAACGAAATCGGCAGATATGGAAGGGTACTGACGGTACGAATTTTATCGACCTCTATGGCCAGGTTTCGGATGTATTTCGCGTAGACAGCATTGTTTTGTGCCTGAAACCGGAACAGCGATAATGCAATATCATCAAACGAGTTTTCGTTTACTGAATATAATTGTGATTCAAAACTTTTAAATGTTTCCAAGCGTTTGCTAATTTACCTCCATTCCAGTTCCAAAAATGAAGATAATTAAGGGTTTAGCGGTATTATTTGTTACACTTTCCCTCGGCTCGTGCTTCGATCCGCCAGAGTTTCCGATCGTGCCGCAAATTGACTACGAAGATGTAGTATTCAAACAGGGAAATGGGACCGATTCGCTCATTCTCACCTTATCATTTAAGGACGGGGATGGCGACCTTGGCGTAGACGCAGCCGCGCCAGAGTTCAACAACGCTCCATATAATAACCTCACGTTCTTTCAAACAGATGCGAGCGACAAAACAAAGTTGATCCCTGTAAATACCGTTCAGCAGACCGTGGAGCACATCAATAAGCAAGGTCAACGCGTGACAGCTAACCTCCATTTGCTTCAATTTGAAAATTTGAGTGCTGGTCAATTAGTTTTCCCGAGAACACGAAAACAACCTGGTTATAGCTATCTGCCGGCCTATAGTTGTGAATCTTATGAGTGGTTCCGAAGCGCTGGCTATGCCATCCGCGAAGATCAGAAGGCAGTGCTTGACAAAACGGCCATGGTGGATACACTATTCACCCGTCTCAATGGAGTAAAAGTGGCAACTCATTATGTAATTCGCGATACGCTGTACTTCCAGGTGAACAAGAATCACTACAATATCGACATTGACTTTATGGTGAAAGAACCATCGAACCCGGAAGCCGATGAAGATGGTTTCATTGTCTACAACTGGCGCAAGAACTGGTGTCAGCAGGACCTCGATGGACGTTTTCCAATCCTGACCGACAAAGAAGGTCCACTGGAAGGGCAACTCCGGTACGCGATGCCTACGTTCGGCTTCAAGAGCATCTTCACAATCAAGACGTTGAAATTACGCGTGAAGATCCGGGATCGCGCCCTCAATGAGAGTAATACCATACTCACGAAGGAATTTACCCTCTAGCGTTTGTAACAAGTAGCTTGCTGATTTTTCAGAACAACGATGGGAATGCGCTGGGATTTGCCTCGCGCATCATTTCGTACACGCGTTCAAATACATCCTCAGGTCCAGGCTTTGTAAAATAATCTCCATCCGAAGCGTAAGCCGGTCTGTGTTCTTTTGCTGCGATGGTGACCGGAGCCGAATCCAGGAACTGATACGCACCTTGCACCTCCAACACCTGCTGCATCATGAACGAGGTCGCTCCACCAGGAACATCCTCATCGGCAAACACCACACGATTTGTTTTCTTAACGCACTCCAGTATGGCATGGTGAATATCGAATGGAAGCAGCGTTTGGACATCGATGACCTCAGCACTGATGCCGGCCTTCTCGAGTTGTTCTGCAGCATCCATCACAATTCTGCACATCGAGCCGTAAGTCACGATCGTAACGTCATTACCCTGCTTAAGGATTTCCGGTTGTCCGAGCGGCACCGTGAATTCGCTGACATTGTCGGGTAGCTTCTCTTTTAAGCGATAACCGTTCAATGGCTCGATGATTACGGCTGGATCGTCCGACTGCAACATCGTATTATAGAATCCTGCGGCCTGCGTCATGTTGCGGGGCACCAGGATGTACATTCCTCGCAAACTATGAAGCATCATTCCGATGGGTGACCCTGCATGCCACACGCCTTCGAGGCGGTGACCACGCGTTCTTACGATCAACGGAGCCTTTTGCCCGCCCTTGGTGCGGTAGTGCAAACAAGCCAGGTCGTCTGACAAGGTTTGCAAGGCATAAATGAAATAATCGAGGTATTGAATTTCGGCAATGGGACGAAGCCCACGTAAAGCAAGACCAATTCCCTGACCAACAATGGTGCACTCACGAATGCCGGTGTCGGTAACACGCAATTCGCCATGCTTCTGCTGCAATCCCGCAAAGCCCTGGTTCACGTCACCAATTTTCCCCACGTCTTCGCCAAAAGCAAGGACGCGTGGGTCGCGCGTCAGCGCAGCATCGAAGCAATGTTGGAGGATCTCACGACCATCGATGATCGAAGAGCTGTCGGAATACTGAGCCGGGATGTAAGGTGCTTTCAACGCTGACTCATCCGACTGACTATATAAATGCGAACTATAACGATCGTGGTTTTCTTCCTCGGCCGCCTTCACCCATTCAATCAGTTGCTGGCGTGAAGCGAGGTTCGGCTCATTGCGCAAAACAATAATGGCTTTGCGTGCGGCCTTCATCGAATCGAGCCGGGTGGCGTTAATCGTTTTAATGAGTTCAATGCGGATCTCTTCAAGCTCTGCAGCTCTTGCGCTCTCAGTTTCGGCCTGAGCCAGGACCTTCGTTACAAAATCCTGGTCCTTCCTGATGTCTGCTGTGAATGCTTTCCAGGCGCGATCGCGGGCTTGTTTAGCAGATTGCTTCGCCTCCTTCTCGATGGCATCAACTTCTTCCGGGAGTATCATCACCTCATCGATGATCCACTCACGCATTTTTTTGATACAGTCGAAATCGGCTTCCCACTGCAAGCGTTCTTTTGATTTATATCGTTCATGCGAACCTGACGTGCTGTGTCCTTGCGGCTGCGTCATCTCTTCAACATGAAACAGCACCGGCACATGCTCTTCACGACAAATTTTTTCAGCACGCTGATACGCTTCGATCAAGCCGAGATAATCCCAACCCTTGGCGACAATAATTTCATAGCCTTTCTCAGTCTTAGTCCGCTGCAAACCTGCCAGGGCTTTTGAAATGCTTCCTTTCGTGGTGTGATATTCCTGGGGCACGGAAATTCCATAGCCATCATCCCACACAGAGATCAACATAGGCACCTGCAACACGCCTGCGGCATTGATCGACTCGAAGAACATTCCTTCAGATGTCGATGCGTTTCCAATCGTCCCAAACGCGATCTCGTTTCCATTGTCGGAAAGATGTGTGTAGGCGTGAAGCGCTTTGTTGTTTCGGAAGAGTTTCGATGCGTAGGCTAGTCCGAGTAAGCGCGGCATTTGTCCAGCGGTGGGCGAAATGTCAGCACTGCTGTTTTTTGATTGCGCGAGATTCTTCAGCTTACCAAGTTCATCAAGCATCCGTGTTGCATAGTGGCCATTCATCAAACGGCCAGCAGAAGCGGGGTCAGCCTCTACATTGGTGTGCGCATAAAGCTGCGCGAAGTATTGTTGAACGGTGAGTTCACCGATGGCAAACATGAAAGTCTGGTCGCGGTAATAGCCCGAACGGAAATCACCGTTGCGGAATACTTTTGCCATCGCAATTTGCGCCACTTCTTTGCCATCCCCGAAGATGCCGAATTTGGCCTTGCCCATGAAGACTTCTTTCCTGCCAATAATACTTGCTTCACGGCTTTCGCATGCAAGACGATAATCTGCAAGGATCTCTTTAACCCTGGTCTGCGAAAATTTCACTTTGGCTTCCTTCGTAATGCTCAAGACTCGCAAATTTGATGGTTGAACAACTGTTAGGTTCAAAAATAGCCATTACCCCTTACCTTTCAAAAGCCAGGGACACCAACAAAACAGTTTTTACAATTCTTTTAAAAAGACATAATAATTAAATGCCATCGCCCGGAATTTCGAAGAC
>DASWTP010000081.1:0-8849 GCA_036402075.1 Chryseosolibacter sp. | reverse complement strand
TCAAACGATTTTTCTGCTGGGCAAAGCAATTAACCAAATTTTGGGCATCAGTGATTGTGTACCAGCCATCGCAGCTCCAAGAAATCAAAGGGAAAATAATGATTGGTGTTGCTGGGCTGATTTCAGTTTGAGATCATTTTTGTGGAAGAAGGCATCGAAAAGTTCTTTCACAATTGCCCCGTGCCTGGCGCAAGTCTCACACATGCCATTGCATTGCTCGAAGACTTGCGCCAGCTTCACGGATAAGAAACTTTAATAAAGGATATAGAACTACACGTCAGGCTACCTTAGCTAAGAACATCATAAAGAACGTTAACATGATTGACGGTATTAAAGTGGGAGCGCGGAGAATGGTTGGAGTTGGTCTTGTCTTAGGCGTAGCTGACAGGGCTAACAATGATTTCTTAGCTGAGTCTGTTGGGTGGTTTGCCGCAGATACTATCATGACAGGTGTAGCGATGACGGGATGGGGAGCTCCAGTTGCAGGAGTATATTTCGCTGCTCGCTTTTTATTATGGTATTTATGACATGGCCACAAAAGACAATTGAAAAATGAGCTTCTATTATTATCTTTTTTCTTGTGCATACTGGGTTTCAATTGAAGACCTAAAAGAAAAATCCGCACCTCACGAGTATGCATTTATGTTTGTGTCAGTGGTTGACTTACTGCTATTGGTTTTCTTGTCGGGAGTAGTTAGCCTTTATTTAGATAAGAATATTCTTTCCGGACTGACCGTAATTATTTCCTCCATAGGAATTGCATGCGTTAATTACTTTCTATTTCTCAACGGAAAACGTTTCAAAAAAATCATTAAACCATTTGAGCGATTAAGTCACTCCAATTATAAGCGGAAAAGGGTAGCAACCATGGTAATGACATTTGTCCTTACGGGGATCATGGCCGTATTGGTTTCATATATGAATAGTTTAGATTTAGTCGCCCTTGTTGGTGTCGGGATTTGAGCCCGCTGACTGGCTCAAGTCTTCTGGTTGCGCGCTGGCGTGCGGGAGACTTGTGCGTAAAATTTTTAAAGTCTTCAGACTCACTGTGGTCGGGCGATGGTTGGCTGGTGGA
The DNA here is from genome assembly GCA_036402075.1 of Chryseosolibacter sp. Classification (GTDB taxonomy): domain Bacteria; phylum Bacteroidota; class Bacteroidia; order Cytophagales; family Cyclobacteriaceae; genus Chryseosolibacter. The sequence goes on along the minus strand of DASWTP010000081.1, from coordinate 7,774 downwards.
GCCCGCGATTTGGCACGTATCATTACGCAATGAACAATTCCATAATGATGAATGATCAAATGGGCGATCTGCCAATCAGCTGGGATGAGTTGAATGCGCAGTTTGCAGCTTCAAATGCGGACATCGCAGCAGCAAATTCGTATATGAATTGGAAGAATGAGGGAACAAAAGTCCCTCATGGCCCGATGAAACGAAATATTGGTGTGAAAGAGTTTATAGACGATGCACAAAAAGGCCACGGAGGTACGTGGAGTAATGGACAAGGAGAGCTGTATGAATACGATTTGCAGTTTTTTGAGGAATATGATGTAACAATTACAGATTACTATGCAAATAATACACCGACAGCGGAGTATTATATGTACACGATGGTCGATATTGAAATCAAGGGTTCCAGACCAGAAATCGCGCCTGCGCAGCAAGGATATGAATTACAGTGGGTAACCGCTTGGACAGGTCAGAATAATATTATTTCAAATACTGATGAGGCGAAGCAATTTTATGAAACTGCAGACGGCTCTCCACGTCTAATTGATCGAAATAGTTCAACGATGGTTGTTAACAGTCCCGAATTTCAGAGGGTCATCAATCGTCTAGTTACTGGTAAAGCAAATCAAATTAGTTCTACTTTCGATGTGGACATGACATCAAAGGTATTTCGCATAGGCGACACGAATGTCGACTACGAAACCACTATTATGGGAAGCGTTGCGTATACAAAATTCACGCTCTTCGTGCGGGACGGATTTTGGGATCCAAATATTGTCGGAGAAGCCCTGGGCGTTGAACCAGACGGCATGGGACCGAATCTAGAAACTGAGGGGTCGAATCCGTACCCATATGTTACATTAATTATGAAATTCGCTAATCCTGGAACTTATGGAAAGTAAACATAGAATTACAGCATTAAGTATTAGTTTGATCATTTGCATTTCAGCGACAGTGATGTTAGACTTCTGGCTGTCAAGATCTGGACAAGGGGTATTTTTTAAAGCTAGGCTGCCGAAAGGTATAACACTTGAATACGATAAAGTTGAAGGATATAAAATATTAGAAGAAGGCTTTATTCATATTATTGACGAGCATAAAATTCATGGCCAAGATACCATTGCGGCAATTTTGGCCTATTATTCAAGTGAGTCTAATGTGTTTATAAAATCAAGAAACACCCTAGGGGAGATTGTGTTTCTTAATATCCATTTATTGAAGTCAGAAAAGGACGAAATAAAATATGAACTGTTGAATCATCGTGTCAGTGGGAACGAGGATTGGATTGATATTTCAAGTAGGGGAAGCATCCGATTTGTGCGAACTCTACGCAATATGCTGGTCGCGATTGCTGTTGTATTATTCACAATTCAGTTATTTGGATGGATTATATCAGCATACTCTAGAAAAGTCTAAGAACGTAAGGCATTTATTTAGCAGCCTTGCACTCCTTCATCCCTTCCAATAAAGAAAATAGGCGAGCTTTGAGCCGCCTTGTGCTTAGGTCCAAGAGGTATCGGGATGTGATGCCATATCCATATGATCATTGGCTGACACGGTGATGAAAGCCTGAATGGGATAATACGCGATTCAGAGAAATTCACTTCAAGCAAGGTCATTGAAGCAATTAGAGCAAATCCTCAGTAAAATAGAGTGGGCTGTGCTGTGATTATTTGAGCAGGCAGGTTGGAATAATAAAGAAGACGCCAGTCTGAAGACTGAAAACATTTTAGGCACTAGTATCACACATGCCATTGCATAGGCCGGAAGACTCATATCTTGCGCCAGCTTCAGGTTACTCCCCCAGCACCAACCTGGACCGAAATATTTATTATTAAAAACAGGGACGATGAAAAAGATACTATTCATTTTAATCATATGTGGAACGAATGCATCTGCTCAGCAGAAAATAACCATTCAAGATTCCGTATTGCTTAGTGTGCTCAATAATTTTATTGATGAACTGAAATTGAATGATAGGCAATATAAAATGGTTAGGGTTCGGTTGTTCTCTTTTGATAAGGAGTTGAAAGTCAAGTCATCTAGCCCAGCGAACGTTGGTGAGATTAGCGGCCGCGTAGTAGAGCAAGAGTATGAATTAACTTATTCCTTCTCGCTGGAATACTTGGTAAATCCTGGCACACTTCAATCGGATCCCGTTACCTATTATTCAATTCACCGGCATATTCCGATACTCATTTCAACTGGTGTGGAGCATCTCGGGAAAACAGACAGTAACAATAGGGAATTTTTACGGTCAATTCGGAAAACAACAAGCGAAACTGCGGTCGGTCCTGCCATTGTTTGGATCGTAGACGTAAAGAATGGAAGAGCTGCCATCAAAAAACCGCTTAACTAAAATTTGAGCTGCCGTTGATTCCCGTCATTGGCGGGAGTCTTTGGTCGTGTTTTGCCTGTCACTTCCTAAAATAAGTTTATCAGTTTTTGATATAATCCTGAAATAACTTTATAGAGCCAGAAACTAACAAAAATGACGGTTGAAGCACATGAGACATTAACGGAAATCCTAAGGAGAGTAGAGAGGAGCTGTTGCTATTTCAACGGGCAAGATTAGAATGATAAGAAGAATACGCCAGTCTGAAGACTGAAAACATTTTAGGCACGAGTCTCACACATGCCATTGCATAGGGCCGAAGACTTGCGCCAGCTTCAGTGATGTAGACATCAACGAACGTATTATGCTTAAGATATGCAGTGCCCACGAAGTGAAAATATCCAGGATTATGACTATCAATTCACGCAACGCGCGTTAAGGATTGCAGCGGAAACCCCGAAGCGCGTAGGTGGTGCGAAGGCCGGAGTTGGAGCGGAAAGCCTGGCCCGTGTGCAATGGCCATGTGTGGCGGGAGGGAACGCCATAATAAAACAATTCAACTTAAAAGTTGAAAGCTAAACTTTCCAAGAAAAGAGCTCGCCCGATTAATTCCCAAAAATTCATCCGCAACGCGATGACTATGCGAGCATTTCGATGAATATGCTATCTTTGGCGCCTTAACCTACTAGTGATGTTTCGTAATAAAACCCTCGTTCTTATTCCTTTCGTTATTCTTCTGATGGCGGGTTGCTCGGATGATTCACCGGCACCTTCTTCGACAAGCGCTCCAAAAGTACTTAGCGAGGTCGAAAAAGTTATTTGTGGTAATAGTTACAAAACGTGGAAATTCGTTGCCATCTATAAAAATAACGCCAACGTCATCCGCGACTGTGCGGTGAACGATGATTGGATCTTTCGCTATTCTCGAATTCTCGAGATCAAAAACAATGGTTTGTCATGTGACGGCCAGGACGCTTTTCAGGAACATGACTGGGATATCTCCGGTGATGAAAAGAGCATCATCATCGGGGCTAGCTCATTTGTGATCGTTAAAATTACATCAACCGAAATGCAGCTGCAGGAGAATGTTGACGGCAATCCCGTGTTTGTCTTCAAACGCTAGGTGGCCCTAACTTTTTTCGGGAAGGACGGGTTGTTGGCCGATCGTTGACTTTATTTTTGGATTTAGTACTCACAGGGCGCAAAGCCTGGCGTTTGCATTGGTGTCACGAACAGAGAGATGAAATCGTAGTTTATTCGCTTTTCAAGCTCTTCACAGGATTGGCCAGCCCTGCGCTCACTGACTGATAGCTGACGGTTAGTAACGTGATGACTACTGCGCCAATGGCGGTAACTGCAAAGATCCACCACGAAATTTCAATGCGATACTCGTATTGCTGCAGCCATTGGTTGGCAAAGTAGTAGGCAAGGGGAGAAGCCAGCACGATGGAAATCATCACAAGCCTGACGAAGTCGCCCGCAAGCATCCGCCACACATTGTATAGCGTTGCCCCAAGCACCTTGCGGATGCCGATTTCTTTTGTGCGTTGACTGGCTGTGAACGAGGCGAGTCCGAAAATTCCGAGGCAGCTGATAAAGACTGCAAGGACCGCGAAGATGCTGGCGAGCTTGCCGGTGCGCTCTTCGTCAGCAAAAAGTCGTGCGTATTCATCGTCCTGGAATTTATAGTCGAAGGGCGCAGCCTCATCGTACTTCTTGATCACAGCCGCAATCTTATCTAAGGCAGTGTGGGCGCCAGCATGCGGATTGAGGCGGATTGTCAGGTAGCCTTGCTCAACATAAGTGAGGAGGTACAGGTGCGGTGATTGTTTTGAGAATGGGGTCCATCGCACCTGGTCTTTGATCACACCTATGATCTGCCGGTCTTTGCCACTGAGCGTAATTTTTTTTCCAACCACGCTGCCCGTTGAAAATAGTTTTGCGGCCATTTCGTTGACAATGACAGCAGTGGAGTCAGTGCTGAACGCGCGGGAGAAGTCGCGGCCCTCAACAAAATCAAAACCGTTGGTGCGCGGGAAATCATGACTGCACACGTTCATGGCCACGAGCGGCTGCGTGGAGGGATCCTTTCCCTCCCACGTGAGTGAACCATCGGCCCACATGTTGCCTGTAACGGGAGAATCGGATTTGGCCATATCGTCAACCACCCCGGTTGACAACAGATCATGGCGAAGTGAATTGTAGTTCGCCTTCGCGAGTTGTTCAGTATGTACGCGAATGTGGACGATGCCTTCGCGATCGAATCCCACGGGACGGTCTTTGCCATGCTGGATCTGCCGGAATACCACAAGGGTTGCAATGATGAGCACAATCGAAATAGTGAACTGGAACACTACCATAACTTTGCGCGGCACACTCGAGAATCGTCCGGCCTTAAACGTTCCCTTCAATACCTTCACTGGACTGAAAGACGAGAGGAACAACGCGGGGTAACTTCCTGCGAGCAGGCTGGTGAGCAGGATGAACGAAATGGTGGATGCAATAAAGTAAGCGCTGCTCCACGGAATGGTCATGCTCTTGTTTGCAACCTGGTTGAACCAGGGTAAACACAGAACGACAAGAGCGATCGCTCCCACGAAAGAAAGCACGACCATCATGAACGACTCGCTGAGGAACTGGCCCACGAGCTGCTGACGAACGGAACCCATCACTTTGCGGATCCCGACTTCTTTTGATCGCTTCTCGCTTCGCGCGGTACTCAGGTTCATAAAATTGATGCACGCCAAGAGCAGTACAAATGCGCCTACCAGGCCGAACATCCACACAAACTGAATTTTCCGCCAGCATTTTTCCCGTCCTTGAACTCAGCGTAGAGATGCCATTTTTCCATTGGAAATAAAATTCCCTCGGGCTTCATTTCTTTCATGTTGGCAGAGCCTTTTTCAAACAGCAGCCTTTTTATTTTGGCCTCGGCTTCCTCGTGCGTTGCCTTTTCGCTGAGCAGAGCAAAACCCTGGAAAGGAATATCGTCCCAGGTATCGCGTTGCTTCCGCGCCACCTCACTGGTTGAGTAGTAATACTCCATGGGCATGAGCATCTGTATGTCACTGAATTCAGAATTGACCGGGAAGTCTTCGTACACGCCAGTCACTACAAGGTCATCGCGGTTGTCAAATTTTACCGTTTTGCCCAGCGGGTTTTCACCGATGGTGATATCTGCGAATGACTTCGATAATACAATGGAGTGCATGCCGTTCAACGCCTGGGCGGTGCCATGGATCATCTTCAACGAAAAGATGTCAATGAATTGGGGCTCAACAAAAAGGCCGGGCTTCGAGAATTTCTTGTCATTGCAGGTAAGTATATAATCAGTGGGATAGGTTGCGACCGAAAGTTTTTCAAACTCAGGGAAATTGGTTCTTACCTCATGCACCCACCGGGGCGAAACACCACTCTCCGTGAAAATGTCGCTGCCAAAGGTGAGGTGATGGTAGACGCTGTAGATCCGCTTGTAATGTGAGAATGAGCGGTTGAAACTTAGTTCACTAATCACCCAGAGCCCAATGAGTATTGCTACCGCCATGCCAATAGCCAGTCCGCTGATGTTGATAAGCGAAAAGCTTTTGTTCCTTAAAAGGTTTCGCCAGCCGATTTTGAAATAGCTTTGAAACATAAATGGGTCGTTTTCGATAACCTGTGAAAATGCCAAAATTAATGGGAGGACGGTTTGGCTTATACAAGATAAGGGTTAGGAATTTAAGATGTAATACCTGTCTGCCGAAAGGCTGATTTTCAGATTTAAGGAAGACTTTCATCAGTGTGCTCGCCAGAACTTGACTTGATTGTCAGTAATCTCGATGAATGCTTCATTTGTGGTGATTATCAAATGGCCATCTGCTGGGGCGACCGGGTCTCTGTCAATGGCTCGCAGTCGTCTGGGAGTGATTAGATCGATCATCTTAAACTTTCCGTTTTCGATTTTTGCGATGTATGTCTGCTTCGAGTCAGTGACCACGTGGAAAAGCTGGTGTTGAAAGATGAAGCTTCCCAGGGTTAACACGCCAACGGTGTCAATGAGCGTGTCGGTTCCTTTTTTGGACCTTGATTCGTTGTCACCAACATATCGAACCGGCCTTTTGCCTTTCATGTGTCGTGGTGGTGGCATTTGAAAGACTTCCATGGATCTCGGATCGGTAATCTTGAGGATCTCCGTTGAGCCAGACAAATGCGCGAGCGAACTGGTGACGATGTAGGCGCCATCAAATGATAACACGGAAACTGCACAGGTAGATGCACATGCGTATTCCGTGCCTGTTTTTTTATCGATAAATTTTATCGTGCCACCCCATTCACCACTGCACGTCTTTGTTACCGTATAGCTATCGTCTTCAAAAAACGTCTTCCTTTTTTTTAGCAGTTCTTTGATTCTGTTTTGTTCGTTGTGTGTCAGCACCGTGTCGGTAACCTGGAACAGCGTTACAATCTGTCCGGCTGAGGGCGTGATGGACATCAACGCAAAAACGAAGTAGAGGAGAAATTTCATTGATCAAGGGTTTTTGTTTGGCTCAATTCTAATGTCAGCAATTCGAGAGGAGATAGGTCTTGCTTAAATCAAATTCGGGATCGAACACGTTAACATCATCCCGGTAAATACTATTTTCCTCCTGGTTGCAGCGTGTGGTCGCAAGGAGAATTTTCAGGACGAACTGTCTCTTCATGGTTTCGTTTATTCTATTTCGATTACATAGGGAGTCTCCAATCCACCAAAAAAATCAGTCTTGAATAGCTTTAGTACCTCTGCTTTATTCATGGCGACAACGGAGTCCTGGGCGGTGTAAATTTTTAATTCAGTAAATGGCAAATCATCTTCCAGTCCACCGATCGCTCCACCGCAATCACCATAGCTGTTGGGTGCGACTTTGAACTTGATGCGTTGGTCATTGTACGGTCCGCCCAACACGCTGTAGTGAAAATTGCCTGCATGAAAATCAGTCGTTGTTCGCGCAACCACGCTCAAGGTATCCTGTGTGAGATTTTGTATGCGTACCGTATAGTAGGGGTCGCAGGAATGGAGAAATCCTGCAATGACAACTACGACAACGATGAAAAACCACTTCATAAATTTATTTAGCATTGTGCAAAACGTCAATTGTACCAGCTGTTGGACAAAACAAACAGGGGATATGTTCCTGATATAATAGGTTTGCCAGGGCCGGTTTCACTACCAGGTTCAATTCGTCAAACATGCGGGATTTTGTGTAATGAATTAAATCCTTATGGTAAACGGGCGGCCTTCTTTCTGTTCAGCGAAACAAAATTACCCGTGGAAACGAAAATTAATCGGTAAGTCAATTTCTCAGCCTTGCTAAACCGGATGTGCAGAAGCATTTTATCCCATTCCAGATCATAACGGAATTTTCCAACGCCCGTTTCCATTTTCAGCGTGCTGTTCAAATGTTTAATTGTCAGGCTGTCTCCGAAGGTCCAGAC
>DASWTP010000080.1:0-21081 GCA_036402075.1 Chryseosolibacter sp. | reverse complement strand
CCTTTCCTATGGAACAAGAAACCGGACGATTCAACGCGGTTCAATGTGGTTGAATATATGACAAACCGCAGTGTTGGTGCAAACTTCATCCGAAGCCTGACCTTTTCGTTTGCCACATCCCCGGCCGACTCGACAATTTTTAGCGAGGCGTTTCAAGGTACCGCGCTGGCATTTGGCGCACACTTTCAATTGATTCCTGGAAAAATCAGCGCTGAAGTCAGAGACAATCTGCTTGCCTGGTTTCATACTTCACGACTTGATAACGTGATTGACGCGATGCTTCTTGACTTAAATAGCAGCGCTGATGCCGAGATAGAAGATGTTGACCTCTGGCTGGATGATCAGCTCGAGACTGGCTCGTTTGCCAAGCTAAGCGATCTGAACAAAGACGTGATCAGAAACCTGCTGCACCTCAAGCTAAAAAAAAATAAATTGACGCAAAAGGATATTGTGATGCTTACTCGGATTCAAGGGTCACTCGACAAGAAAGCGAAACTTCAGCTGACAAACATCAACAAGTTCAAGTTTCCATTAACGCGTGAAGGGTTCATGCTCGAGGGTGCTGTAGCGCATGCTAAAATTGCCACGGAGGGAACGTGGAAAAAACTGGAGGGCGCCAAGACCAGTTTTTGGCTGACACCGTCATACCGATTTAATATCAATAAAGACCCGGAGCGGGTTGATTTCGTTGATTTCATGGGCGTGGTGCGATACACGGATAACCATCAGGCTGTGGACTCTTCAAACTATTTGGATGCTGGCGCCAAAGTACAGTGGATCCATGAAAGGATTAGTTTCTCTGGTGAAGCGATCTATCGCTACGCCAGCGAGAAGCCTGAAGCACAGAAACGCAATTACACAAGCAGAACGGCCTTCACCTTTAGCTACAAGCTGAACGAACTTGTCACGTTTAAGACGACTTTCGGGAGCACATTCGATGGTAACAGTACCCGGTATGATGAGAACGAGAAACTTTTTATTGTCGGGGGATTTAACTTTGCTTTTAGTGACCTGATTTCGAAGTAGGTGTCTGGTCAAGGCAAGGCAATCGGTATGACTTCATCTCGATGGGACGCAAATGCGGGCACACGAAGCGTTTTTCTTAAAACGTCACACGATTTTGATGCATCAGATGTGCGGCAGCCAATGTCCGCCCTTCAACAATTGCAGGTTATAACCAAGCTCCGATTTGATGGAGGCAAGTTCCTTTTCGCTGGCCAGAAATTGAATATGCTGCCGCATAGGTTCATTCAGGCTGATCTCAAAGTCCATGGCCCGGTTTAGGAGATTTTCGATGGATGCGGTCTGATCGTGGATGAGCGACTCGTTCGTGTAAAGCTTCGCACGCTGGTTAATGATGCATGGCTCAAGAATGTGTTGAACAAAGGAGAGGAGTGAGGAATAGTGTGACGGTTTCGTCATCACGACCTTTGCGCCAAGGGCTGTAAAGATGGTATGTTGTTCCGGAAGACTGATTCCGGTCATAACGATAAAGAAAGTCTCCTTGAGTGCTGGCTTCTGCGAAAGATGGCGCAGGGTTTCTTTGCCGTCAACCGGATACATGATCGCATCCAGGAAAACGAAGTGTGGAATAAAGTGCTCAACTGTGGTTTGTGCATCGAGCGCGCTGTGCACAATGCGACAGTCAGACATGGGCGCTACTCCTTTTACGGCTTCGTAAAGAACGTCAGCATCTTCGCGATCGTCATCCACTATCAGAATTTTCATTGTTGTCATAGAACGCTTCCAAAACGCATGTGAAAAAAACACTGCTTTACTAAGAAAACGTGCTGAACAAGCGGCTTTGCTCTGGAGCTTGAAAGGGCGGGTTGATAATAAAGTATGACAAGGTACCAAAATTATCGTGGAAGAAAGACGATTGCGCCTTTTCTTTTCCAAGTCGGCACGAACTGTTAAATTACATTGGCCTTAACCCTCGCAAAGATGAAACAGATGGTATTCAGCGTACTGTTACTCTTCGTTGTACTGGTTACCCTGCCTGGGTGCGAATTGATATTCCAAGAAACAGAAGCGAAATCGGAATTAGAGAAACTTCCTGCCATAACATCTAGTGGTGAGCACACGTTTGGTTGCCTCGTCAACGGTAAAGCGTTTGTTCCGTACTCAGGATATCGTGTCTATGCAAACTATGGTTTGAAAATTCTGCAGTTCGGTGGCACCGTAGTCGATCCACTTAAGCATGACACCGCTCAATGGATTTCCATGACGTTAATTCAAAACGGCACAGAAAAGATTCAACCCGGCACCTATGAGCTCACAAGCCCTCCATACCGCGATGCAAAGTGCTCCATCAAAGGTTGCAATTACTTTGAAGAGCACATCACGTCAGGGAACGTGACCTTGGTGCGATTCGATACGATCAATCGTATTCTGGCAGGCACGTTTGAATTGACTGCCGAGGGAAACGGCTGCGAGAAAATTTCGATAACGGATGGAAGATTCGATATTTCGTTTTAACTGTCAACAATGTTTTGCGTCCATTCATGCCAGCACTTTTCATCCGAGTGTTTGCACTCCATTCGGCAACCGAAACATGGGTGATGAGCGCTGGAATATCTGCTAAAGAGAATTTCGAAGCTTGATTTATTTTGGGTGCTTACATATATTGCAGCAACCAAAACCTCTCTATTATGAAAAGATTATTTTCTAAACTCCCGTCAATTCTCTTTGTCGTTGTTGCAGTCAGCTTGATTTCTGCCGCTCAGTGCCTCGCCCAGGAAAAGCTATACACAAAGACAATAACAATCAGTGGTCCGCGTGATAATGAAAAAAGAGATTCAGTGTTCACAACGGTGACAACGCCAACGTTTGAAATTGGATTTCACTCCATTAGTCAGGGCACAAAGTATTCAGCCCAAAAGACCATTGAGCGCCCTAAAGTGGGGCAAGAGTTTCGCCAGGTAAAACTATACCTTGCGAACGCAGATGGAACCGATGTGTTCTTCAAGGATGCAGACGAATTTATCGCCTACATGGATGCGCGTGGGTATCAGAAAACCACTGAAACGAAACAACGTTTCAGTGTCGAGTATATCTTCAGCAAAAAATAAGTTCTGATCTCTTTAACGAACAAGGAACATGTTGGCGATGTGATCTGTTCTTTGTTCTTTTTTGTTAGTAACTTCTCCGATAAGCGCAGGTAAACGCGTTGTCTAGCAGACTTGGTCCACGCAAGGGCCACTCTGTTTTTCCAGTTTATATCCCTTCCCATGAATATTGTTTATTCTTAATTCGGGATCAGTGCTCAATTTCTTTCGAAGCCGGGAGATAAACATGTCCAGGCTGCGACCCGTGATTACACCCTCATTAAGCCAGATCTTCTGCACAAGTGTTTCGCGAGGCACAAGTTCTCCAAAGCTTTCATTCAGCAAAACGAGAACGCTGCACTCTTTGTCCGTCAGGCTAGTCACTTCTCCATCACGGACTAACCGCTGATTCTGGATGTCGAATCGGAAATTTCCGATCAACGGTAAGTCCGGGACTTGCTGGTTACGTTCGGTATTTTGTTCACTCTGCGCAGATTTCCTTTGGAGAAATCTGTCGAAACGGACGATCATTAACATAAGGCCTAACGAAACTAGCAGTCCCGTGTACACCAGGTCTACCAACGGGTACGTGTATTCGGTTTTCTGGAATCGAGAGTTGGAGAAACCCTGGGGCTGCGCATTGGCAATTGACTTTATTTTGTCGAATCGTGCTAGTTCCGGAGCACGTTCGCCAGAAGTTGACGTTGACGATTGCCGTTCCATGTTGGACCGCGTGGCAGATTGCTTCACTTGTTTTTGTGTTGCCTCAGACTTTTTCGCTTGCGCTATGCCGTGATTTGCGCCCACGTAAAGATCGGGAAATGCAAATTCTATTAAATAACATCCAATTGGTTCGGCTCGACCGCGGCAGGCTATTAGATCGGGTGCTGATGCATTGACCTGGAAACCATAGACAATGTTTGATGTGAAGCAGTCATGCACGGTCACGGTATAGCCTGACGGGAATTGCGTTTTCGGTAGTATTTTTTGGGACAGCGCGATGAGCGAGTCGTGGCTGAAAGAGAATTGCTTTTCAAGCTGAAGGGCAAACGTTCCTTCTCTAAGCTCGGTAACAGGCAATACCCGCGAAGTAGAATCGCCCGCATGAAGGAGCAGCTGGTGGCCAATGAGCCGGATGAGGAGATTTACATGCTTCAGGCGGGAGTCACGATCGTGTTCTGGAAGGATCAGCTTATGGGTTGGTGTTTCTCCAGGGTGGGTCACAATGCACTTCGCGTGCGCTATTGCCCTGCCAGAGGTGCACGCAAGAATCAACATCACCGTGATAATGACGCATTGAACCTGAACATGCCGGTTCAAAACGATCTTAAAAAGAGAATTTACAAGCATTTACACTTCTTTTTACAATTGATTTACCATCGGAGGCAATATGAGCCCGTAGGTTAGCTGTGAAGTTAAAAACAATTATCGCTTATGAAACTTTTTAAGAAATCATTAACAATGTTCGCAAAGAAAAACACCTGGCTGGCTTTTTTGATCTTGATTACTACTCCGGTTTTCTTCGCCTTTCAGGCAATCGTGGAAACAGGATCTCAAATGAACACCACTCGCACGATGACTTTTGCGGGGCAGAAATACCTGGTTGATAAAAAGGAGAGCGTTGTGACGTGGACCGGTACGATGGCCCTTGCAGGAAAAGGCGCTCACACAGGGTTTGTTTATCTATCTAAGGGTGAATTGGCAATGGAGAATGGTCAGCTAGTTGGTGGCAGCGTGGAAATGGATATGAGCACCATTACCGACAAAGTCCATGGCAGTGACAATAATCTTATCCATCACTTAAAAGATCCCGATTTCTTCGATGTCAAAAAATTTCCAACCTCTGCATTCGCGATCACAAAGGTTGTCCCGACAGAAGGTGGGATGGTTAACGTTACCGGAAACCTGACAGTCAAAGGCATAACCAACGAGGTCACTTTTCCTGCAAAGACGGAGCTCAAGGGTGGAGTGCTGAACGCGACAGGAAATCTAACGATTGATCGAACGCGTTGGGATGTGCGGTACAAATCGGGTAAGTTCTTTGCCGTGTTGGCAGACGAAGCAATTGCTGATGAGATTCGATTCGAGATGAAGATTGTCGCAATAGCCATTAAGTAGCACAACTGGTTCGGTTTGTGTTTTCGAGCTGTGGACGAATGGAAGAAAGGCCTGAAGCCTACCGCTGAGGAATTTACCCTTGGACAGCAATTCCAACGGACTGTTGATCTACGCCATCCTGGCGACAATGTCGGCTCAAGTAACAGCTTGCGACAAACGAGATTGTCGTCACAGCGCAATCCGATGAGTTCCGGTTCATTTTGGTTGGGCATGTTGGTGTTCACCGCCAGCATGCTTTTTGTTGCACCTCTTCAATCGCGCCAAGCACTTGGCAAGGTTGAACCGAATACCTATGTTCGCGCGCTCCGTATCCCCTGATAACAGGTGAAGGTGGACGAAGCCATATGGCTAGAAACCCCGATCTGGTATTGCCGCGTAACTATTATTTTTTTATCTTAGTTCAAGATTCCTTTGACCCACCTGATCCAATCTGATCGCCAGCCCACGGGGAGTCGCCTTATAAATGTCGCCATCGGCTTAGCGCTCTTGCGCGCCCGAATTGGTTTGGCAATGGCTCGTTTTAAAACAACTACAAAATCCGTCTCATCATGATTGTCTCTACATGCCGTTCGTCTATTACTTTAATTGCATTGTTCGTTGTCTTCGTTTGCATACAGGGATGCGTCTCGAAGAAAATGTATCTGGCAACAATCAAAGAGAAAGATAGCCAGATAGCAGCGGTCAGTACCGAAAAAACGAAACTTTACGACAGCCTTGTGTATGTGCTTGACACGCTGGAAAGGACGCGCGCTTATTATGGAGGCATAGTAAAAGCGCTTGAGCGAAAGGCCCAGGAGCAGTTAACCGAGTCAGTAAAAACAAAAGCAAAACTTCGGGAATATGAGTCGGAATTAAAGGTGTCGCACGGTATGGTCGATAACCTTAAGAAGGGTTTGTCTGAAAAGAACGTTCAGTTGCAAGAAGCCTACGCCCGACAGCAGGTAATGGAAGAACATCTTGCTTTGCAAGCGCAGGAGTGGACGTCCCTTTCACAGTCCATCCAAAATGTATTTAAGGACCTCAATGACAACTCGGTTACTATTAAGCCTGACAACGGAAGGTTGCTCATTTCGCTGAATGAAAAGTTGCTGTTTGCCTCCGGAAGTACGATTATCAATCAGTCGGGCAAACAAAAGCTTGCTGAGCTTGCAGAGGCGCTCTCCGACCACAATGATCTTACTTTCACGGTGGAGGGACATACCGACAACGTGCCTGTCATGCCAAACGAGCTTTACAAGGATAATGTAGAGTTAAGCGTCTTGCGTGCGCGATCTGTGTTCAAGATCCTGTCAACGAAGATCGCACCTTCGCAGCTCGTGGTGGCCGGCCGCGGTGAATACAGTCCCATCGCCCCAAACGATTCTGACCAGGGAAAGGCGCAGAACCGGAGGACAGAAATTATTGTCACACCAAACGAAGACTTTAATGAAATTATTGGCAAAATGTTGCTGGCACCGGCTCCCAGTCCCACGCAGGCAAAGCTGGTTACAACACCCGAGAATGTTGAAAAGTATCTGATTAATATGTTCGACTGGAAGCTCTATTATTTCGACAAGTACACTGGCCTCGATCTGGTCAAGAGGATCCGCACACTCAACGCGAGCATTAAGCCCTGGAAGATCAATACTGGTAACAACTTTTTTACCACGCAAGCCCGTCCGCATAAAGCCATCGTGGTATACTCAGACAATAAACCATCGATCCAGGACTGGAATCTGGATAAAGACATGAATGTAAATCTGCTCACCATCGCGAAGGACTGATATGAAGGCAATTGGAAATATTCTTGTCACGTTGTCAGGGCTTACTTCGCAGGTCCCTGTCTTCATGCTGTTTAAGGACGACAACTTTATACCACCATTCGAGAATGGGAGACCTTTGTTTTTTATCGCCCTGGAAGTGTTGTGCACAACGATCTTCGCGATGGTATTGCTAAACAAAGCTAAAATCATCAAGTACTCCGCAAAGCGGTTTAACAAGATGGTCGGTGCGCTGGTGGTTGTGATTATGTTCGTTGGATTGGTTTATTCCATGTTATTCATGAGTTATGTTTTTGAGGATGCTAATGGCAAAGTTGTCATTCCAATCGTAAAGGAAGAGAAGCTGAAGGAGTATTTGAGCAGCCCCGCTACCGTTGACTCGGCAACACTCACGGATTTCATCAACCACTTTCCCTTCAACAAAACGGGATGGTTATTTACCTATGTAACCTTCTTTCTATGTTTCGCGATTTTTTTTGGTTCCATTGTTATTTTGTATGCCATTATCGGCACAAGACTGAGCGAGAAAGAAAAGGTGGGTGACATGCAAAAACAAGAGAAGCAGGAAGAAGCTGCAATGGTCTAAACCTGGAATTGCCAGGGTGCTACGATTTCGATTCACACCTGTTTGCACGTGGCAGCATTCAGCCGGTTGCCTCTTCCGTGTTAAATTTGAGCCAGCTCAGAGTGATGGATATTGAACTCGCTTTCTACCTCCGATACCAGCCCTGCCAGCAAAACTTCACGGGCCTTTATCGAAAAAGAAACTGCGCCTGCATCGGTCAACGGGATCCATCCGTAGTTCATACCCGCACAATTCATTGACAAATAATAATCGTACCACGACTCGAAATTCTCCTCGAGCAATTCTCTATCAAATACGATGAGGCAAGTTGCAAACAAGGAACAAAACTCTGACAAATCACCGGTTACGACTGCCAGGTTGATTTTTCTTTTGATGATTGACCAAAGTTCAAGGGCGGGCGCAGGCGAAAAAAAACGATTTATCAGCGCAGCGGAGATCAGGACATCCGCATCAAGCACCGTTATCCGTCCTGCATTAACGGATATCTCTTGGTCAACCAGGCGCTTTACATCCAAAATATTGATGGGTGTTCGTTCGAGGATGGAATGACTCAATAACCACATCCTCAAAAATCTGAAATTGGGAACAGTACGCTGCGGGTTTTCTTCGCACACCGCTTCAAACAAAGGTTTCAAACGATCTGGCGGTGGGACAGACCGCTGCCCCATATAGAAAAAGTAATTGCATGTGGACAGAATATGTTCGGGCTCGAAGAGGTCCTCGGTCGCGTATTCAAAGTGTGTGGAATCGAAATTGCCAGTGATGCGAATCTGCTCAATTGTGGATTCGTAAAGATGAACGAGTGTTTCAGTTGTATTGGCGGGCTTTGCGTTCCTGAAAAAGAATGTATTTGAGTCTGGAACAGCAAAATCGGTTTTGGAGTTGGGTGACGGTTTTTGATTTCCAAAAGAGTGCCGCTTCAACACTTCGTTGGCAAGGATCGTGGTGTGGTAGTTTTCAAGAAATGGATATTGTTCCGGGTGGATTCCCTCTTTGCGCAGTTTGGAATGAAGATCGACCGGCCCCGGCCAATAGCCTGCCGGCACGAAAGACGTTTGAAGAATGTTGACGAATCGACTTAACGCTTCATCTTGTTGATGCAAACATTGCTTGCACAACGCATATTCGGAGAGCAGGTCTAAGTTGTTCTCATCGATCGCTTTATCTCCAAGTGTTGTAAGTATTTCATTAATAAATTCTACTGAGTTGACCGAAGGATTTAATTTCCTTGTACCAAAGTCTGTCAAATAGAAGATTGTGTGGGTGATAGCATAGTCGTCAGTGAGTGAAATATCATGCAGGTATTTTGCTTTACCCAACGAGCCAAATGCTGCGATCGTGTCGATCTTTTCAGGCAATGTTTTCTCGCCCGTTAACTTATGGAGCCCGTGATAGGCGTCCATAATCCTGAACGGCAGGCGCTCTTTCGATTCCCGTTGAAAGAGGCCTATCAAGAGGGAGATGTTGTGTTTTAGTTCTGGCCGGATTGTTTCACTATATCGTGTCAGAAAGGAATAAAGAATAGGAAGGAAGAGGTTTGCATGCCTCACGTTGTGCCTCATGAGTGACTGAAACCGTTGCGAGCTAACCAGCTCGAATAAAACCCCATCGACAACGCCCCTCAAGTCAAGGTTCGGTGTTGTTGAAACGAAATGCTCCAGAAATGCTATTTCACAAACAGCTTTCAGTTTTCTGAATAAAACCGGTTGTGACTCAAGTACTACATCCTTGAGCCACAACCTGGAATTATCAGCGATCCAGTTATTTGAAACGTTGATCTGTTGCAAAATCGATCTATTTAATTTTTTGCTCCAGTGCTGATATCCGGTTTTCCAGCGGATTGTTTTCAAGGATCTCTGCGTCCTGCGCTACCACCAGGACGTATCTGTCCCACGCTGCAACGTATCCGGCAACCTCATCGATATTGCCTTCGAACTTTGACACCATACTTTCGAGCGAGATTTTTGGATCTACTACGCCCGACTTCAGCGCGTTGAAAACTACTTTCTTGGCGCCCGTTAAATTTCTCTTAGCCATTTTTTTAAGAGTTTAATTGTTGAACATAAAAACAAAAGAGCCCATCCTTTGAAGATTACTTCAATGGCTGGGCTCGCATAATTATAATTAAACGTACTGCTTTTTTTACTCAGCCAATTGGAATACGCAAACTGTTTTCAGGGATATGACAAGACTTTTTTTGATTGTTATGATCATGCATTTCCCTGTGTGCTGTATTTTATTTTCCCCGGTATGCAATCACCATGGTGTGCTTAAAGCCGGGATATGCATTGGCCGGATAATACTGCGATGGCTCTGGCGTAGTGGTGTATGTAATTGAAATGATTTCCAGGACCATGGCGTGTTTGAGCCAGGCATTGGCCTCGTTTTCTACCGCCTGCGCGGTAGTGCTATAGAAAGTTTTGATTTGAAAGTTCATATTGAATTTAGTTTAGTGTGATTGCTTGGTGTGAAAAATGTCACGCGTGTTCTTGCTAGTAGATTTCAGAACTTAATTCCAAATCCAATCGTGAAGTTCTCGACTTCCTCCTGAGTGATGGGCACGTTACCATATTGATATTCTGCAGCGATTGAGAAATTTCCATCAGTCCCAATGCTGTAACTACATCCGTAGGTAGTTTGCCGGCTTTTGCTTGGCGTCCCTGACAACCCGTGCAGATAGTGATAGGAGGCGCTCACTTCCAACCTCTCAAAAAAGCGTAGGTCAATCGCACCCTTGCCACCAACCCTTGCGTATTCGGACTCTTGTTCGAGATTCTCCTTGTTTCCGGCCTCCATCACGTATCCAACTTCAAAATGCAAATACGCTTTTGTTCGGAGCTCCACCGCCACATCGGAGTCGTTCTTGATGATTGCGTAATACCTGCCGATTGGAAACTTTCGCAATATCGGCTCATACTCAAGCTCTATTCCTGCCTGAGCGCTTTCGAAGGAAAAATCGGTGCCGTAATTGACAAATGCCCTGGCAATATGAATCGACCGCTTATAACTAAAGTAACGATGATACCCAAGGCGCGGAATGAATGAATTCGCTTCCTTCGTTGAATCATCCGAGATAACTCGGTTGAATGTTATACTGGGAACAAAGGCGGCTTTTTCACTTTTAGAAAAGATCGGCCGGAGTATCGCGCCTTTTGCGAGCCACGTTACTGCCTTGGTGGGATAATCGTAGGTGTAAGAGAACATTGCTGCCTTGACTTTTGAAATGGGTGTTATGGTTGACGAGGAAGAAATTTCTTCGTGCGATTCCCGAATAAGGACTCCCCACATGCTAAATTCTTTTGAAGGACCGTATATATCTAGCACCTGATCATAGCTGAACGGACCGGGCGTACCATAAATTTCTTTAATCTCATCTACAAAACTGTCCACCTCTGAGTCATCGAGTTTTCCATCTTTGTTTCGATCGCCTTTCGATATCCGCTTGATCTGACTGTGAAAAAGATACGCTCTAAGTTCGCCTTCAGAAATCATATTGTCTTTTGGGGATATGTCAAAAGATTCAAGTTTTTGACCTTTTGATATTTGCGGAAGAAAGAATAGCGTGATCAGAAATAGGAAGCTGCTGTTGAATATTGTATTCATAGTAAATTGTTTTTATAAACTAACCTCACATCAATTGCTATCAAGGGAGCTTCTCCATCACCAGGCTTACCAGGTCATTTACGGTTTCACAATTAGCTGCCTCTGACGGTAAGATTAGGATACCCCACTCAGGATTTATTTGTTCAAGCAGTAGCCTGATGCCATTATCATCAAAGCCAAAATCGGATAGTGAATCGCCAACGCGTATTGTCCCGGGGTCTCTGTTGGTAAGTTCACCGATGAACTGTTTTACCTTTTTTGTAACTGTACTTCTTGTTGCCATATCATTTTTGTTAAAGTTTAAGGTTTGGCCAGGGCGCGTGCGTAGCATCAGCGTGAGGTATGCCAGCGAAACACCAATGAACATTTTGGCACACTCTACGATCAGCGGAACCTGGTGGGTTGTGTCCGTGTCAAAACCCTTTGCAATCCATGTTACTGTGCACGCGATGAGACTGAACACGAAGACAAGCAGCGCGAAAAGCTGTACTTTGTTCTGAAAGTCGAGCGCGGGGGTAGGACCTCCTTCAGAAGAATCACTCGTGAGCCGCATCGATTGCGCTATGCCTGACTGCGGTGCCGTAACCGAAATCCCAAGCAAAATGCCCAGGTTGGTAAGGAGCAGAGCCTGGATCGACCCCACCGTGGTGGAGAGAAACTCAGGGTAAACTACGGGTCTCTGGGAGTTTGCAAGAATGGTTTGACGGATAGCCTCAGTCACACCATAGACATAAAAACCAAGCACGGCAAACAGGAGCAACCATCCTACGGAGGTCACTACTTTTTCAATGATCTTGTTAAGTGTATTCATAACTGTTGGGGTTTAATGAAATTATTTTCCCGGTCGTCACGTGACAAAGGTTGCAACGGACTGACATACTGGTCAAAAGGAAAAGAATGGAGATTGATACAGGGTTTTTCCTGTTTCGTCAGGGGAGAAGCCCCAATTCGTTTACCACTACTGGAAAATCAGTTAAAGGAATAGTAGGTTAGCAGAAACCTTTAAACTCTACTGACATGGAAAACAAAAAAGAAACTTCATCGATGAGACTACTGATGAGAAACAGCGTGGGCGCTATTATTGGTATTGTGATCGGGCTTTTGATCGGATACCTGTGGTTCAGGCTCCCGGACTACGACTTTAGTGGCCTTCCATCCAAAGTTTATGCGGCCGACTCGTTGTCCATTCCTTATCCAACCCCCGTTCCGTATACCCAGGCTGTAAAGGCTCTTGAGACATATAGAAATAGAGGAGCGATGGTTAAGCTTGCGCTGAACGGCAAATATAAAATGTCGGGCGTGCTCCATAGTATCGATGGCATTAAGTATCTTCATGATGAATTGAAGAAATTTGCTAGCACACATCAACCGAAAGAAAATTGCGTATGGGAGCTTGGCTTTTATCCCAACATTATCAACGACCCGAAGAAATACGATAAACCACGCCTGAACATTTATTTCATACCCACCATGTACGACACCCTGACCGGAACCATATATGATTACATGGATTCTGATGACAGCATCCGGAGGTACTACAGGCATAATAACGTTGACAACAAGAAAGGAGAAAACTTTGCGTGGGATCAAGGCACTATATTTCCGTAAACACCTATGATCTTTTTTAGCATCATTGTCATTCTGTCTTTTTTATGCTGGGTTTCCTCGTTGTTTTTCCTGACGAAGCGTAACGGAGGATATCTTCGCCATATGATCTGGTTTCTCGCGCTGACCTTAGTCACCGAGTTCGCAGGATACCTGGTGTATTTCCAGTTCAGGCAACCCAATAATTACTGGGTCTTTAATTTATTTATGGGAGTGGAGCTGCTTTTCCTGAGCTGGCTGATGCATCAGATCAGTGCTCCCTATTATAACAGTAAGCCCTGGATCGTAGCAGGGCTTACGCTCCTTTTACTGACCTATTTCTATGAAAGTAGTCAGAGCGGTTTCCTGGAGCTCAGCATGAAAACCAAAAACATGTTTGCTGTGTATATGATCCTGCTTGCTCTTTCTTACTATTATTTTTTACTGAAGAGCGAAACTTACTTTCAGCTGAAAGATCATCCTCCATTCTGGATCGTGACCGGTGTTTTCTTCTTTTATTTTGGAAGCGTTATGGCGGACCTTTTTTTTGATTACTTGCTTTCCATCAACAAGGTGGCCATCAGACCGGTCAGGTTTTCGATTTTCATTGTGCTTAATTTAATTTTATACGGAAGCTGGAGTTACTCATTTTTATGCAAGTATCGGCAGACGACATCATCCTCCTGGTAGTTATCGGCACACTGATATTCCTGGTAGCAGGTCTATTTGTCGTTATTTATGTATTCACCTACAATGAGAAGAAGCGAAAACACCTTGAAGAAAAATCGTTGTTACAGCAACACTATTCCCAGGTGCTGCTGCAGGCGCAGCTCGAGATCAAAGAGCAGACCCTTCAGCACATCGGGTTTGAGTTGCACGATAACCTTGGCCAGGTAGCAAGCCTTGTAAAAATTCACTTAACTACGCTTCGCTTTGATGATCCAGTCAACGCCAGGCGCAAGGTTGAGGATGCGCTGGAGCTTACGCGGCAGCTGATCATGGATCTGAAGTCGCTTTCGCTTAGCCTCAACACAAACCGCGTGGCCCAGGTCGGAATCGTTACGGCACTTCAAAACGAAGTGGAGCGCCTCAATAAAACCGGACGATTTCAAGCTTCCCTTGTGCAGGAAGGAGCAATTCCCCCGTTCGATGATAATACGACTGTCATACTTTTCCGGATGATGCAGGAGGCCGTTAACAACGCAATAAAGCATAGCCAGGCGAAAAGCATTGTCATTTCCCTTCACGCTACCGAAAATTTATTTAGATTAGCATGCACGGATGACGGCCAGGGATTTGACATCCACGAAAGCAAAGACGAAAAAAGTTCTGGATTAATGAACTTGCGTAGCCGGGCAAAACTGATCAATGCCGAACTTCACATACTGAGTTCGCCAATGAATGGAACAACGATTTCTATAGAATTAGCAAGATAAACCCCATGTCTTCTGCTGCACCGATTAAGCTTGCGCTTGTAGATGATCACAAACTGTTTCGCAAAGGCCTTATAAGCCTGATCGAAGTTGCTCATCCAAACACTGTTATCTTGTTTGAGGCCAACAACGGCATCGAGCTGCAGCAAAAAATCGAAAGTGGTGCTCTTCCTGACATCGTGCTAATGGATGTTAACATGCCCGGCCTGGACGGGTTTTTAAGTGTGCAATGGCTGAAACAAAAATTCCCTGAGGTGAAGGTGCTTGTGATCAGCATGATTGAAAAGGAGGAGACCATTGTGCAGATGCTCAAGCTTGGCGTCCGCGGTTATCTTTGCAAAGATGTGGAGCCGAAAGAGCTGGGCGAAGCGCTGCAAGCTGTAGCCGGCAAAGGCTTTTACTATACTGATTTTGTAACAGGCAAGCTCGTTCACGCCTTGCAGGGTGATTCTGACGGTGGGCAAAACGTACGGGATGCCCATCAAATGAACGATCGGGAAAGAGAATTTTTGAAGTTAGCCTGCAGTGAAATGACCTACCATGAGATTGCAGGCAAAATGTTTCTTAGTCCAAAAACGATTGATGGCTACCGCAACACGCTTTTCGAGAAGCTGAATGTAAAAAGCAGAATCGGATTGGTGATGTACGCTATCAAGAACGGACTCGTTCAGATTTAGTGATCATTCCAAAAGACGCGCAGCAAAAGCTGGCCAGCGAAAAGGCGGCTATTTGTCATCGCTGGCAAGAGGAGCAGGTCTGCCAACTTTTCGTTATCTTGTTGGCGGAAATTAACCACTACCTATGCCAAAGAAGACCCTTGCAGCACTTCTGCTGTGCCTGTTTTTCTACTCTGCTAACGCTCAGGATTTTGCAACTGTCGCGGGTGACTGGATTCGTGTTCGGGCGGAATACCAGGATGGAGAGCAGCTTCCCCGGAACCACGGATCGCGGATCTTCGTCAGGTACGTTTTCACCGGCAAAGAGCTTTACCTGGTTTTTCCCGGGAGCACAATCGTAACCACTTATAGTCGTGCAGGCAATCACTTGAAGATCGCTCCGGTTCAGGAGTTCATTATTGAGCAATACACCGAAAGTGAAATCACCCTGCTGGATGCAACCGGTGACGACCCGATCCGGTACCACCTCATTCCAACGCATGTGTTCCAAACGAATGGCACTGTCAAATACTCACACGAAGTTGTCAATGCCGACACGGTATACGCCAATGCTCATGGAATAGAACCGATCTATAAAAAAGGAAATCAGGCGTTCATGATGGAACTCATGAGTGGCTTTACGCAGGAGGTGGGCTTTAACTTTTCCTATGTCGTGCAGAAAGACGGAACGATAGGAGACATCACAATTAATGCTTCCACAAATCCCAAACTTGACAAACGTCTCACGCAGTTGATTAGAAAGTCGTCTGGAAAATGGATTCCAGCCACCTATAAAGGTCAACCCATTAATGTGCGACTGAAAGAGTCTGTCGGATTTAATAGAAATAACTAGCAAAAGCATCACCGATCTGTATGAGAGTCGTTTTCAGTGCGATCCTTACGCTTTGCAGCGGTAGCCTTGCCGTTGCGCAATTGCATTATGCAGCTGCGGGTCCTGTTGTGAATAATTTTTTGAACAGCCGCAGCGACAAATACGAACCTATTTCGGTCACCTGGAACATGCAGGGAAAGATCCAGGCCGACCTGAATGACGGAATTAATTATTTGCTTGAAGAGCAACCGCTGCAGGCAGAAGCAAGCTTCACGATTGTGCTGGAGCAGGACGCAACCCTGTGGCAGGCCTTCTACTACAGGGCAGTTGCGCGAAAGCTGATGAGACGATATCACGAAGCCCTGGCTGACCTCAGGAGCGCAAGCAAGCTCAATAACAAATTGTATGAAGCCCGGATCGAAGAGGCAAGGTGCTACCTTGCATTGTCGTCATTCCAGCAAAGTGAGTCTGCGGCAAACGCTGCCATTCAGATCGACAAGCTCAGGCCCGCGGCATACTACGTACTCGGCTGCGTGAAGGAAGCCGAAAAGAATCTGCCGGCAGCAATCAGGAATTATCAGCGCTGTCTCGAGGTGGACAAGGCATACCATGATGCCCGTATCAGCCTTGCGATTCTTGAACTGCTTGCCAACAAACGCGAGTCGGTGGCGCTCGGAGAATTTGCAACCGTCCTTGCCTCCGATTCCCTTAACCGGGATGCGCTCATGATGAGAAGCATACTGGTGTTCGACAAGAACAAGGAGCAGTCGCTGCGTGACTTAAATCGCTTAATCAGGGTAAGTCCAACCTACGTTATCGGGTCGTATCTGCGTGGCGTGCTGCTTACCATCATGGGCGAGTACGATCGGGCCTTTATCGATTTTCAAAAAGTAATTAAGAGCACTACCACAGACGACAATAACTTTGAAGGCCAGCAGTCGTGGATCGATAAGAAAATCGACATTCAAAATGTGGGTGCCTATACGCTCACCCGCGTGTACGGACTGAGCGATGACGATGCCGCCAAATTCAAGCAGGCGTATTGCCTTATTATGACGGGGGCGTTTGACGAAAGTATTCGCAGGATCGACCAGACATCAAACCCGAACCAGGAACCGCTTGCCATTTACCTTAAGGCGGTGGCATCGGAACATCGCGGAAATCATGTCCGGGCGTTTGATCTTTACAACGAGGCGATCTATCGCGATAAAACGATTGCCGATGCTTATAAAAAACGAGGAATTTACCGGCAGGAGTTGAAGGAGTGGGACCGCTCAATTGAAGATTTTACCACCGTTCTTAAACTAATGCCCGACTCTTACGTGATGTATAAGATTCGAGGTATTTCCTACTACTACAATAAAGAACTTGAAAAGGCGGTTGCCGATTTCTCAGCGTATCTGAAACGGGACTCTACCGACATACAAACGATCAGCTACCGCGGGGTGGCGTACCGGGACCTGAATCAACGGCTGCCGATGTACATGGATTTTGCCAACGCCCGCGTAAATGACTTCAATCAAAAGGACATGATGCACCTCGTGGATTCGGTGTTGCTGAAAGGCGACACGGCTCTGGCGGTTTCCGCGTTGACAAGCTTCGTCAAGCATCGGCCATGGTTCACCGAAGCATACGCAAAAAAGTTGAAAATCCACGCTCGGCAAAACAATTGGCCGGCAATTGAACAGGGGCTGCCGGAAGCATTAGATCACAAGGATGCAGAAGTCAGAAAGGAAGACCTTTCGTATTTGTTAACGTTGAAGGGAATCCTGGCAGACCGATCCAATACTCCGGATGAAGCCCTCAACGCTTTTAAGGAGGCGATAAAAGTCGATAAGGCGAACGCAAACGCGTATGTTGAACGCGGTAAAATGCTGGTCAGAACAAACAAAACTTCGCAGGCAGCTGACGACTTTAGAAAGGCAGCATCCCTGGGAAGCACAGAAGCTCGGAAACTCCTGGACGCGCTGGGCGTTAAGGACTAGCTGCGAAATAGTTGTTGAACATTTGCTAGCGTTGTTGGCGGCAATCCCATGTGCTTGGCCTTTTGCTCGGCAGCGTTTCCTTCAGAGCGTATTGATATCGAGAACAAAAAGAAGTAAAGCATATTATGGCGAAAAAACCAGCTGGTGAAATACCTTTTGAATTGGGGCAATGGGTCACCACCGAAGACGGCTACGGGCAAGTGATGTACATCAGGTCCTTCTATATTGAAGACTATGAGACACAACGGAGAGAAAGGAGGAACGGTGCGTTCATCCGGTACATTTTCATTTGCAAAATACTGTGCGACTTCAACGGTAAAATCAGGAAGAACAAGCGGATCAATATCTATACCTCCATCAGCAAACTTGATAAAGACGGTGCAGCCTATGTCAAAGGAATTAAGCTAGATCAGCCTGGCGAATATGCCAAGTATATCGTGCATGATGATAAAGTGGACATCTGCCGTCAGCTGTTTCTGGACTACCAGGTGGTGAATAAATCCAGCCTGAACATAGAAGAAGTTGGTGCGAAGTTAGCCGAGATTGAATTGAACCTGCTTCCTGCTTTTACCTTTAAGGAATTTGTTGATGAATGCAGGAAGCAGAATTTTCCCATTGATCTAAAGTTGCTGGTGCCGTACGGTTACAGCGCAAAAAAAGAGGAACGTATTACACTGCGATTGGATTCGTATCTTTATAAGGTTAAGGGAAAGGAAGCGATCTTTCATGGGGTGCGGATGTTTGCATGAGTCGTTAGATGGTGATTAGTTGACGTTGACCCGTTAATACACAGAGCGGCTAGTTTGAGGGTGGCCAATTGGCAACCCCTCCGAACTTTCCGATGCTGCCCGGTGTTATCATCCCCACCAGAACCTTTGAATTTTGCAAGCTATGACTACGACCTCGGTGAAAGCCTTTTATCAGGAAATCTTCGGTACCGTATGTTCCGAACTCAATTATTTCCTGGATGACCAGAGCACGCGCGATATCGGGCACTTTAACGTTTTCAACATTGCCGACATGTACTGTAAAAAAAATACGGTCATGCCGTACAATCGCAGAACCTATTACAAGATAAGCCTCGTCAAAGGTCGCAACCGCGTGGATTATGCAGACAAAGTGCTTGAAATTGAAGAGTATGGAGTGCTGTTTGCCACGCCTAAGATTCCATATCGCTACACCCCGCTCGACACCAATCAGGCCGGACACTTTTGCGTATTTACACCAGATTTCATGCCTAAGTCAAAAACCGGTTTTGACATTGACAAGCTGCCGATTTTCTCACCGCAAAGCGATTTCGTTTTTCAGATCTCGCTGCAACAGTATCAGGAACTCAACTCGATTTTTGAAAAAATGCATGGCGAAATTCAGTCTGACTATGCATACAAATATGACCTGCTTCGGAACTACTTGCTCGAATTGATTCACTATGGTCAGAAACTGCAACCGATGAAACCCAGTCTGCTTCAGATCAACGCATCGACAAGGATTTTCAGCTTATTCATTGAACTGCTTGAACGCCAGTTCCCGATCGAAAACACTACACAGGTGGTGCAGTTAAAGACCGCCAAAGATTTTGCTGATGTGCTGCGTGTACACGTTAACCACCTGAACAAAGTGTTAAAAGAAACCACCGGAAAGACTACGACTGAAATTATCGCAAGCCGCTTAAACCAGGAAGCGAAAATCCTGCTGAAGCAAACCAACTGGAACGTTTCGGAAATCGCTTTCAGCCTGGGTTTTGAAGAGGTTGCACATTTTTCCAACTTCTTTAAAAAGCAGAATCAGCTTTCTCCGGCCGCTTTTCGAAGCACCGCCTTGCCGATCGGACAGGTTATTTGAATTTTGCAAATACCCGATTGATCCGCGCAACGCATTCGAAGACCCGTTCAATCAACTTTGTGCTATTAAATCAATTAAAAAGATGACAAGCACAAAAAACAAAGTCGCCCTCGTAACGGGCGGAAGCCGTGGCCTGGGTAAAGACATGGCCCTGAAGTTGGCAGCAAGAGGTTTTGACGTTATCCTCACGTATCACAGTCGCAAAGACGAAGCGGACCGCGTAGTCGACCAGATAAAAACACAGAACGGAAAAGCACACGCCCTCCAGCTCGATGTAGCAATCACCCAATCATTCGGTTCATTCGTGGCAAACCTGAAGTCTGCATTGAAGGCGTCCTTTGGTGTTGATAAGATTGACGCGCTGGTGAACAACGCAGGCGTTGGAACACACATGGCGTTTACTGACACAACACCGGAGCAATTCGACACGATGGTAAACATCCACCTTAAAGCTCCCTTTTTCCTCACCCAAAAACTTCTCCCGGTATTGAATGATGGAGGAAGCATCGTAAATATTTCATCCGGCCTGGCACGCTTCTCATTTCCCGGCTACTCCGCGTATGGCACGATGAAAGGTGCCGTGGAAACCCTTACCAAGTACCAGGCGAAAGAGTTGGGTGCACGTAAAATCCGTGTGAACGTGGTAGCACCGGGTGCAATCGAAACTGATTTTGGCGGTGGCGCTGTGCGTGACAATAAAGATCTCAACAACATGATCTCATCCCTGACGGCTCTTGGTCGTGTCGGTGTTGCCGATGACATTGGTGGTGTAGTGGCCTTCCTTTGCAGTGACGATGCGAAGTGGGTGAATGCCCAGCGCATAGAAGTGGCGGGCGGGATATTTATTTGACATTTCGCCAGTAAAATGATGGTTGGACGGAAAGGGTAGGAGTCGAAGGTTTTGATGGTTGGAAGCCTATCCTGTGAATGTGGGTAACTCGAAACTGGTAGACCCACATTTGCATCTTTTTCCGACCGTGCTGCTGTTCTTCACGAACACTGCCGGCCACAAGAACGCTGATACCGCAAGGGTTGGTAGTCGCGCGAACGCTTGGAAATGACGTGCCAGAACTTTTAAATGCAGGTTTAACGCAGAGGATATTTTTTGGAGTATTCGGGTATGTTCGATTATGCATGGCGATTGCTATTGTCAAAACGACCAATGCAGGTGCGTTGGCAAAAGCATCGCGCCCGGGTTGTGATTCATCAGGTGTTCATAGCTCATCAGCGCTGAGGACGCAAAGGTGTGTGTAGTCGCGCGAACGCTTGGAAATGACGTGCCAGAGCTTTCAAATGCAAAAATGCAGGTTTAACGCAGAGGATATTTTTTGGAGTATTCGGGTTTGTTCGATTATGCCGAAGCTCAGAAGTGTTCAGCCATGTAATTTGTCGCATCCACACCGCATCCATGCGGCTTCGGATTCAGACATTGCGGGCAATTTGTAATAACCATGAAACTTCTTCTTACGTCTGCCGGGATCAGCAATGAAAGTATCCGCAAAGCGTTGGTCGAGCTTTTGGGAAAGCCGGTTTCAGAGGCTGCTGCGCTTCACATTCCAACAGCACTGTATGCGATTCGCAACGGGGCAAAGCTGGCTCGTGGAGTGCTGAACGGAACAATCGGTGACCCGTTCT
>DASWTP010000079.1:0-20024 GCA_036402075.1 Chryseosolibacter sp. | reverse complement strand
GCGCTCGTCTGCAAGTTGATCTCTTCTCCTTCTTTGTTCAGAAACTTGTACTCGGTGATTGCCATCGAAGTGTCTTTCACAAGCTTGATCCAGCGCTTGTATTTGAAATACCAACGCATGCGCTGCGAAATAAATCCCTTGGTGAAATACGCGTGCAAGTATGGGTGCAGCGCCAACACCAGGTCTTTTTCGTTTTGCTTCACCAGCAAATGTTCGATGTTTGTTTCGATGAGATCGGAAGTGAGGATCGATGCCGTGATCTTTCCGGTGCCGTTACATGTTGGGCAAACTTCCTTCGTGGCGATATTCATCTGTGGACGAACACGCTCGCGGGTGATCTGCATCAATCCGAATTTCGACAACGGAAGAACCGTGGACTTGGCCTTATCGTCCATCATCTCCTCCTTCATTACCTTATAGATGAGCTTCTTGTTGTCGAGGCTCTTCATGTCGATGAAGTCGATCACGATGATTCCACCCATATCGCGAAGACGCAGCTGGCGTGCAATTTCTTTTGCGGCTTCGACATTCACCGATAGCGCGGTAGTTTCCTGGTTCTCTTCGCGGTTGGATTTATTGCCGCTGTTCACATCGATCACGTGAAGCGCCTCGGTGTGCTCAATGATGAGGTAGCCGCCACCGCGTAAGCTTACGGTTGTTCCAAAAGCCGATTTGATTTGCTTTTCAATACCGTAGTGCTCAAAGATCTTGGCTTTGCCGTTATAATATTTGACGATTTTTTCCTTATCGGGAGCGATCGTTTGAATGTACTTGCGTACTTCTTCAAACATCTTCTTGTCGTCTACATGGACGTTGTCAAACGACTCGTTCAGGAGGTCGCGCAGCAGCGATGAGGTCTTGTCAAGCTCACCGATGATCTTTTCGCGCGGGTTGGCGTTTGGAAGACGCGTCATACCTTCTTCCCAGGTCTTGACAAGATTGCGCAGGTCGCGGTCAAGCTCGGCCACTTCTTTGTTTTCCGCAACGGTGCGAATGATCACTCCGAAGTTTTCAGGCTTGATGGATTGGATAAGGCGAAGAAGGCGTTTGCGTTCTTCGCTGCTCGTAATTTTTTTGGAAACGCTTACAGCAGTGCTGAAAGGCACCAATACCAGGTATCGCCCGGCTAGTGACAGTTCACAGGATAATCGTGGCCCTTTTGTAGAGATCGGCTCTTTTACGACCTGAACCGGGATCATCTGATTCTTTGACAGCTGCTGGGTTATTTTCCCATGCTTGTCAATATCCGGTTCGGGGTTGAACTTATCGAGTCTGGCACCATTCATCTTTTTGCCCCGGACCAGCTTCGTAAACTTTTGAAGTGAACTGAACTGAGGTCCAAGATCGAGGTAGTGTAGAAAGGCATCCTTATCATACCCTACATCGATGAAGGCGGCATTTAATCCTGGAACCACTTTCTTAACGGTTCCCAGATAGATATCACCAACTGTGAATTTGCTTCCTTCGGCTTCCTGGTGGAATTCAACCAGCGTCTTGTCTTTGAGAAGGGCTATACGACATCCGTCTTGAGTGCCACTAATGATTAGTTCGTTACTCAAAACACAAAATGGTTAAGTTGAAAAAGATGTGTATAGAATTTGACGGCAAGGATTAGGACTACCTTGCCGCCAAGGGAAGATTACTTCTTCTTATGTCTGTTCTTTCTAAGACGCTTCTTACGCTTGTGCGTGGCCATTTTGTGCTTCTTTCTTTTCTTTCCGCTTGGCATAGTAAATGAAATGTTTTGGTTATTTATTTAAATCTTTCAGATAAGAATCGATCGTGGCCTGTACGGCAGGATCGTTGTCCATCTTCTTTACTTTCTCAAATTGTTCACGCGCAAGTTCTTTCTCTCCCTTATTCATCCAGGCGATGCCTAACAACATCTGTCCCTGAACGTGATTCGGGTTTACTTTTACAAGTTCTGTCAGCCTTTCAATCGCCCGGTCATGCTGCCCGGATTGAATTGAAAGCATACCCATATTAAACAGGGCAAGCTCGTTCTTCGGATCTTTTGCCAGCACTTCCCGCAGCATGGTAATTCCCTGCATGGGGTTTGGAGACGTTAGATAGGTCATCGCCATCTTCGTCTTCACCTCCAGATTTCCCGGCTCGGCCTCAAGAACCTTCCCATAAAATTCCTGGGCTTTGGTTGCCATCAATCCTTGCCTGGTTTGATCCAGTGCCAGCGTATAAGCCTGGTAATAATTGTCACCGGCCTTGGTCCAGCTATCAGTCGTTTTAAAGAACTTCGAAGCTTCTTCGGCAAACCACGCTGCACTGTCAAAACGGTTGGCTTTTCGGTACAGGGTTGCTAAAGAGTCGGCAAAGATAGCATTTTTTTCTTTTTCCGTGCCCCCGGCAATCATGGCCCTGAATTCCTTGATCCGGACCTGAACCGCCTCCGGGGCAGTAGAGTGACTTTGAATGTGCGATGCAACCGTATCGGTGCCGGTGCCTGATTCGCTCGCCATTGAGGCTTCGTTCTCAACTACCGCTTTGGGCAATTGAAAAATGAGCCAGATCAGCAGGGCGCTGGCGACAAGAAGTATAATACGGGTTTTGATCATATATCAAGAATAGTCTGAGCGGTGCTGCGGCTGTGCAGAATTATTTTTCTGCCAGTTGCTTTACCTTTTCGCTGTTCTTGATCTTGTTAATGAAGATCTTGGCAGGCTTGAAGCTGGGAATAAAGTGCTCGTCAATTACCAACGCTGTGTTTCTGGAGATGTTTCGGGCGATCTTCTTCTTGCGTTTCTTATTGATGAAACTTCCAAAGCCTCGGATGTATATGTTGTTGCCATTCGCCATCGAAGTCTTGATCACACTGAAAAATGCTTCAACTGATGCCGTTACATCGGCTTTGTCCACACCTGTCTTTTCAGCAATCTCGTTGATAATATCTGCTTTCGTCACTGTTGTATATTTAGAGTCAAAAAATAAACGGGAGGGCAAATTTAGTTTGCCTTGCCAGATTTAAAAATGAATATTGAAAAAATTGATAATCAAGGGGATGGGTAAACGATATTTTCCGGATAAAATCGTTAAGTGGTACAGTGAGAACAAAAGGTCGCTTCCCTGGCGCGAGACAAAGGACCCGTACAGGATCTGGCTTTCAGAGATAATTCTGCAACAAACCCGCGTAGCGCAGGGATTACCCTACTATTTACGTTTTGTCGAACGATTTCCCACGGTTTCTCACCTGGCAAGCGCTCCACAAGACGAAGTGCTGCGCCTCTGGCAGGGGCTCGGCTACTACACGCGTGCGCGGAATCTGCAAAAATGTGCACAAACGATTGTTGAAATGTATGCGGGAAAATTTCCAGGAACGTATGCCGAACTGATTTCACTCCCGGGAATTGGAGAATACACAGCCGCAGCAATTGCCTCCATCAGCTTTAATGAGAAGGTGGCCGTGGTAGATGGAAATGTTTTTCGTGTTTTGAGCCGGGTATTCGGAATCGATACCCCGATCAATTCGGCAGAAGGGAAGAAGGGATTCAGCAAACTGGCGAATGATTTAATTCATGAAACTGCACCAGCAGACTACAATCAAGGATTAATGGAGTTTGGGGCACTGTTTTGCACCCCAAAAAATCCGAAATGTGAAGAATGTGTCTTCCGGAAATCCTGTCACGCGTTCCAGAATGGCCTGCAACAGCAACTTCCGGTCAAGCTGAAATCGAGAGCCAGTCGCAAGCGATACTTTTATTATGTGGTTTTTGATCAGGGCAACAGACTGGTTATGAAGAAACGCGAGGAAAAAGACATCTGGCTCGGGCTTTTTGACTTTCACCTGATCGAGCGGAACAAGCCGGTGAAGGCCGAGCGATTAGTGAGCGAGGAACCGCTCAGTCGGTGGCTGAAGTCTGCAGAAGGCGTAACGATTTCAAAATCCTACAAACATATTTTGAGTCATCAGACGATTTTCTCCCGCTTCATTATCGTGAAAAGCCGGAAAAAGCCGCTCGGAATCGCGGGTAATCATGCTATTTACACCCTCAAGGAGGTAAACGATCTCCCAAAACCTGTTTTGGTGTCGCGGTTCTTGGCCGATCATTATGTTTTATAGTTAAGTGAAAGATGGTACTTTTGTTATCCCGGCAACCCAAACGTTAAAAGACACGAGTTGTCTTACAAAGTCGGTAGCTTTGCAAACGGGCAACACGTAACACGCAACTAAGAAACACGTAACTAACAAACTTATAATATGTCTGGTGTAAATAAAGTCATTCTTGTCGGTCGTCTCGGCAAAGAACCTGAAGTCCGCAATCTCGACAATGGTGCAGCAGTTGCCAACTTTACGATTGCTACTTCGGAATCATACAAGGATAAGACTACTGGCGAGAAAAAGGAAGTAACGGAATGGCATAACATCGTTCTTTGGAGAGGCCTTGCCGAGATTGCCCAGCGTTATCTGCACAAAGGCGACCTTGTTTATATTGAAGGAAAATTGCGCACACGTTCATGGGAGAAAGATGGCGTGACGCGCTATACAACGGAAGTTGTTGCTGACAACATGACCATGCTTGGATCGCGCAGCGGTGGAAGTGGTGGCGGATCTTCATCCGGTGATTACAGCTCCGGATCGCGATCAACGGAACGTGCATCGGCAGGAAGCTACAGCGCCCCTCCGGACAACAGCACTGATGACCTTCCTTTTTAATTTTCAACTAAAAGATCTCTTACTTGGACGAGCCTCCCAGTTTTAGTTTTATTCTGACCATCTTTTCAGATCAGAGCCTGCTGTACTTTTTGTTACTGGCGGTGCTCCTGTTCTTTTCGGGATGGGCATCAGCCGTGGAGGCAGCTTACTTCGCGCTTGACAACGATGAAGTAGCACGATTCCAAACCAGTAATGATATTCGTGAAAAAAGAATCGCGGTTCTCGCCAAAGAACCGCGACTTCTTTTAAATACCCTGACCACGTGCAAGTATCTCGCACTCACCGCAACCGCAGTGGTTACGATTATTACTATCATCAGTGATTCAGAAACAACGTCAAATGATCTCTCTGCCGGGTCATCGTTGCTTCTTACCACCGTCTTGTTTGCCCTTGCGGGAGTGATCCTTTCGAAAATTATCGGCAGTTCAAACAAGCTGCCGATTGCGCGAGCCAATAGCCAGGTCACACTTGCTCTGGTGCGCCTGATGCGTCCGATCGTGAAGCCTCTTCTGCGTACGTCCGTCAAAGTAGAACGCAAGATTAAAGCGAAAACCGAGGAGACAGTAGCTGAAGAGCTAACGCAAGCGCTTCAACTTGCCACCGTTGATAACGAGCCCATTGAAGGAGAAAAAGAGATCCTGGAGGGTATAGTGAATTTCGGCACCATGACCGTGCGACAGGTTATGAAACCGAAATCAGAAATTTCATATACGAGTTCAAAACTCGATTTTTTCCAGCTGATGGATTTCGTTAAAAAGTCAGGCTTTTCGCGTGTGCCGGTTTGCAACGATTCGCTGGATGCCGTGGAAGGATTTCTTTACATCAAAGACTTGCTTCCGTTCCTTGACGCTGGCCGCGAATTTCAGTGGCAAAAGTTGCTTCGGCCGGGCTACATGGTGCAGGACACGAAAAAAATTGACTCGTTGTTAAAAGAGTTCCAGGAAAAGCGCGTTCATATGGCGTTGGTCAGGAACTCCCAGAATACCGTTGTTGGCTTAATTACACTCGAAGATATTATTGAGGAGATTATTGGCGATTTCAATGACGAGTTTGATGAACCTGGTGTTCGTTACCAGCGCTTGAATGAAAACAATTACTTATTTGACGGTAAGATTTCCATTTACGAATTCTGCCGCGTATTGAATGTGGACGCTGCTGTTTTTCAACCGGTAAAGGGAATGAATGAATCATTGAATGGGGTGCTGGTAGAAGTAAATGGCACACTGCCGGAAGTTGGCGAGAAAATAGTGGTAGGCGATTTTACATTTACGGTCGAAGCAGTTGACTTCAAAAAGATAAAGAAAGTGCGGGTACAGATCCATGAAGAAGCAAAAAAATAGAATACTTCTCTTTGCTATCGCGGTGATGGTGTTGGCGGCATGCGACAAAAACTACTTGCCGAAGCCGATAGGTTATAATCGGCTTGAACTTCCCGAGCCTGAATACATCAAGCTACCTGATTCCCTTCCCTACTCGTTCGAGATCTCGAAGCATGCTACACTGCTGGATGATACCTCCGCGATCAACGAGCGCTACTGGGTTGAGATCTATTACCCGCTTCTTAAATCAAACGTTCACATCACCTATAAGCGTGTCAATAACAATCAAAAACTCCTGAAAGAATTCCTGGATGATGCTTATACACTTACGGCCAAGCACCAGATCAAAGCCTACGGTATCAATGAGATCATTACAAAAACCGGTAAGGGGGAAACAGCTGTTATTGCCGAACTGGAAGGTGAAGTTCCAAGCCAGTTTCAATTTACCATCACCGATTCGACTAAAAACTTTCTTCGCGGAGCACTTTACTTCAACACGCAGATTCAAAACGATTCGCTCGCGCCTGCCATTGAATACATGAAGAAGGATATCATGCATATGATAAATACGTTCGAGTGGAACGCTACATCCTTGAAGTAAGTCCGTGGTATTTTCATCTGGTAGTCCTCGGAGAAAAAGGCATTAGGAATTAGGCATTAGGCATTGGTAATGCGGAGTTGTACAACTTGAAAAGAGTCGTCAACTAACTAGCCTCATTGTAGACGTTCCCCGATCGCGTATGCCACCTAATGCCTAATTCCTAATGCCAACCCGTTGTGTCTCTTTTTCAGCGAAACGATTTTTTCATTCAACATTTCCTTGTATATCGGATCATAATCTTTTTTTTATGCTGAAGTGCAAGCAATCTGAATTCTCGCTTCCGACTAACGTTAGTTATCTCAATGGATCATACATGGCTCCGTTGCTGAAGAGTGTTGAGAAGGTTGGGATCAAAGGACTGAGAGAGAAACGAAATCCTACACTGCTGTCGCCTGAGCGATTTTTCACAGACAGCGAAATACTGCGCCAGGAATTCGCAAAACTAATTCATGCGCCAGACCCGAAATCAATTGCCATCATCGCCTCTGTTTCTTATGGAATAGCATCGGTAGCAAAAAACATTACACTGAAGCCGGGTGACGAGATCGTAGTGGCGGCTGAGCAATTTCCTAGCAACTACTACGCCTGGGCGAAGCTCGCGGAAGAAAATCGCGCTGAAGTGAAGGCGATTTCACCGCCCGACACACTGGTGAATCGGGGTAAGATCTGGAATGAAAGAATTCTGGATGCAATTTCACCAAAAACCAAAGTGGTTGCGCTTGGTAATGTGCATTGGGCCGATGGAACGAAGTTCAATTTAAGGGAGATCCGCAAGCGTACAAACGATGTCAGCGCATTATTGATCATTGACGGAACGCAATCGGTAGGTGCGCTGCCATTTGACGTGCAGGATATTCGGCCTGATGCATTGATTTGCGCAGGATACAAATGGTTGTTGGGTCCATACGGAAGTGCTGTTGCCTACTTTGGCGATGCGTTCAAGAACGGGATACCGTTGGAAGAGAACTGGATCAATCGCCTGAACAGCGAAGACTTTTCCGGATTGGTGACCTACGAAAACCGCTATCAACCGGGTGCATTACGTTATGATGTTGGTGAGCATAGTAATTTCATCCTGGTTCCGATGTTGATCAAAGCCATTTCTCAATTGAACAAATGGAAAGTGGAGAACGTGCAGGAATATTGCCGATCGATCACGCAGGGACCGATTGAACGGCTTCGTGAAAAGGGATTTTGGGTTGAAGACGAAGGTTTCAGAGGCTCACACCTGTTTGGGATCCGACTCCCGAAAAATATAGAGACGGATAAGGTAAAGACGGCATTGCTGAAGAACAAAGTTTTTGTCTCGTACCGTGGGAGTGCCATCCGCGTATCGCCAAATGTGTACAACAAAGAAGCTGATCTCAATAAGCTTGTTAAAGTACTGAGCAAAATCGGATGACAGCTTCAACACGTTCGTATTTCATCGCAGGGGTCATCTTCTGCGTGCTCGGAGCCGTATGTTTTTCCACAAAAGCAATCTTTGTCAAGCTTGCCTACCGCGACACAACCGTTGAAGCGGTTACATTGCTTGCGCTTCGGATGATTTTTTCGCTACCATTCTTCCTCGTGTCTGCTGCAATCTCTTCTTCGAAAAGCGATAATAAGAAGTTTACCACCAGGCAGTGGATTTACGTTGCCTTGATTGGAAGTCTTGGATACTATGCGAGTAGTTTGCTCGATTTCCTCGGGCTGCAATACGTTTCAGCGGGGATCGAACGACTCATATTGTTTATCTATCCTACACTGGTCTTACTATTTTCGTCACTGATTTTTGGCGACAAGATCAAGAAAATTCAATGGATTGCTGTGGGCGTGACTTATGCCGGATTGTTGCTGGCGTTTGTAGGAGAGGCCAACATTGCCGGGGGACAAAAAGATTTCTTTCTCGGGTCCGCATTGATTTTCGCCTGTGCTATAACATTCGCGCTTTACATTGTCGGCAGCGGAAAGATGATTCCTCTAGTGGGTGCAGCAAAATACAACAGTTACGCAATGACCTTCGCCTGTCTCTCAGTGCTTGCACATTACTTCATCACCAGTGACGAATCGTTATTCAATCTCGAGCCGCAGGTTTACGTTTACAGTGTGCTCATGGCCTTGATCGGAACGGTAGTCCCCTCATACCTCGTTACCGAGGGGATTAAGCGTGTGGGCTCTGACAATGCAGCAATTATCAGCAGCATCGGACCTGTGTCTACCATAATTCAGGCGAATATCTTCCTTCGCGAGCCAATCATTGCAGTGCAGATTGCAGGAACCGCGTTGATTTTAGCCGGGGTCTTGATCATAAGCAGGGCGAAAACGAAAGGATAAGTCGGTTCGTGTCAAAATTTTTCCGTTTCGGCAAAAAGGGGGTTGGCGACCACTTCGAATAAGGATTAAATATTTAAGTTAGATGAAAATAATTCTTATGAAGAACGTCTTCCTGCTTTTACTGCTTGTTCTTTCGGGCGCTGCATTTGGGCAAAATCCGTATGTATTTGTATTCCTCAATAAGAAAGCCGATGCTGAAAAATTGTCGGATGAGGCTACAAAAAAAATAATGGAAGGGCACATGGGAAACATGGATAAGCTGGCCAAAGAAGGCAAGCTGATTGCAGCTGGTCCGTTCGAAGGTGGAGGCGGAATTTTTATAATGAAGACTTCCAGTGTTGATGAAGCTGAAGAATGGATCAGCACAGATCCGGGGATACAGGCGAAACGTTGGAATGTTGAAGTCCTGCCGTTCACGCCACGGCAAGGCCAGGTGTGCGGTGCGAAAGAACCTTATGAAATGACTTTCTATTCATTCGTCAGATTTAATGCGGTGGTAAGCAAGTTTAATGCGGCTACTTACCCAACAATCATTAAGCATCACAATGATTACCTGAAGGAAATAGCAAAAACGGGTAATGTAATTTTGGAGGGAATTTTTGGCGACCACGATGGCGGCATTATGATCATGAAGGGTGAGGTTTCGAATGAATTATTGGAGTCAGATCCCGGAGTTCGCGAAGGCTTGATCGACATCGTGACCAAAAAACTGTATATCGCGAAAGGGAGCTTCTGCGAGAAGTAATCTCACCCTTCGGTAGTCTCAAGCTCTTCGCTATTTTGGGTTGAGTAGGAAGATTCGAGTGTGAAACTTTTTAGAACTTTCCACTGCTTTCCATCGTGCTTTAGAAGCGCAACCTTGTCAGCAATAAATTCTGCGCGATATTCCTTTTTTTCAAATTCAGGCCATGCTTCGGCATAAGCCGATTTTTTAAGATCGCGAAAGGCCAGCGTCACGTGAGGGTGATACGCGTCTTCCTTGTAATTGGCATTAAAGAGGTTAAGCTCCTTCTTGCAGAAACGGTGCAATGCTTTTTGGAAGGTCACCAAAGGCTCACTCGTTACCACGTTCAGGAAAATTACGCGTGGCGGGAAAGACGCAAAATTATCAATGCAGATTTTGATCGGGTCATGGCGCCTGATAAAATCACCCAGTTTTTCAACCAGTTTTTCTTCTTTGTCGAGGCGCCACCTAAATGGCATATGTAGCGTAATGTGCGGTGGCGAATTCAATGCCGCCTTGCTGTTATGATTTTCCTGGAAGTATTGTTTAAATCTCAATGCATCTTCAAAAACCG
The DNA here is from genome assembly GCA_036402075.1 of Chryseosolibacter sp. Lineage (GTDB taxonomy): Bacteria > Bacteroidota > Bacteroidia > Cytophagales > Cyclobacteriaceae > Chryseosolibacter. The sequence continues at coordinate 9,824 of DASWTP010000079.1, read as the reverse complement.
GAGCGGGCGGAATGAAAGCGATGAAATATAGCTGCGATTTATCATCTTTAGGAACCGGCATAGTTTTGCTGACGTTTGGTATGCATTACTAAAATTACGATGCCAACGGTAACAATGGAAATCCTGCATGACAGCAACGAATAAGATTTACGATTTAGTAATTGTCGGTGGCGGTCCGATAGGATTGGCTTGCGGAATTGAGGCAAAAAAGGCTGGCTTACGCTATGTCATAATTGAGAAAGGCTGCCTGGTAAATTCGCTTTACAATTACCCGTTGAACATGACGTTCTTTTCTACTTCAGACAGGTTGGAAATCGGAAACGTCCCCTTTATTTCACATGGGCCGAAACCAAACCGGTTTGAAGCGCTGGAGTATTACCGCAGGGTGACGATGGGCTGGGAGCTTGATGTAAAGCTCTATGAGAAAGTGAATTCAGTTAGATCAACGGATTCTGTCAAGGTAATCGAAACAACCAAAGGATCTTATCGCTCAAGCGCAGTGATCCTGGCGCTTGGTTTTTATGATCTGCCCTTTCTTCTGAATGTTCCAGGCGAAGATCGTCCGAAGGTGAAACACTATTATGATGAACCTCATCCTTACTTCGGACAGAAAGTGTTGGTCGTGGGGGCTGCAAATTCAGCTGTGGATGTTGCTCTTGAAACCTATCGCAAAGGAGCAGAAGTGACGATGGTGATACGCGAGAATGAAATTCGCGACAGTGTAAAATATTGGGTGAAGCCAGACATCGAAAACCGAATTCAGGAAGGTTCGATCAAGGCATTTTTCAATTCAAGTGTTGTTTCGATTGGTCAGGATACCGTTGAGATTAAAACGCCCGAAGGAACGAAGATCCTCCAAAATGATTTTGTTTTGGCCATGACAGGCTATCAACCGCCTTTTGAATTCATGCGATCCATTGGAATCGAATTTCACACCGATGAATTTCATACGCCCGTCTTCGATGAGCAGACAATGGAGACCAATGTTAGAAACGTTTTCCTGGCAGGTGTGGTCTGTGGAGGATTAAAGACGAACAAATGGTTTATTGAAAACAGCCGCGTTCATGCCGAGATGATTGTGAACGCGATTAAAACAAAAAGTCCCCATGCGTAAACACGGGGACCTTTAACTTATCGCTAAATAGAATTAATCGAGTGCATTGGCCGTGATCTTCACATAAAATGTGCTCACCACCCTAAACGCCACTGGAGTCTTCGACAATGTTCCTTCGCTGTACATTTTCACCTGCTTGTCGTCAAGAAGATCTTTCGCAACCTTCGATAATCCTGCGGCATCGATCGCTAACGTGGTTTCTGCTGTTTGTGCTCCGATGTTAACTCCGGAAGCTCCTGCCATAGGTACTGTCACAGAGGGGCTCGATGAATCGTAGGGACCAAACGAAGCAGTTCCACCAACCAGTGTTACAGGTTGATTGTGCGGGGAGTTGTCAAAATTTGTAATCCGATACGTGATCTTTGTAACCTCGACCGACTTAATCTTGTCAATGTAAGGTGCGAAGACCGGGTAGTCTGCCAGGTCGAGAATTTGAAAGTCTTCATAGGGAACGTTAGATCCTTCCAGGTTTTCATCGGTGTCCCAGTTGATCACAAGTTCTTCTTCAAAGGTAACGTCATCTGCTTTTTCAAATAGATCGCAAGATCCAAACGATAGGGCACCTGCAGCAAAGGCAACTAAAGCCAGAATTTTAGCAATGGGTTTTCTCATATGGGATTCTTTAGGGTTTACGCTATTGGGAATTGCTAATGCAAGTTAAGCAAAAGTCTTTCTTTATACATAATACCTGAGTACGGAAAACACCTGGCTCGCATAGCCACCGCCAAATAAGTTAACATGCACCAAAAGTGGGTATAAATTGTAAAGGGCAATTCGCGTGTTAAAATCTCTTTCAAGCGGAAACGTGTTGTTGTAGCTGTCGTAAAATTGGTTACTAAACCCGCCAAATAATTGGGTGAACGCCAGCTCGGCTTCACGATTTCCAAAATACACAGCAGGATCAATCAAGCATGGATTTCCAACTTCATCAGCAATTAAATTTCCGCTCCACAAGTCTCCATGCAACAGTGCAGGCGTTTCTTCGGCAACCACGGAGGGAAGTTTTTGGTAAAGCTTTTCAAACAAAGCAATCGTTTCCGCTTGCAACGCTCCGCTACTTGAGGCGAGAGCAACCTGTGGCTTCAGTCGTTCCTCAATAAAAAAGGAAGTCCAGGATTGATGCATGGAGTTTCGTTGTGGCAGTGAGCCAATGTAATTGTTGAAACTCAGACCGAAGGCTGATGAAGAAATTCTGTGCAGTGCAGCGAGTTGTTCCCCCAGCTTTTTCCAGAAGTCGTTCGCGGTTTTGCGCTGGTCAATGTTTTCCAGGAGCAGGAATTGATAGGTGCCGGCAACCCCGGTTTGGATTACGTTTGGGATCCGGAGTGTAGCTGATTCAGCAAGAATTTTCAGGCCCTTGCTTTCCGCCTCAAACATGTTGGGATATTTCCTTGCGTCATTCCATTTGAGAAAGAATGTGCCCTTGGTGGTGGTCAAGTGGCCACCGCTATTAATGCAACCACCGGAGGCGAATGAAAAACCCGTCACCTTTACATTCAGTGCGCTTGAAATCTGTTCGATGATTGCAAAGGGAACTTGCTGAAGCATTATTTCACAAAGCTGAACTTCAGTCCTGCATAAACATTTCGAGGAGCCGCGGCATTGAAATACCGACCGCCAACGGCATTCAAGTCATTACCAAGGCTGTAAACCCGGTCGAGCAAATTATCCGCGCCTGCGAAGACTTCAAGCACATGGCTCTTAAGCGGAGCCTTATAGCCGATCCTTGATCCGATAATTAAACTCTCATTTGCAAACACGCTATTGTCATCACTCAACGGAATGTGATCGGTGTACATGGCGGTGGCGTTCAGGTAGAACCTTCTTTGAAGTGTAATGTCAAATCCTGCGTTATTCACTACAGGTGGAATGCCTGTCAGCAGTTTCCCGGAGTAATCACTGGTTCCCTGCACATAATTTTCGAAACGGTAATGATTGTACGCGTAGGTATTGAAAAGCTTAACATCACTAACAAATGTTTTTTGATTTCGGATGGGATGCCAGCTGATCGTGGCTTCAATTCCGCGCTGCATCGTTTGACCTGCGTTCACAAAGTATTCTGCATTGTCAGGCTGCCTGCGAATAACGAGTGTGTTGTCCAGTTTAAACCGGTAAACAGTGAATTCAAATTCGAGCGATCTTCTGAAGCGGTGACCTTTCAGGCCAACTTCCAAGTTTGTTCCTTCTTCGGGCTGAATTTCTGTATCCCATACTGCGCGAGACGGAAATAGTTCTGCCAGGCCGGGAGGCGAGAACCCTTTGCTGATACTTCCGAAAAGTGTGAGACCTGGCGTAATCCGATTGAGCAAAGCGATGCGTGGCGAAAATGCAGGGTCAAGGTTGCGCTCACCTGTTACGCGGGTGGGGTACGATCGTGTGAAACGATAGCGTGTAAACCCAAGGCTTCCTCCGATCGTAAGGAAAAAATTCTGCGGCAGATCATATTCTGCCTGGCCGAACAGCAAGATCTGATTGGATGTGAGAACATCGGAAGTCTGGAGCGTGTCCCTGATTCCATAAGTGTTGCCGTAAATTCTAATGGGTGAATCGAATCCCTGAAACTCCGCACCGAACGTGATCTTGCTTTTCTTTTCTTTACCGAAGGCGAATTGAGTTTGAAGCCGACTTCCGTAATTGGTTTCCTCGCGAATTTCCTGGTTCCGGATAGCAGGGTTCGAGAAATCAGAAGTAGAGCCATATACGGCAAGGGTTGAAGTCCATTGCTCGGTCCATCGATGCTCAAGGGAAACGCCTGCAAAAGGAGTTCGATTATTGATTGACGCTTGCTGCTCAACTGCTCCCCGGTTCGGACCACCCGCTGGTCTTGCTTGTCTCGGATCAGCTTGGAACTGCGCCTGCGTTAAGCCACCTGGACTTTCATAAAACAGATCGGTGTACAGCAGTGTTCCCGTAAGCGATGTACGCGATGACAATGCCCAGGTGAGATCAGCCTGCACGGCATCACGTGCCATTCGGGTCTGCTGGCGGTATCCATCGGACTGCTGATGCGCGTAAAGAATTCTTCCATTAAATTTTGCTGAATGTAGTTGCCCGCTGAAGGTGTATCGGGTAAGTCCATAGCTGCCTGCAAGTGCCTGTACTTCGAATTGGTCTTTGCGAATTGCCGGACTGTTTAGTAACAACACACCACCGGTCCCTGCGCCATAAAGGCTCCCACCTGGCCCTTTAATTATTTCGAGTGATCCGATAGAATTGAAATCGATGAGGTTGAGGTATGTGTTGCCACCCCCGTCAGTAAACGGAATGCCATTCCAGTAAACTTTAACGTTTCGCACGCCAAAAGGCGAGCGTAGCAAGCTTCCGCGGATGGAGAACCGGTAGCTGCCCGGGGAGCGTTCTTCCATGCGAACGCCCGGAACAATGTTCAGAGCTGGCAAAATTGATGTGTTGCTGAACCGTTCCAGTGCCTGCGGTCCGATGTACGCAACTGAGGCTGCCACCTCTTCAAGTGTTCGATCGGTTGCATAGGCCTGGATCGTTACGGGTTGAAGCTGTTGTGTTGAGTCGAGCGATTGACTCAGGCCGATCGCGGGGAGTAAGCAAAGGAAAATGATGCGTCTCATAGCTGCGTTGAGGTAGAAAGTTAACGAATTCCACCTGAAGGATGCATTCCGTCTTCGCATAAGATTGCCGTGGCCCGGATGAAGTGGTGGACAAGTGACAGTTAAAAGTTGATTGCTGTTCGGGTGTGCCGACTACAGTTTGGATAAAACGTCATCTACGCCAACCGCTTGTGGGAAAAACTGAAGCAGCCGCAGCATTACACGATCAACCAGTGTGTCCGGACAGGAGGCGCCACTTGTCAAAACAATTTTTACTTTACCCTTTGAAGGGATAAAGTTGGTCGTGACGGCTTTCCGTTTCTCTTCGTAAATAAAATGATGTATTTCCGTTGACGATTTTATCTCCTGGTCGGAATTGATGAAGTAAGTTGGGAATTTGCGCTCGCAAAGCTCAACGATATGAGAGGTGTTTGAGCTGTTGTAGCCGCCTACTACTACGGCAAAATCCGCATCGGTTTCAAGAAGTTCATAGGTGGCGTCCTGGTTGTCGTTGGTTGCGTAACAGAGCGTGTCGCGCGTGTCTGCAATGTGATCCTTTAGATTCTGCTCCCCAAATTTCTCGATCATCACCTGGCGGAAGTAATCGGCAATGGCCTGGGTTTCGGTAGCCAGCATTGTTGTTTGATTGACCACGCCTACGCGCTGAAGGTCGCGCTCAGGATCAAAGCCCTCGGAATATTGCCAGGCAAACTCTTCGAAAAATTCTGCTTTTGGTTTGTTGGTCAGAATATACTGGCCAAGGCGTTTTGCCTCTTCCATGTCGCGAACCACCACCGAGGCAGCACCCTGCGCACTATGTGAAAACGTGGCGCGTGTCTCTTCGTGCTTTGGCTTGCCATGGATAATGACCGTGTAATTCTCTTTGCCTAATTTCTCCGCCCGATTCCAAACCTTTTCAACAAATGGGCATGTTGTGTTGTATTTCTGCACCTCGACTCCTTTGTCGAGTAAAAGCGATTCAATTTCTACCGTGGTTCCGAACGCGGGGATGATCACCACATCGTCCTTTCCAATTTGGTCCCACGGGATAAATTGCTTCCCATCCGTGTCCATAATGAATTTGATGCCGCGACTTTGAAGGTCGTTGTTGACTTCCTGGTTATGAATCATCTGGCTGAGCAGGAATACGCGCTTGTCTGAGTTCTCTTCAATGGCCTTATAGCTGATCTCGATCGCATTTTCAACACCATAACAAAACCCGAAATGGCGGGCGATATAAAACTCGACCGGGCCAAAATCCAGGCGGGTGGGAGAAAAGTCCTGCTTTCGCAGATCCTTTACTCTTCGAAGCTCTTTTACCCTGCCGGTAATCGAAGAGCGGTAATACGCGGGGATATCAAACTTTTTGATGGCGAGCGAATTTTAGATTGTAAAGTGACATGAAAATTTCGAGGTGTGCAAGTTGTCAATTCCGTTTATCTCGTGACTGTGGTTTTGCACCCGTGACGTTTTGCTAACGTAAATAAAAAACGCAGGGAAAAGGCCCTGCGTTCCTGTTTGAATTAACATTTGAAAACAAAAATTGTTCATGACGCTACATGCGCCAGGTGTGAAAAAGTAAGCGAGGCCGCCTTACTTGGAAGACGGTATCTGATTAAGCAGCTTTTGACAACTTATCTTCTTCAATCGTGTTTTTGCGTGGCTCCTTCTTCTCCATGTCAAACCACATTACTTCAACCACGTTTTTCTTGATGTACTTCAAAACTTCAACAACTTTTCCATCAATCTTGCTGCGAACACGTTCGCCCTTTCTGAACAATCTTCTCATAACTTTAACTTCTCTTACATCTTAAAAGCATAGTAATAGTCCCTTCTGGAATTTTCGTATTTACCTGAGAGAATTACCAGCTCACCGGATTTCTTCTTTTTAAGTAACTCGTTAACTTCTTTAACGGATTTTACCGGAGTATCGTTGACCGCAGTGATGATAAAACCTTCGCGTATTTCGGTATCGCGAACCAGTCTGCCATTCTGCTTGAGGTCTTTTACGCGAACTCCGCTCTCAATATCAAGATTTTCGAGCACATTCTTATCAACTTCTTCTAATTCTATGCCCAGTGACGCAAAACCCTTAATATCCTCCGCCTTGATGGTTCCAACCTTTCCCTCTCTGGTTTTCAGGGTAACAGGAATAACAGTTTCTTTACCATTTCGGTTTACTGTAACGTTTAATTTGTCGCCAGGACGGTGTCTTCCAACATACTCAATCAATGCAGTATTGGAGCGGATCGGTGTTTCGTCAATTTTTACTACAACATCGCCTTCTTTCAGCCCGGCTTCTTTTGCAGAGCTTGATTGGGCGAATGCCTGAATATAGGCCCCTTCACGAACAGTCAAATCCTTTTCTTTCGCGAGCTGGCTGTTTACACTGGTAATGCTGACACCGAGCCAACCGCGCTGCACCACGCCAAACTGAAGCAGATCTTCTACAATCTTACTTACTATGTCGGAAGGTACTGCAAAGCCATAACCAGAATAAGATCCTGTAGGGCTTGCAATGGCCGTATTGATTCCCAGCAAGCCGCCTTGAAGATCTACTAATGCGCCACCGCTGTTACCAGGGTTGATAGCAGCATCCGTCTGGATAAATGATTCGATGGCCGTGTTGTTGCCCTCACCATCCGCGCGGCCGAGAATGTTAATGCTGCGACCTTTCGCGCTGATGATACCGGCTGTTACTGTTGAATTAAGGTTGAATGGATTTCCAACCGCCAGGACCCACTCTCCGACTTTAGCCTTATCTGAATCCACGAATGACAGGTACGGCAGTCCCTTTTCAGAAATCTTGATCAATGCGAGATCCGTGTCAGGATCGGTTCCAATCACTTCCGCCCGATAGGTTCTGTTGTCTAACAAGGAAACTTCGATTTCATCCGCATCTTCGACAACGTGATTATTGGTGACGATATAGCCGTCAGCATTAATAATCACCCCAGAACCCCCAGCCTGTCTCGGTCCAAATTGCTGTCTCGGAATTCCAAAGAAATCACGAAACGGATCTTCAGCGTTCGAACGGGCCTCAGGAGTTGCGTATGATGAACGGATATGCACTACAGCAGGCATTACCTTTTCCGCTGCTGCAGTAAAATCCAGCGGAACCGCTTCTCCCTTCTCATTGGTTGTATACGCCACTTTCGACACCGGCAGGCTGGCTGCATATTCGATCTTTACGCGGTTGCTGTCGTCATCTAATAGTTTGTAAGAGGCAACTGTGCACACGCTCCCAAGCACGGCCGCCAGAAATAATGATCCAAATCTTCTCATATGTCTTATCTATGTTTAATCCTTTTTCACATTCCTATTCAAAAATCAGGCAGATGAAAATGCTGTGAAAATTTGTCATCTTTCATCATGCAATACCCCTGAAAAACGGTCATTTCACTGTCATAACGTAGGTTTTTGATATTAAGTACGAAAGCTTTCGGACTTTGTTGCGGGTTTTATACCGATGGCGAAAACCTCCCGACAGACTACCAAAACGCTTATATTGATCAGCCATGAATTATTCAACTATCATTCCAGATCCGCCTCTCAAGGATGTTGTTGAATGCTACTGGACCGTAACAGGGAATGAAACAGAAGAACAAAAAATCGTCCCGGATGGATTCCCGGAAATCATCTTTCATTTTGGTGATGTTTACGAACTGGCGGACGGGGATGGGGCATTCATCCAGCAGGCGAGGATGATCATGTCCGGACAGATCTCGCGACCCATTGTTCTGCGACCCAGGGGCCGGAGCGATGTCTTCGGAATTAAATTCAGACCGACTGGCATTTGGAAATTGTTTGGCGTGCACATGAGTGACGTAAAAGACTGTGTGGTTGCCCTGGATAAGCGCGCGCCCATTGCTTCAATTTATGATTCGCTTCAAGTAGCTTCCGATGAACAGCGAATAAAAATTGCAGGTGATTTTCTTTGCAAATATTTGAAGTCATCCGTCAGCACCGATGACGCATCAGTTGTTGTTAAGTCCATCGAGCTGAAACGAGGCAACGTCTCGATGGGTGAGCTGTGCGACATGCATAACATTAGCGCACGTACTCTCCAGCGGATTTTTCAGCGGCAGGTTGGCGTAACAGCAAAGCAATATTCGCGTCTGGTGCGTTTCCGGACCGCCTATGCCATGCTGCAAAAACCATTGTTGACGAAAGGTGATGCACTTTTTCTCACTGGATATTTTGATCAACCTCATTTCAATAAGGAGTTTCGGGAGTTTACACACGAGAACCCTGAAACCTGGTTTGCAAACAATCACGCGTTCTCCAATCTTTTTATGAACCGGTGATTGTCGGTTTTTTACAAGCGTTGAAAAACAACCCGTGGTATGTTTGAATAAAAAAACATGAAAAAGCGGACATCATTCTTCATTCTCATTCTATCCATCCTTGCGTTGGCTGCCTTTGGCCAGAAAAAAGAATTCGGCTGGATAATTGGTACATGGAAGCTCAAGGAGAAAGACATCGTGGAAATATGGAATGTCTCCGAGGACGGTAAATCGCTGAACGGCTTCTCGATGAAAATGACTGGCGCTGAGTCCACGCTCCTGGAAGAGACGAAACTAATTTTCAGCGGAAACTCTTTCTATTACATTGCTGATGTTGCGGGCGATCAGGATCCCGTTGACTTTCCAATCTCGAGCTATGACGAAGTGAGCTTTGTGGCTGAGAATCCATCGCATGATTTTCCAAAGGTGATCCGGTACAGGCTCATCAAAAAAGATGGAAAAGAATTTATTGAAGCCTCTATCGAAGGAGACGGTAAAGTTATACCCTACCATTTCGAAAAAATCCGATAAAATTCACCCTGCCTGCGTCATTTTGATGCTTCTGTTCAACTTTTATTTAAAATCATGCATCTAAAGGTAAACCAGGAAGTCCTTTCTGACGTAAACAAGGGGAATGAACAGTTTCTTTTCAATTTTTCAGAACGGTCCCATGAGACCCGACAAGGACGATGACAATCGTCTGCTGAAAAAATTGCGTCTTGCCCTCCTGTTTTGGTTTATCTCGCTTGTCATCACAGCCATCTGGTTTAGTTTCTCACCAGCATTTTAATAATTAACCGCAGTGAGCGCAAAGAATGCGCTACGATCGCGAAGGAAAATTGTGTGTGTGCGATTATTCAG
>DASWTP010000078.1:0-3129 GCA_036402075.1 Chryseosolibacter sp. | reverse complement strand
ACGGCAACATCGAGTCGAAGGGCCAGTTCACCAACAACGAAACAACGGGCGTTTGGGAATTCTTTTTTGAAACTGGTAATCTTCGCATGCGCGGAATTCTCCGGCAGAATGCCAACTATGGGCTCTGGGAATACTTCTACGAAAGCGGACAGAAAAGCATGGAGGGTACCATCAATGGTAAACACCGTGAAGGAGAGTGGAAGATCTATTATGAAAATGGCCAGGTGAAAGAGACAGGCGAGTATGCGAACAACAAACGCGTTGGATTGTGGTCTACTTACTTTGAAGATGGCGTTCTTCGCGGAGAGATCGATTACGTTGACGACTTTGGCACGTTCACAGAATATTATCACTCGGGAAAAGTTTATTCAGAAGGGCCGCGCGCAGGCAGTAGAAACGTTGGTCACTGGCGGATTTTTGCTGAAGACGGAACCTTGCAAAGCGAAGGCGAGTATGTAAATGGCAAGAAGAGCGGTGAATGGTTCAATTACTATCCTTCTGGAAAATATTCTTCGAAAGGCAAGTATGAGAATGATCAGCCCGTTGGAAAATGGGAGTATTATTTTGAAGACGGAAAGGTAAGTTCGGCAGGAGAGTTTTTGGGAGGCGTGAAGTCCGGCAGCTGGAAGACCTTTGACAAAAAAGGTATTGTCAAGAGTGACGCCATGTATACCAAGGGCAGTGGCGAATACCGGGAATACTATGAGAGCGGAAAGCTGAAAGTGAAAGGGAAGATCGTGAACGGAAAGAAGGAAGAGAAGTGGGAATATTTTTACGAAGACGGGACGAAAGAAGGTGAATGTGATTTTGTAAACGGTAAGGGAACGTATTTTGGTTATTTCGCGAACGGGAATCTCAAAACAAAAGGAACGCTCGAGGACGATCAGAAGACCGGCACGTGGGAGATGTACGAGAACGATGGAAAGCTTTCAGGCTATTACCGCCCGTTCTACGATGATCGCAAACTCAGTAAAGAAATTTCTGACCTCGTTTATTCCGGAAAATCAGTTAAATCCGGTTCAAGTGCCCGCAAGCTTACCCATTTCGATGCGCGATTCAACGAGTTTCGTGGAGTGATCATCGCGGGCAACCCGGTGATGATGTTCGCGGGGCGACTCCCGGTTGGCTTTGAGTTTTACCTGCAGGAACGGCTGGGGCATGAGTTTGAATTTGTCGGGATCCGCGATCCCTTCTTTAAAGCCGACTCACACATTCCTGTTGGCAAACAATTCGAAAGAGGATATTCCATCACGATTCGTCAGAAACTTTACAACCAGGTAAAGGCCGGAATGTGGTATTTCGGTCAGGAGCTCCGCTTTACAAATCGCGGCCACTTTGTAAATACCATGACCCAATCGCAGGTAACGTTTACCGCTGCGGCCGTTGAACAACGCATTGAATACGGTTGGCTGGTGGGCTATCGCATCATGGAGCGAAACAATACGAAAGGATTCACCATCGATGCTTTCGTAACGGGTGATGCTGGCTATCGGGGTGTGAACATTGATCCGATGTTCGAAACCTATTTCAGTGACCTGCGTACCTCGAAGATCTGCACAAGTATTCACTTCGGCCTGAATTTCGGCAAGGTGTTTTCTTTCCGCTAACAGAAGTCGTATTTTTGCATGCCGGGCTTCCGACACAGATCTTAAAGGATAAACACCTTTCGATTATGCAGCTTACTGAGATTATTCTTTCGCCTGAAGAGGCGTTCAACGACCAGCTTTTTCCATCTTCGCTCTACCAGCACGCAGGACTCCCTCAGGACGGTTCAACGCACATTGTTCCCATCAAGCGATCCATCGATGCGCGTGGAAGAAAAGTGATCGTTCGCTTTCAATGTGAAATTTACCGGGGGAAAGAGCAAGCACCGCCACGAACGTTTTCCAAAACCTACCGTGATGTCCGCAATGCCAAACAAGCGATTGTGGTTGGTGCAGGGCCAGCTGGATTGTTTGCTGCCCTGCGACTAATTGAACTCGGCTTTAAGCCCATCGTATTCGAGCGTGGCAAAGATGTGCAAACCAGAAGACGAGACCTGGCTGCAATCAACAAAGACCAGGTTGTTAACCCGGAATCGAACTACTGTTTTGGTGAAGGCGGAGCTGGAACCTATTCGGACGGCAAATTATATACGCGCTCAAAGAAACGTGGCGATATCAGGCGCATCCTCGAGATACTTGTGGCCCACGGGGCGAAAGATGATATCCTATTTGATGCGCATCCGCACATCGGGACGAACAAGCTTCCTAAGTTGGTTGCCGAGCTTCGCGAGAGCGTGCTCCAGGCTGGCGGAGAAATTCATTTCGATACGAAGGTAACCGATTTCATTATTGAATTTGGTGAAATGAAAGGAGTAGTGGCCAAGGGCGAACGTTTCCCTGGTGAAGGTGTCATCCTGGCAACCGGTCATTCGGCCCGTGATATTTTTCACTTACTCCAGCAAAAGAACGTGCTGATCGAGGCCAAGCCCTTTGCGCTGGGTGTTCGCGTAGAGCACGATCAAAATCTCATCGATCAGATCCAATATCATTGTGAGCCAGACCGAGGGCGTTACTTGCCGGCATCGTCTTATTCGCTGGTGCACCAGGCTTCGGTAAACGGAAAAGACCGGGGAGTATTTTCTTTTTGTATGTGTCCCGGGGGATTTATTGTCCCCGCAGCAACTGCGCCAGGCGAAGTTGTGGTCAATGGCATGAGTCCGTCCAGGCGTGATTCAAAGTTTGCAAATTCGGGGATCGTGGTTGCGATTGAAGAAAATGATTTTAAAGCGTACAGCAAGTCTGGACCGTTGGCAGGAATGATGTTCCAGGCGGAGATTGAACAGAAGGCATGTTCGTTGGCAGGAGGCACCCAGCACGCGCCTGCCCAGCGACTTTCAGATTTCGTTAACAACCGCGTATCCTCTTCATTGCTTGAAACTTCGTATCAGCCAGGTTTGACTTCGGTTGACATGCGCGCAGTATTGCCATCTTTCCTGGTTAGTGCTTTACAACAAGGCTTTAAAGACTTTGGCCGAAAGATGAATGGCTATCTCTCAAATGATGCACAAATTATTGGCGTGGAAAGCAGGACGTCCTCTCCGGTGAAAATCCCGCGGGACAAAGAAACGCTTGAGCATGTTCAAAT
>DASWTP010000077.1:0-13896 GCA_036402075.1 Chryseosolibacter sp. | reverse complement strand
CTGGGCCACCGTCACGGTAACACCTGAGTACGGCAAGACGGTAGGCTGGCAGATTGTTAGTGGCCGCGATTTTTCGCGAGATATAGCGAGTGATTCGTCTGGTTTTATAATTAACGAGGCCGCAGCGAAGATATTAGGTTTTCAAAATCCGATAGGTGAAACGATTCGGTGGCAGAACGGTTGGCGAAGCAAGTTCACAAGCTTTACGGTTATTGGAGTTGTCAAGGATATGGTGATGAATTCGCCTTATTCGCCTTCCGTACCTTCGGTGTTTTTTCTAAGTAAACACGGCACAAGTTGGATCAACATCACGATCAATCCACAAATCAGCACTGCTGAAGCCCTTCCTAAGATCGAAGCAGTGTTTAAGAAGATAATTCCTTCGGTACCATTCGATTACAAATTTGCAGACGAGGAGTATGCGCTAAAATTTGCAGCCGAAGAACGCGTTGGAAAACTGTCAACCGTATTTGCTGTGCTAGCCATCTTTATCAGCTGTCTGGGGCTATTCGGGCTTGCATCGTTTGTTGCCGAGCAACGAACGAAAGAAATCGGCATCCGAAAAGTTGTGGGTGCTTCCACTTTCAATTTATGGCGGATGATATCGCAGGATTTTGTTGTCCTGGTGGTCGTCTCCTGCCTCATCTCCATTCCTATATCATATTATTTTTTAACAGGATGGCTGAAGCAGTATGAATACCGTGTGCAGATGTCGTGGTGGGTATTTGTTGTCACGGGATTAGTAGCAATGGCGATCGCTTTATTGACAGTCAGCTACCAGGCTGTGAAGGCGGCCTCGATGAAGCCGATCAACAGCTTGCGTTCTGATTAAAGTTACTGGCGAACCACTAACATACTGGACTGACACCCCAGGAGTTTAGGAGTTCGATGAACTGATCTTTATTCTTGTTAAATACTTGATTATCAACTACTTACCGATACAATATGTGAACTCCATTATCAGCCAGCGTGTTAACTGGCTCGAGTAACAAAATGGTAACGAAAAATGCCTGACCATCACTCAACAACTCTAAAGAAACCTAAATGAATTTTTGAGCTTCTGTTACTCGGAAGCAAAGGTAAGGAGGGCCATTAGAGCATCAAAGTTTTTTCAGTGTGACGTAACAAGAGTACTTGGTCACTGCGGCTTTGACCCTAGCAGAATGGGATTAACATCAATGAACTTCAACGATTTCACCATCGATTTTGCCTCGTCTTTGTATCGCAGGTAGTGAGGTGTCACTATGTGTTTCTTGTAAGCATCCAAGCTTTCATATACTTCTAGAATTGAAACGCTTGTTGGATTTGCTTTCTCTGCCACTGCGTACATAACTAAAACCCCTGGCTCTTCTTTTATCCCAGGTAGCATCACGTCATTTCCTAGCGTATTGAAAGCTTCCTCAGCAGTTGACTCCAGTTCAATCTTTCTCAGACGAACATAAAGGCCTTCAGACCGCGCATTGAAGAGCTGAGGTTTGCGATGATAGAGGATTGGTTGCATTTGAATTAGATCAAGATGCGTTACCATTTGTAGTGTTCCCTGCTTGTACTTTTGAAAATGTGGTGTTGCGAGGTGTGATCTGTATTGACTTGAATCTGCATAAGTTTCAAACAGCGTAACATGTTTAGGATTGTCTTTCTCGGCAACTCCGTAAAGGGTAATCACACCTGGCTCGAGCCCAATTGAAGCTTCAATTTCTTCTTTCAGGTATTCATTGTAAGGTTTGACCTGCAAACTGTCGACCTCAATCACTGCGAGTCTAACGAGTTGGTTTTTATCCTCGAATATAGTAGATGTTTTTCTAGAGCACATTACGAGAAGCATTCCCGAGATCAGACATCCTACGATAAGAATGAAACGGCCTGAAAACATTTCTATTTTTTTGGTGTTGGCTTTAGCTTCTTGAGAGCAAATGGTTGACCAGGTGCAAGTACGTAAATCCGTTCAGGGTTCACCACATGTTTTTTCAATCTTTCAGGATCACCATTGAACGGGGCGAAGTCCGGTGAATCAACGGATCCCCAATGACAAAGTAGGAGAGGTGTGTTAGGATAGGCATTTGCTATCTTAACTGCGCCTTGGAATGTGAAGTGCCACTCGCTATCAGAGAAGTCAAAAAAGATCGCATCTGGTGGCGGCATGTATTTCAAGTGTTCCGATAATAAACGTGAATCGCCCGTTGCCCAAATCGTACCATCAGGAGTTTCAATCATAAATCCACAGGCATCTTCGTTTTTGAAAATCCGTTTGCTCATTCCGGGATAAGCATTTTGGTATGCATGGTCAGCCGCTGTTAACTTGACATTTACATTTCCAACTTTGAATGTCTGGCCGATGTCATAACCGAATGATCGTAGTCCTTCATTCTTCATCAATGAATCCACATAGGTTGTCGAATGGTATGCGCGTGTAACAGGCTTTAGGTTCCGATTGGTCGGAATACTGAAGTGGTCGTTATCAGCATGTGTAACTAATACTGCGTCCAGTTTAGGAACTGCTTTTGACGAAATGGGAAAATCAATAAGCAGTGGCATATCGAATGTATCCAACAGGGGATCGACCATCATTGTGGTACCCCGGCTGTTAATGAAGAATCCTGCCATGCCGAGCCAACGAATTGTTGTTTGATTAGATTTTTCAAATGCTTCCTTGTCGAATCTTTGGGTTGGAGGAGCCTTCGCTTGATATTTTTTTTCAGCCTTAGATTTAATTGTGTCGTTGGCATTCTGTGCATTCACGGTGTAAGTGAAGGTAAAAATCATGACCACTATGGTAATCCATTTATGAAGTTTCATAATTATAATTTATATGATTTCGTGAATCTATTCTAGTATTCGACACGCGCCTGTTGTGTGGCATCGTATCGTTCTCCCATTACCGGGAACTTAGAGACTTTATCTTCTAACTCGGTAATTTCATTTTGAGAAAGTGTAAAGTCAGCAGTTCGCAAATCTTCTTCCAGGTGCGACAATTTCGTTGTTCCGAATAGGGGCACGATAAACGTATACTTGTGCATCATCCAGGCCATGCTCACTTGAGCGGATGTCATCCCGCGCGTCTTTCCAAAATCACTCACAACTTGAAGAATGCGTGAGTTTGCTCGAAGTGCCTCCGGTGTAAAGCGAGGCCAGTCTCCGCGAATATCATTTGTCTTCATATCAGCATACTCTGTCAACGAGCCACCCAGGAAGCCACGGTTTGTTGGACTAAAGGCGGTAAAACCTATGCCGAGTTCTTGGAGCGTTGTAAAAACTTCTGTCTCCGGCTTCCGAAACATCAGATGATATTCGCTCTGCACTGTAGTGACCGGATGCACTTTATGAGCGCGTCTGATTGTTTCAGCGCTTACTTCGCTTAGGCCGAAATACCGAACCTTGCCTTCTTTAATAAGATCTGACACAGCGCCTGCGACATCTTCGATTGGAACGGAACGGTCGATGCGATGTTGATGGTAGAGATCGATGACGTCAGTCTTAAGCCTTCTAAGAGATGCCTCGCATGCAGCTTTGATCCGTGAAGGGCGGTTGTCGTTGACCGGAGGATTTTTCGTAAGATCAACAGTAAACTTCGTACTTATAAGAACGTTCTTTCTAATCGATGCAATAGCACGACCAAGCAACTCTTCATTCTTCCCGGCACTATAACCCTCTGCTGTATCAAAGAAATTGCACCCACGGTCATAGGCTTGTTGAATAAGTTTTTCCATTGACTTTTCATCGGGAGTTACTCCACGTCCGCTTTGCATTCCCATACAACCAATATAAAGTGCAGGCACCGTTAATGCTGCCTTGCCAGTTCCAAGCGTACGCTTTTTACTTATAATTGTACATCCGCCAACTTGAGGAGTGTTTCCTCTGGTTGTATTAGCAACTGCGGTTGAAGCTAGTGAACCGGTGAGCATCGCCCCGGTACCAGCTATTAAGCTTGATTTCAAAAGATCCCGTCTGTTCATAAAGTGGATTTTATTTGACCTCGTGTATAATTCGATTTACTATGCAAAGATGCACCCTCATCGAAAGAAGTCACTTACCCGTTTTACAGCTTCACATACCATTTTTACTGATCTTGCTCGGTCTTCAAAAAGAAAACTTTGGCTTGAGTATCTTTGTTCTAAATCTGTCGCATGGCCATTCATAAACTCGATAGTGTCGCTCAATTTAATTCCCAACGAGGACAGGATACCCTTCACCCATTGATTAGTGTTCTTGATCAATCAAAGTCTAAGCCGGTCCAGGCAAATCGATATTTGACTGATATCTACATTATCTTTTTGAAAGATGTCAAGTGTGAAGAATTTCATTACGGAAGAAATAAATATGATTATCAGGAAGAGAGTTTACTGTTTATCGCGCCAGGTCAGGTCTTCGGTTTTGAGCCGGGCGCAGAGGAATTAATACAGCCTCGTGGTTGGGCGTTAACATTTCATCCTGATTTTATCAAGGGGACATCACTCGGAAAGAAAATAACTGAATACGGTTTCTTTTCTTATGACGTTACCGAGGCTTTGCATATCTCAAAGCGTGAACGGCAAATTGTACTCGAGTGCTTCAAAAAAATCAAAGAAGAGTTGCATCGCGACATTGATAAGCATACAGTAAATGTCATTGTCAGTAACATTGAGTTACTGCTCAATTACTGCCTACGCTTTTACGATCGTCAATTCATTACAAGGGCTCACGTCAATAAAGATGTCTTGACACGTTTCGAAAGTTTACTAAATACATACTACCAATCTGAACTACCGAAAAGCGAAGGTTTACCTACAGTCTCATATTGTGCCAGTGAATTAAATCTATCAGCAAACTATTTCGGTGACCTGGTGAAGAAGGAAACCGGTAAAACAGCGATGGAATATATCCATGAGAAAGTCATAGATCTTGCAAAAGAACGCCTCTTTGATCAAAGTAAATCAGTAAGTGAAATCGCGTTCGAAATGGGATACAAGTATCCGCAACATTTCACGAGGTTATTCAAGCAAAGAGTCGGTATGTCACCACAGGAATATCGGTTGGCTAATTAATCCGACAACCCGCATTACTTCCTCTGTTTTTGATATTGTAATCGGCAACCTCCATTTTGTTACTCACTTAGGAATTTCAGGTTTTGAGTAACAAACTAGTAACAAAAAGTGAATCATTTCTGGGAGCGCGAATTTGCTAAGTCCTTGATAATCATTGTCAGAAAGCGAAGTTCATATGTTAGGTTGGAAAGTATTAACTAACTGATTATCAGTTTAATACAAGCGGCTATTTCCCGATACAAAATGTGCCCTCTTTTGATTGTCAGTACTTTGCGTACTGTGAGTAACAAAATGGTAACAAGATTTACCTAAATACGCCCCAATATCCCTAAACGTACCTAAAGAAAAATTTGACGTTCGTTACTCGGTAACAAAGGTACAGAGAGTGGAAGAGATACTCAAAGAGTACTTTGAGATTAGAAAGTACAGTCGCTTCATCTTTTCTTTGATAAGACTGCTTTCGTGTAAGGCTCGAAATTCTTATTTGGCTCTGCAAGATTAAATATTTCTGTAAGTGTATTCTCTCCGACAATGTAGGTTTCTCTCGCACGCCATCCACTTGGAATATTTTCGATTGCTTCTGACATAAACACCATTGTTTTCTTATCTGCAGAAAGACTGTCCAGGGTATATTGATTTACAAATCCTTCGCCATGAAATTGACGAAAGACAAATGTCTTTCTTGCCTTGTCATAGCTAATGTATCCGACATCTTCATGAACATAGCCTTTTGGTTTCTCTTTGCTTACAGGATAAACCGTCTTGTTTTTTACTTCTATGTACTTCTTGTTTAACACAAATTGATAGGTGCGTTCATAAGTTCCGGTGCCATCAACTCCATCCCCGGTACCAGTCCAGGTTCCAATGAATGGTTGAAAGGGCCTCCATAGACTATCTTGCTTTGCATTTTGTGCAAGCGTTAAAGAGGGGACAAGCAGTAATATTGCGATGACGTGTTTCATATTGATCCAATTTTTGGGCAATGTACTTGACCAGTAGTTTTATGTATTGTATAAATCGGACATCAGTAAAAAACATTGTCCAATGATAGAAATTGGCTTGGTGTCAAGCCGGAATATTCTTTGAAGTCATGAATGAAATGCGCTTGATCGTAATAGCCGCAGTTGTTTGCCGCAGCGGATAAGTTCGTGTCTTGATTTTGCTTCAGGTAATTAAGTGAACCAATGAACTTTATAATTCTCGCGAACTCTTTTGGTGATAATCCTATGCTATTGTTGAATTTTCGCACGAGCTGTCGGTTACTCATCCCTGTTGTTGTCGCAAGGTCTTCAACTTTTACCTGGCCCTTTGCTGAATAGATCAGATTGAGGCAATGATCGACTGTCACATCAGCCTTTCCGTTTTTAGAAAGCTGCATTAAAAGATACTGTTGAATCCTTCTAACACGTTGTTGGGTAGTTCTGCTTTCAATGATCCTTTCTTCAATCTCTTTAGCCAGATTGTTCCATACGAGTTTCAAGTCGACAATTCCATTCGCAATCTCTTTCATTGGCATTCCGAAAAAATGATATGCCCCTTGCGCAGAAAAGCGGATAGAGAGCATTCCAATTTTTCCATTTGGTTGGATCTCAATAAAGTTTTTCATTTGAGCTACTACAAAACTCTGCGGTTGTACCTCCGCCTTGTTATCGCTAAATGTAGTTTTGTAGGGTTGATTGAAATGGATGACTAGTTCCACACAGCTATCAGGAAGAATACGCATAGGAGGTGCCCAGGTTTCCTCGCTTTCCATTGACCAAATGACTTTCACATAAGGTCGGAGTGGATCGGCAATAGGGTATTCCTGATAAACCATAGTCCAAGTTTACACAACCTTAAGAACGCCAAAAAAAGCCGGATTTAAAAGCTCAGAGGGGCGTTGAAGCAAGTCTCATCTGAATGAATTTCAGTAGATTTTCATTCTCTTGGAAGGAAACGTTTTCGATCAATCGCGCAGCGGCAATTGGGAGTTTCCAAGCTTCGAATTCTTCAACATTGAATTGTGTGAGACCGTTATATTCCTTGACGTACAAAGAACAAAATATGTCTCTTAGGTATGAAGCCAAAGCTACTTCCAGTCTGGTCTTGTTTTCTGGAAGCGATCCCATCGCTAGCAATAACCAAGTTCGGGCTACATCAGCAATGGGATTACCGAGTCTCGCTGTAATCCAATCTACTGTGACCATTCGATTTTCCGTAACAATGATATTGTCGGGATGAAAGTCGCCATGACAGATTGCATTGCCGTCCTTCAACCTTAATAAATGCGAAATGATAATCTCTTTTTCATCAGCGTTCAATAGGCCAACTCTGGAGATCTTATTCGTTAACGATTCTTTCAATGAAGATAGATCTGAAGGAGAAGCATGAATGGAATGGATTCTTGCATGAAGTCTCGCCATTTGTTTTGAATAGGTAAATACTTTCCATGGCGCACTTGCGAGTTTTTGTAGCATTGACTTTCCAGGAATGTATTCAAAGACTATGGCACGCCAATCCTCACCGTCTTTTCGTGAATAGGTCTGGGGAGTATCGAGCTGAACATGATTAAGGTAAAGACCTATTTTGTACTCTTCGTCAATTGCTTCTTGCGGAAATGTTGAGCGAAAGACTTTCAGCACTTTTTCACCTGTGTACTTGCATATGGTTGCCGTTCGACCTGAATTCAATTTTGGTAACCGACTTTGAATCTCACTCATCGTTACTTGCCGAGCTGACTTGTATTTGACTTGAGACGCTTCCATGTTTGTGTTCTAAAAAATGGGCCGAGGTAACCACGAACACGCAGCTCATCATTATTGACTAGCCATATTGAAGCGTTGTATACCTTTCCATTTCCCGGATCCAGAATCTCACCGTCTTCCCACTTGCCGCCATTCTGCTTGAACTTATTCAAGATGGTCATGCCAACGATCTTCGCGTTCTTTAATTTGCCATCGCAAGCGAGGCACACCGGATCTTTTCCTTCATGCGGGAGCAGATATATTTTTCGAATGTACCCGAGTAGTTCACCATTTTGTTCGATGACTTCTACTTCGGATTTTTCTTTATTCCAGGTGTCATCAATTGTTTCCCATATTCCCACTGGAGACTTTGTCTGCGTTGTTCCGACTCGCTTCCAAGTTTGTGTTCGGTAGAATAAATCCATCATGCCACCATACCCACGAACCTTCATTGTGTTGTTGTCCTCAAGCCAGAGTTTGGAGTTGTAAACCTCTCCGCTGGCCGGATCGAGAATCTTCCCATCAGTCCAATCACTGCCATCCTTTTTAAATCCCCATAGAAAATTCATGTTGATCACTTTTTTGTCTTTTCTTTCTCCAGAACATTTTGTGCAGATCGGATCATCACCTTGAAAAGGCTCCAGAAATATTTCTGATACTTTTCCCTCGATAGTGTTATTTGTTTTACGGATCTCAATCACTGATAGGGCAGACCCTGTTTCTTCATTATAGGTGGTCCATTTTCCTTCGACAGACTGTGCGTTTGAGATAAAGCCAACAGCAATAAGGATCACGCTCGCGGTAATGGATGTCTTAGTTTTCTCCGAAACTTTCGGCCTTGCTTTTACTTCGTCAAATTGTTTATGATATGCGCTGTCTTCAGTTTTCATCCAATGATCCCACCATGTGAAGTATAATCCGTAGTTGCTGTGAAATCGCTCGTGATGAATATTATGGTGTGTCACAGCAGTAGTCCAGCTCAACCATTTGTTCTTAGTCCAGCCTTTTGGGAATATTTCGAAACCTAAGTGCCCTACCACATTCCGCACAATCATGTACAATAGAAACAATGTTATTACAATTGGATGCAGGGGAATTGTGAACAACATGATTGGAAATACTAATGCCTGGATCACGGCTTCCCACGGGTGAAATGCATAGGCTGCCCATGGTGAAGGATTCGTTGATTCATGATGAACACGGTGAACATGTTTATAAACTTTCTTGAGATGCATGAAACGGTGAGTCCAATAGAAATAGAAGTCATGAAATATCACCGTCAAGGGAAAGCTCAGGAACAAATAGAACAGTCCATACTCCATTGCATCGTTGTAGATATTTGTATAGCCTGCTTTGATTGAGAGGTAAATGCAGAATCCGATCAGCGAGAAGATTACCACCGTGCTCATAGAGTAAGCAAACTCCCTTACCAAATCTTTGTTCTTAGGAAATACCTTTTGGATGAACAAGTGTCGCCAGTGATTTTTTCCAATCACCCAGAATACCATAAATGCAATTCCCGCAGTGATGAAGTATCTGAAAAAATCGATTAGAAAAATGCCGGGCCAGATGTCAAAGAAGTTCTTATTTTCCATATGCTTATTGTATTACGAGTTTTAGAACGATGCCTTTGTTTTTATTTCGGAGGGAGCAAGTCGGGACGAAACTGTACTCACCAGCTTTAGCATCAGGCGATGCTGAGAAAAAGACAATGAATTCATCCGGTCTTTCAGGATACTGCTTCATTGACATAGTCACCCCAGAATCTGATGGCGGATTAGTTGAGAGCGAAGCTTTCCCGGATTTGAAAGATTTCGACCGGATGATAGAAATTTTTACTGAGTCTTGTTGACCTTTCGCGAGCGTGATGCTATTGGTTGATGCCATCACCCGGTACTCTTCTTTTGGCGCAAGCTCAGTTTGCGCCAGGCAGGTGGATGCCCACAGAAGCATTCCTGCCAGCGACCATACATAGTTTCTTTTCATAAGAATTAAATGATGGTCCGAAAGTAGGGTGCGGGTATTTCGAAGTCTCTCTGATGTTGAAAAAGGCTTGCTGATTTCAAAATCAGCCATGAAATTCTAGGATTTTGGCAGTTTTCGAAAGGCTGTAGGGGTGGTTCCTTTTAATTCTTTGAAGGCTTTATTGAAAGGACCGATTGACTGGTAGCCAAGACTGTATGCGATTTCAAGAACCGTCTTGCGATTTTGAGAAGGATCACTAAGGACTTCACATGCTTCATTCACCCGGTATTGGTTTAAGAAGTCATTGAAGTTCCGAAAACCAAGCTCTCCATTTATAAGCCGCCTTAGTCGATATTCCTGTTCACCCATAAGTTCAGCCAATTCGCCAATGGTTAACCCTTCCTTTTTGTAGATTTTCTTTTCCTGAATTAAAGACTCCAGCTTGGCTCTAAGTTGCATGTCTTCAACGACAACCGGCTTTTCCTTCGAAACTTCCTTAAAGAAGAACCCAGACTTGACTTCTACATTTGAAACTATAAAGTACAAGGTCAGCAGCACAATGGAAAAGCGCTGAATGATTTGGAGCACATCGGTCGATTCTCGTGCGATTGGTAATGCTTCAACGATCAGAGTGATTCCAATGATTAAGGCGGTAACAAGGATGAAGATATTTCGAAATCGCAGGCGTGATTCAACAAGGTCAGACTTTCGAGTTTTTATTGCCACATACAGCCCGGCAAGTACAAATCCCAATGAAACAATTTCGGAGACTACGTAAGTGACCTGTAACAGCAGGGAATCAACTTCAACCATTCCTCTTAGATAGATGCCGAAATGCGGAATGATCTCAAGCGCGAACCAAACCACGATAATCCAACCTGGCTTGAAATGGTCGTCAAATATTGCTTTAGTCAAAAGGAAGAACAGCACTGGTACGCTGATTGACCCAGTTAACGCAATCACAAACAATAGATGATTGCTTTGAACAAATCGTGTCTCAAGAATTAGGTAGCAGATCACGCAAGCCGTCAGACCAATCCCGGCCCAAGTGTTTAGTCCTGCCCGCGCATGCTTAATAAGGAGAATGCACACCAGCACCAGTAGCGTAAGGCAACTTACCTGCAGGAGCGTATTAAAGTCGTGTGCGTTCATGGAAATGTGGCTCAAAATAGGTAAAAATGAGGTTTTTGCAATCTATTCAATAAATATATTGAATAGTTGAATTCTTCTTTTACTTTTGATGTTGTAATCTCAATTCAGGCATCCTATGAACAAACGAGAATTCAAAGACAAGGTATACGATGAACTTGCCAAGATCACAAAAGCTATGGCAAACCCTCACCGATTGGAGATCATTGAGTTGTTGGCGCAGGGCGATTACTCTGTTGAACAAATAGCGAATCAAACAGGCCTCTCAATTGCGAACGCATCACAGCACTTGCAAGTGTTGAAAACTGCTCAATTAGTGGAAGTTACTCGCAACGGAAATTTCATTCATTACAGACTAGCGAATGAAAATGTTTTTCGAGCATGGAAGGGACTAAGAGATCTCGGTACTGAACGGATCGCTTCTGTAGAGAAGCTGGTAAAAGACTTTAGGAAGTCAAAATTCACTCTTGAATCTGTGACAATTGATGAACTCATTGAGAAAATAGATTCTGGGAAAGTCACAGTTCTGGATGTGCGTCCCGAAACAGAATATCGCAACGGACATATCGCCAAATCTATATCAATTCCCTTCGATCAGCTTTCATCAAGATTGAAAGAGTTGCCGAAGAGAAATGAGATCATAGCATACTGTCGTGGTCCTTTTTGTGTGTATGCGGATGAAGCTGTTGCCTTGTTGACAGCTGCGGGATACAAAGCGAAAAGATTAGAAGAAGGATTTCCAGATTGGAAGCTGCAAGATCTTCCTATCGAAGTTTCAGTGAACTAAAGAACACGTTTGACATGAAAAGAAGAAGTTTTATTGGGAATCTGGCTGGGCTCGGTATCGCCACACTTGGAGTGAATTTCAGATTGATGGGACAAACAATGTTCACATCGGAAAACTTTACAGTTGAACAATTCGAGGATAAGGGACTCGCTCATTTCTCTTATGCAGTGATGGTTGATAAAAAAATTATTCTTATTGATCCGAAAAGAAACCCGCAAGATTACTACGACTTCGCGCAAAAGAATGAAGCAAAGATCATAGGAGTAATCGAAACTCATCCGCACGCGGATTTTGTAAGCTCACACCTTGAAGTTCACAAAGAATTTAATGTCCCGATTTATTCGAGTAGTCTGACGAAATCGAAATATCCGCTGACGCCATTTGACGAAGGACAACTGATTAAACTATCAGATAAGGTTGCGCTTAGATCGTTGTTCACACCTGGACATGCGCCTGATCATATAGCAATCGTGTTAGCGGAAGATGGAAAAGACAAGATAGTTTTTAGCGGTGACTCACTTTTTCTGGGAGATGTTGGTCGACCAGATTTACTCGACTACTCAAAAGAAAGCGACAAGCAACGAAAGCACCTTGCTGAACTCATGTATGACACGATTCATGACAAATTCGCAAAGCTTAACGATGACGTAATTGTATATCCATCACATGGGGCGGGATCTTTGTGCGGGAAGTCTATTCGTAAAGCCGCGAGTTCAACCATCAGATACGAGAAACAGACTAACTATGCTTTTGAAAAGCGCTCGAAAGATGAGTTCGTAAAATTGCTACTCAGCGATCAGCCTTTTATTCCGAAGTACTTTGCTCACGATATTCGCTTGAATCACGAAGGAGCGCACGGAATTAAGACAAGTATTGGGAAGATCAACCTGTTGCCTAAGAATCATCAGCCAGGTCCCGAGGCAATAATCATTGATTCACGTGCTCAGAACGATTTTAAAAACTCGCACCTCAAAAATGCAATTAACATTCAAAGTACAGGGCCTTTTGAAACTTGGTTGGGTAGCATCGTTGCACCTGAATCGAAGTTCTATTTAGTAGCAGGAGATCAGCAAGGGTTGGAAACTGCAATGAGGAAAAGCGCTTCCATTGGATACGAAACCAACATTGCTGGAGCATTTGTCTATGACGCGACTGATGGTGAAAAGACTGCGACCTTTGATGTTAACTCTTTCAATCCCACTGACAACCAGTTCACATATCTGGATGTTAGAAGTGCTCGAGAATGTAGCAATCAGCCAATCCTGGCAGGTAGCATCAACATACCTCTTTATGAGCTTGCTGATCGGATGTCTGAAATTCCGAAGGACAAACCAATACTTGTTTATTGTGGCTCCGGTTATCGTTCGGCAACTGGCGCAAGTATTATTCAACAGCAGTTGCCATCCCTTAAAGTCTACGACCTCAGCAAAGAAGTGAGTCAATTCATTAAGGCTAATTCTCCAAAGTAGCTTCGAGTGCTACTTGACGTTGCCAACAATTTTAAGAAAAACTGTATTATGGAAGATATTATCACAGTAAAAGAGTTACAGGAAAAGTTAAGTAAACATGAGAACGTTTTCATTCTTGATGTTAGACCAGAAGACCAGTGTAAAGAGTGGAAGATTGCTGATAGCGTTCATGTCGATGCTTATAAGCAACTAAACGCTGGAGATGAAACGGCTCTTGACATTGTCGATCTTCCGCACGATTCTACAGTGGTGACTGTATGTGCGGCAGGGCGAACTAGTTTGCTTGCATCCAAACTACTTCAGCGAAAAGGTGTGCATGCATATTCTTTGGAAGGAGGAATGAAGGCTTGGAATTACGCCTGGAATACAGCCGAACTATCCGTTGAGGGCGTGGAGATCATTCAAGTAAGGAGGGCAGCGAAGGGAGTTCTTTCTTATGTTGTAGGCTCTAAGGACGAAGCAATTGTTATCGATGCAGCACTTGAACCTAAAGTGTATCAAAAGATCGCAGAAGACAACGGATGGAAAATCAAGTATGTCACAGATACGCACGTCCATGCTGACTATGTTTCGCGCACACGCGATTTGGCAATAGCCACCGGAGCAAAGCATCTGATGATCGGCAAAGCGAAGGTCGAGTTCCCTTTCAATGCGGTATCCAATGGTGAGTTAATAAACGTTGGCACTGCGCAATTAGAAGTTATTCATACACCGGGTCACACTTGGGAGAGTACTACATTTAAGCTTGGCAACAATGCAATATTCACTGGTGACACACTCTT
>DASWTP010000076.1:0-8432 GCA_036402075.1 Chryseosolibacter sp. | reverse complement strand
TCTGTTAAATGTTGATGTTGAATTTCCCCTGGGTGTGTTCACAAGCGTTACCGGAATCTCAGGCTCAGGGAAATCAAGTTTGGTAAGCCAGGTACTCGTAGAACTGGTGGCTGCGAAGTTGGGAGGGCAACACGTTTCCGTTTCAGCCGCTGCCGATGACAATCCCCTGGAGCAAAATGGAGTCGAGACGCTGGGTGGAGAAATAGTTGGCGGCATGGAGAACATCAGGCGTATGGTGGTTGTCGACCAGAAACCTATAGGCAGAACCCCGCGTTCAAACCTCGCGACCTACACTGGTTTATTCGACCATGTGCGCAAGCTCTTTGCGGCAACGAAAATGGCGCGTGAAAGGAGGTATGACGCAGGACGATTTTCGTTCAACGTTGCAAAAGGACGATGCGAGAATTGTGAGGGTGAAGGTTTTGTCATGGTTGAGCTATTGTTCCTTCCCAGCGTATATGCTCCTTGTCCGGTGTGTCATGGCGCGCGCTATAATGCCAAAACGCTCGAGGTGAAATATAAAGGGCATAATATTGCCGAGGTCTTGTCAATGACAGTGGATGAAGCATACGCGTTCTTTGATGAGGAAGAACAGATCCACCGAGCACTTGGAGTTGTTCAGGAAGTGGGGCTGGGTTATTTACGTCTCGGACAGTCTGCAACTGAGCTGTCGGGTGGGGAAGCACAGCGCATCAAGCTTGCGACCGAGCTTCAGCGAGGGCAGCGCGGCCACACCCTTTACATACTCGATGAGCCGACCACCGGCCTTCACCCGAGTGATGTTCGTAAGCTGCTCACACAATTGAACGGCCTTGTTGATGCTGGTAATACCGTAATTGTTGTGGAACATGACATGCACGTTGTAGCGTCCAGTGACTGGGTGATCGACATTGGCCCTGGAGCTGGTGATGAAGGAGGCCAGATTGTCTTCCAGGGCACTCCTGCGCAGATGGCGAAATCGAAGAAAGGAGCTACGTCCCAATACCTCGCGAAGGAAAGAGGACGTTGAGCCCGACCCGCCTTAGAGTTCAAAAATCAGAATCAACTGTATTGGAAAAACCGGACGTCACAACAACGATCTGCCAGCATCTAATTACATGGTGTTAGACAGAGCTGGCTGTGCGTTGAAATCGAAAACTTAACTCAAGAACCAAGCACCTTCCTTGCAAAACGGTGGCCCTCTCAACAAAGCAAACTTGGCCTTTTAAACAAAGTCGACCGCTTCAATGCTGAATAGCTTTGTATCAACAAAACCGCAAAACACTTATGAAAACACAATTAGAAATCAACAACTACAATGGGGCATTGCAGAAACAGCTTGGTTCAGGATTCAACGCTAAAAGCACCGCCACTGAAGTCGTGAAAGGAATTGACCTCACGGGAAAAATCGCTATCGTCACCGGTGGAAACACCGGTATCGGACTGGAGACGACCAAAGTACTTGCAGCTGCAGGCGCAACAGTCATCGTCCCCGCTCGCGACCTTCAAAAGGCCAAGATGAATTTGCAGGGAATTGCTAATGTAGAGTGGGAAGCGATGGACTTAGCAGACCCAAAGTCGGTTGATGCGTTCGCTGAAAAGTTTCTCTTAACCGGAAGACCACTTCACCTGCTGATCAACAACGCTGGTATTATGTGGGTGCCGCTCCGCAGAGATAGCCGCGGATTGGAATCGCAGCTCGCTACAAATTATCTCGGCCAGTTTCAACTCACCGCCAGGCTGTGGCCCGCCTTGAAAAGAGCCAACGGGGCAAGAGTCGTCAATGTGTCTTCGCAAGGGCATCAATTTGCACCGTTCAATTTCGAGGATCCAAATTTTCTTCAGTCCGAGTACGAAACACTGCGAGCCTATGGGCAATCGAAAACGGCCAGTAACCTCTTTGCGATGGAGCTTGATGAGAGAGCGAAAAACTTTAACGTAAGAGCATACTCTCTGCACCCGGGCTCGATCTACGGAACTGAACTAGGTCGCGATGCGTCCATTGAATTGTTCCAGCAGATGGGTTTTTGTGATGCACAGGGAAACGTTTTGCCCGAGATTATCGCGTCACTCAAAACGATCCCCCAAGGCGCGGCAACAACAGTCTGGTGTGCTACTTCTCCTTTGCTTAACAATGTAGGTGGCGTATACTGCGAAGACTCGGATGTTGCCGAACTCGCGGCCGGTGCACCTGGATCGGGTCGTGGCGTTCAGCCTTACTCGGTTGACGAAATCAACGCCAGGCGCCTTTGGACATTAACGGAGGAAATGACAGGGATCTCATTTCGCGTAAGCTAATTATCGTTACTATAAATATTAAGTAAGATGAACGACTTCAAAAATAAAATAGCGCTTGTTACCGGAGGCAACAGCGGGATCGGCTATGCAACAGCAAGAGAACTTGTCGAAAGAGGTGCAGAGGTGATCATCACCGGCAGAAGAAAAGATGCTGTTGAAAAGGCAGCTTCCGAACTGAACGCTATCGGATTACTTGCAGATCAATCTAACATAGAAGACATAATCCGGCTTCAATCGTATGTTGCGAACCGTTATGGAAAAATAGATATGCTGCTCATCAATGCCGGCATCACAAAGTTCTCGCCCATTGAATCCGTTGATGAGGCGATGTTTGACGAAGTGATGGATGTGAATTTCAAAGGAGCCTATTTTACACTGAGTAAATTCATTCCACTGCTGAATGAAAATGCATCGGTGGTGTTGTTGTCGTCAACTTCGGCATGGATCTCACCACCGAGTGCTTCCGTGTACGCGGCCAGCAAAGCCGCATTGAATGCCGTCATGAAAATAGCTTCGCTTGAACTCTCTTCCCGAAAAATAAGAGTCAACGCAGTAAGCCCCGGGCCGGTGGCAACGGAGATCATGAACAAAATCGGCCTGAATCAGGAACTCGAAAAACACATGGTCAGTACCATTCCATTGTCACGAATGGGCAAACCGGGCGAGGTGGCCAAAGTGATTACCTTCTTACTCAGCGAAGAGGCTTCCTTTGTCACAGGCTCCGAGTACCTGGTGGACGGTGGACAGTGTGTATAAGACGCCAGTGATGGAGAGGGCCACAAAATCCTCTCCGTTCTAACCCAACTCGAATCTCAGCTAATAGCAAGTAAATTTCTTGTACTTTCAATACTAACCTATGCTTTGTCTTCTAATTGATTGTATCTCTGGTAGGCAGCCAAACCTGTAATCCGTTCAGCGATGCCACCGGAGATTACAATTTTCCAACTGCTAGGTGCATGATGAACGGACCAACGCACATAAAAAATTTCTATTTTTGCAACATTTGAATTGAATCATGGATCATGTCTCAAAATATCTTACATCGGAGATAAAGCTTTCATGCTACGATGATAAATTTTTCAAATCCGAACTCGTATTCGATCAGCATATGTTGGTCTGGTTCATTTCGGGTGAGACAAAAATTATCCAGGCAGAGGCGAGTTATGTTTTCAGAACAGGGGACATTTTTCTGATTCCGCGAAACAAACCGGCAACCATTATCAATTATCCTAAGGACGGCTTACCACATAAAACCGTTGTAATGCTTTTGACTACGAAGATTCTCAAGGAATTTTACAGTAAAGTAGAAGTAAGAGTAAAGTCAACACCCATCCCGGGAATCCGGAGTTATAGCAATCATCCGCTGCTTGAAAGTTGCCTCGCTTCACTGATACCATACTTTGAAGTGGAAGGAAAGTTTCCAGAAGACCTTGCATTGCTAAAGATCACGGAAGCCCTCAGTATACTGCGAACGATCGATTCGTCTATCGACAGCGTGCTGGCTAACTTCGAAGATCCGCATAAAGTTGAGCTCGTTAGCTTCATGGAAAAGAACTACATGTTCAATATGCCGCTGGAAAAGTTTGGATATCTAACCGGAAGAAGTCTGACAAGTTTTAAACGCGACTTCAAGAAAGCGTTTAATTCCACCCCGCAAAAATGGCTTACGCAGAAGCGGCTTGAAC
The DNA here is from genome assembly GCA_036402075.1 of Chryseosolibacter sp. Lineage (GTDB taxonomy): Bacteria > Bacteroidota > Bacteroidia > Cytophagales > Cyclobacteriaceae > Chryseosolibacter. The sequence continues at coordinate 4,470 of DASWTP010000076.1, read as the reverse complement.
TGGCTCACTATGAATTAGCTGAAAAAAAGAGGCGGCCTGTCGAAGTATGTTATGAAATCGGATTTGAAAACCTGTCTCACTTCTCTTACGCATTTAAAAAGCATTTTGGTTATGCACCTACAAGCCTGATCTGATACGCTATGCCTCGAAAATTCGAATACACTACGCTGGCACACCGATACACTGCAAGATTTCCGTTAATCACTTATGTGGGTACCCAGGTAAACTTCTGGATCCTGGCCAACATCCTTCTGGTGGTCATAGTTCACTTGTATGGCAGGATAATCAGCGAGATGCACGCTATACCGATGGACGGAGAGCTCGGAACCTTTGTGCTTGTGGCGAGCATCATGGGCTTGGTGTATGGACTGGGACTTGGGCTCACCACATACTATCTCGAGCAGAAGGTTTTCAGGAAACTTTCATCAGGGAAGGTATTGTTGTACAAAACGCTTATATCATTGGGCCTTCTTTTACTTGTGCTCACGTTTTTGCGATTGGTGCTATTTGATGTCTTCATTTCGCCAATGTTCAATATGGCCGGGGTCTCCTTTAGCGATAGATCATGGGACCACCTGTTTCAACTTTTCTTGATCTATTACTTCTTCATGACCCTGGTGATCAGTTTTATAAATCAGGTTAATAAAAAGTACGGACCTGGCGTTCTCGTGCCCTTGTTGTTGGGGCGATACCGAACGCCACAGGAGGAGGAAAGAATTTTTATGTTTATGGATCTGAAGTCATCAACCCTCACGGCTGAAAGACTGGGACACCTGAAATACAGCGCCTTTATCCGGGACTGTTTCGCGGATATCAATGAGGTACTTTATCCGTTTTGTGCCCAGGTTTATCAGTATGTGGGCGATGAGATTGTTATCACCTGGCCGGAGACAGAAGGCCTGAGAAACAGTTTTTGCATTAGGTTCTACTTTGCCGTGAAAGCGAAATTTGACGAACGGGCTTCATACTACCAAAGTAACTATGGATTGCTGCCCATGTTCAAAGCAGGACTGCACATGGGGAAAGTAACGGCAGTTGAAATCGGTGAGGTGAAAAAAGACATTGCCTACCACGGTGATACGTTGAACACCGCGGCCAGGATCCAAAGCGTTTGTAATCAATTCCAAAAGGATTTTCTGGCATCGGAGCACCTGATCAATAAAGTAGCCGCGCAAAGCAGTCTGAAGACTGAGCACCTGGGATCTGTGTTGCTCCGGGGCAAAGCTGAACGAGTCGGGATCGTCAGCGTGCTCGAGGTCTATTGATGTTCGCATCCGATAATCGAGCTGTAACCGAATTGACTACATGCAGCCGAGATTTACGGGAGGCGGTGATTTGCGGAGTCCTAAAACGCCTTTGCCTTTATATTTTTGAAAACAATTTTCCCATCCTTTTCCCAGACCGCCAGGATGGATTTGTCTTTCATCTCAAAAACCCTGACAGCGGTTCCTTCGCCTAGTTTCTGTTGCGTCACGTCAATAGGTTTCATCATGAGGTCGCTACCGGTTTCCCAGGTAACGATTGATCCATTTAGTCCGACATGTCTGCCATCGCCCATTCGTTGTTCAGGTTGCCCTGGGCGACAATAAAACACAACGCCATCCCGCTGCCATGCTGTTTGAATTTGGTTTTTCGAGTCAATGCTAAGTCCACCGCCATCCATTGGGCAACCTTTCAGCGGCCATGTCCCATTTCCAAGTTTTTGTGCATCCGAAAAATTCTGGCCACCATCTATGGATGTGATGAGGTAGAGATCACGGGATCCGCGCAACCAGTTTCGAAACATAATTGCAACAGTGTTGCCGCTGGCAGAGATTGAAGGCTTGCAGCATTCACAGACATGTTCGTCTGGAGATTTGTAAACAAACTTATTGGTCGACCAGACTGAACCGTTTAGCGAAGCGAAACAGATGTTGTTGTTTTTACCTTCGCGCAGATCGAGCCACACAGCATAAAAGTTGTTATCCTCGTCAGCCCCGATGCTCATGAGTCCTTCAGGCGCAGAGCCTTCAACACTGTTCCCGTTGGCAATCCTTTCCCATTTGCCGGTTTTGTGACTTTGCCTGAACGCATGAATATTGCCTTTCTTATCCATGGCTGTGATTAAAGAATAATCGACTGATGTGGCAAGTTGTGGTCCGCGAGTCATCCCAAGATGCATTTCACTTACTTGCGCTACAAGCTGAGGTGAACTGAACGTCTTTCCGTTATCGTTCGATGTTGAAAAATAGATCTTGTCACTTTCGCCATACACTAATCGAATTTTTCCTTTGGAATCAACGGTAAGTTGCGGCTGTTGTCCGGGCGCCAGGATCTGTTGGCCTCTGCCTTCAACCGCGACCAGCAGGGCGGCAATAACAATTAAAAAGTAATTCATTTTACAATGATACGAAATATCGGTTTTCTTACCTGTGCTCGTGTTGATGAACATCATAGTACTGGTCGTCCGAAGTTTAGCGTCCAGCGATTGAAATTTCTGTTTGTTAATAGACAGAATGAATTAATGAACGATTGTCGGTCAACCACCAGCTGATTACGACAGATTTGGTGAAATGGCACGTAGTTACGAAATTCCCTCGTCACTTCCTTCCCGTTGTCCGTTAACAGGACGCTCACCGACAAATTTATATCCCACGCGATTTACAGTCTGCTTTATTTTATCAATTGTGACCTTTGATGGATCATATTCAATCCATACTGTTGAAGAGCTGAGGTCGGCTTTTGCAGCTGACACGCCTTCGATGTTTCCTACTACTTTTGATACGGTTCTCTCACACCCTGAGCAGGTCATGCCTTCTACAAGATAAGATTCTTTCTTTGTCATAATCGATGCCTTTAATCTGTTATGCTTGCTTACTTAGACTTTTAACATCCTTGCATTGAGCGCTACAACAATTGTGCTCACGCTCATCAGGACTGCGCCCATAGCCGGGCTGAGCATTATTCCAGCGTTGTAAAGAATGCCGGCAGCCAGCGGTAATGCAATCACGTTGTATCCCGTGGCCCACACAAGGTTCTGAATCATTTTGCGATAGGTTGCCTTGCCAAAGACGATCAGGTTGGCAACATCTTTCGGATTACTGTTGACAAGAACGATATCAGCAGTTTCAGCTGCAATGTCGGAGCCAGAACCGACAGCAATACCAACGTCAGCCTGGGCCAGGGCAGGGGCGTCATTTACACCATCACCAGTCATGGCTACGAACTCACCTTTCTGCTGAAGTTCTTTTATCTTTTCAATGTAGTCGGAACTTAATGTCAAAACGGGTGAGTCTCCGGACGCAACCGCGAAGTGTATTGAGAATATGAATGTAGCATTGATGCACTACCTTCGAACGTTGCGGAGATTTTCATCCGCCTGCGGACCGATCATTTTTTAGATCACTCAATCTGCCAGTGCACCCCGGGGATTTATGTAGTGGATCAAAGATAAGAAAGTCCGGTGCCAATAGTGCCGGAAGTAAGATTTAGTTTTCCGTTTTGATGACAATTAGCTACGCCAACCGACCGGGATCGTGAGAAGACTGAGGAGCCTTTCAGGCAGTAGCGTGTTGAGTTAACTTTAACAGAGGGCGCGGTGCATCATTGTTTCATGCTTGTAGATGCACCGATGCTTTTAATGACTGATCGAATGGATTCGAGCATGTTCGTGAGGTTAGCCTCCTTTACAATATATCCAATTGCGCCTAATGTTTGCGTTGCCTCGTGATCGGAGTCGCGCATAACATTGGTGTAGATACATACAGGGATGTTCTTCAATGTTGCCGACCGTTTTAAATACCGCAACATTTGTTTTCCTTCACCAGCACGGAATTCCAAATCAAGGAAAATTAGATCGGGCAAGGTGATTTCACCGTCCTGTAGTGAGTTTAGTGCTGATTCGGTGCTGAATGCCTTCAGACACGAATGCGTAGGATCAATGCGCCTGATCATTTCCCGAAAACGCTCATGCTGGTTGCGATCATTATCGACTAATAATATGGTCATAGTTGTTTCGTGCTTATAAGGTAAGGTTAATTATCCGTCAGATACCAGAATGATGCCATTAAGTTACTTTTAAAAATATAAATGAAGGCGGCTTGCCCTCTTGGCACGCAAGTAGAGCGTATACCGATAGCGACTGGCAACTATTTAGGAACATATGTGCGAAAACAGCAACTATAATGCAAAATACCACGTTGTCACAATAGCTCTTCTTTATTTTAAGCCCAGCACGTGGGTCGGCCTTAATCAGAGAACTTTTTCAAAGCATTTTGCAGGCCTCAATCATTTCATTTCAAAGTCATCGAACATCAATCGCTGACAACCATCTATGAGTTATCGCACAAATAAAGACAACATTTACCAGGAAGGAACGCTAATCACAGCTCATGCGAACCCAACCTTGCAACTTAAGATCTTGAAGTACTATCAACGAATTTATTATTGCTCCGTAGTAGGCGATCCTCAACGAAAACACCTGGCGTATTT
>DASWTP010000075.1:0-11970 GCA_036402075.1 Chryseosolibacter sp. | reverse complement strand
CGAAGCATTGCATCTTTCCGAGAAAGAAAAGGCTACCATCATATCCATTTTCAAAAACATCGATGAAGAACTTCAAAACAGGATCGATGACTTTAGTCATGATGTTATCATTTCACAAATTGAAACCTTGCTCAACTATAGTAATCGATTCTATAAACGACAATTCATCACGCGGAAAGCAGTCAATCACGACCTCCTTCAACGTTTGGATGATCTTCTTGAGGAATATTTCAATAGTGAAGCGCTACTGGAGCGGGGACTTCCAACGGTTCAATACCTGGCTGATGCATTGAGTCTTTCACCAAGTTATTTGAGCGATATGTTGCGCAACATCACGGGGCAGAGCGCACAGCATCACATACACGATAAACTCATCGAGAAAGCCAAGCAGCAAATTTCCACAACCAGTCTAACGATCAGCGAAATAGCCTTTGGGCTAGGTTTCGAACACCTTTCCTCATTCAATAAACTATTTAAATCGAAGACGAACTTTTCTCCGCTGGAATTCAGAAGATCCTTTAATTAGCGAGGCCGACCTGGAATGGCGCAATGCATATGCGTTTAGTTGTGTGCAGATGCATTCCGTAGTATCAGCTATCCAGAAAAAATAATGGAGGTTGATCCCGCTGGGAACGGAACTATTTATCTAAGTCACTCAAAATCATCGATTTGTAGCTAACAAATTCTGATGGTAACCGAGTTGGTCGTAAATCAAAAAGTGATTCCTTGCAGCCATTTAAAGAACGAATTCTAGGCAAAGATAGAACAAATGTGACGATCAAATCGTCTCAAGTCATATCAGATTTCATGCTGTCGGCGCTCGACGACAGTTGGCGCTACTATATTGCTGCTTGTTTAACTACAGGTACTTTTTCAATGCGCCACAGAACGCTGCAAAATTTGGCGGCTTAGACAAGAAGTCTAGGGCTCCAAGGTTCTTGCAATCAGCTTTGTCTCTGTCAGAATCGGATGTTGTGAACATAATCACCGGAATGCTTTTCAAATCGGTAAATGACTTCAGTTCTTTGAGGAACACCTTCCCATTCATCTCGGGCATGTTGATATCAAGAAAAATATAATCAGGGAGAAACTGTTCAAGAATTTTAAACGCATGCTTACCATCATTTGCAAACAAACAAGTATGATATGGGGATATTGTTAAAATCGCCTCTTTAAAATTTCGCGATCCTCAGGGTCGTCCTCTACATAAAGTACAATCATCTCGTTCGGCAAAGGTGGTTATATATGATTTACCAATCAAAACGCATAAAGCCTACTCATAAATTCTACCTATTGATAATCACTTTGGTGGTGGTGGAACGTGCTCCGTCACTGACACGAAGAATGTAAAGCCCATTTTCGGGGGTTGGCAATTTAATGGTTATATAATTTTCAACGGGGTCAACAGCTGTACTGAAAACATTGTGGCCCGTCACCGCGTGCATAGATACTGTTACCCGGTTCTTTGTCGTGCCGTCAAATTTGATGTTGATGATTTCGCCTGTCACTGGATTGGGAAATACCGCGAAGCCTAATGGATCATCTAAGCTCTCTTCATTGTCCGTACTTAAGGAACTCGTCAGCTTATCATTGGGAATTGCAATCCATTTATCGCCTGTGTCTCGTCCTTTATATTCTACAGCAACTGAATCTGTCGAAACATTATCGAAAAAGTCCAGGGAGATGCGATGTGGTCCCTCTGACAAAAGTTGAATGGGTGCAGTGACGGTAGCCAAATTGTGAATACCGTCATTAACAATAATAGTAGTGTCGTCAAGGTGCAGGCGACTTCCGTCATCCGATGAAACCCTGAACTGGTACACGCCTTCTTTCACTATGGACAGATATCCATCAAAACGAATGTTGTAAAAATCCTCTTGAGTTTTCGGCTTCAGTGTAAAGTTTTCAACTCTCCCTTCAAACTCTCGAATGGTCCAATCAATTTCTTCAACACTTTTCCAGTCTCCTGTGCTATGCTGATAAAACAGACCTGAAACTTGAGTTTTTATTTCTATGCTCTTGGTATGATCACTTAAATTTTCACCAAGATCCTTCGCCTGCACCGAAATAGAATAATCCGCGTTGACGATGTAAGGTGAAAGTATGAAAACAGTATCTATCGAATTGGTCTCTACCGTGTCGCCGTTGATGCTTACAATATATTCCTCTATTGCGGAGTTATCGGTTGATGGTTGCCACGAAAGCTGTATTTCATCTGCTGAAATGATGTTTGCAGTTAAATTACCAGGTATCGATGGTGCTAAACTGTCTTGAGATGTTTCTATTCCCACTGGGGAAGTATACTCCGACCTGCTGTTTGAGCTGATTGCTCTAATCATATACTCATATCTTGTTGATGGCTTGAGCCCTTGTGAGGTATATGTTGTAGTGTTACGAGGAGAGATGGTTACTAAAGTCCATTGTGTTGAACTTTGATTACTAACTTCTTTGAACCAAATTTCAAAACCACTCTCATTATCTGACGCATCAACCCATGATAAGGCGATTTCGGAGGGCGAAACATGTGTCAATTTTAAACTGCTGGGACTTGGAAGGCTCAACGCTGCATGATCATCAAAGAATATTGCCTTTGCCTCGGAAGGTGGACTCGTACATCCATCAAAGTCAGACACAACCAAAGTGTACAGTCCATCACCAAAAGACGAAAGTATCCTGACGATGTTCAACGTATCATCTTGTCGAGACTCGAAGTCCAGCTTCTTTGAGTTTCGATACCAAAGATATGTTTCCGCCTGACCTTCGGCTTTTAAGACTGCTTCGTTTGCCCCATTGGGATCTTTCAAGAGCAGCGTATTCGTCGTGACGATTTCTGGCGCTAAGGGATTTTTCTCCGTCACCGTGATAGCTTTTGACCAATGTTGTTGATTGTTGTTGTTAGTATATCGACCACGATAATTACCAGCTTCTGTAGCGACCATTTTATACTCCGTTGCTCCCTGAATTATTGCGCCATTGTATTCCCATTGATAGCCTGAAAATCCCCTGGGTAGTGACAAGGTCGCGCCTCGACCTGTGGTTTTACAAATTGCAGCCTTTCCAGAAAAGACATGAATGTCTTGTTGGGATTGTCCTAGCATCCAACTAAAAAAATCTGGCTCCGAGAATGCCTTGTTCCACGTTCCATGTCCTAACTCTGGATATAGCGTGTACCTGACATTCGCTCCAGCCTCCCGCAGTTCTCGAATGTAAGACTCAGTGTAACTCGCCAATGGCTTCTTGTCCAACCCACCTTGAAAAATCCAAAGCGGAACATCTGAAATGGTGGATTGTAGATTCTGCGATATAACATCGCCATCATCCGCAGGCGAGAATAAAATGGCCGAAGCAAATAGCCATGGTGCTCTTTTTAAAACTTCAAAAGCCCCATGCCCTCCGTTCGAAACACCATTTAGATAAATCCGATTAACATCGATATTATTTGCCTTGATGAAAAGACGTAGAAGTCGCAACGCATCTTGCGCTGAGGCGCCATCCCAGCCGTTCAGGTTCTGAGGAAAGAGGACGAAGCCTGGAAATCCTCTTGCCGGCGCATTTGCATCGCCGGGTTGAACACTTCCATTGATCAAGCTGGCTTCAAGATAATTTGAGCCGCCGTGCGCCAGGTTGTAATCATTATTTAATAGCTGACTATTACTATTGGTTGGTGCAGAAGGCGAATTTTCATTCGGTGAATAATTTGTTGTAGCGTGATAGCAACCTGAGCCAGCGCAATTTCCACGCTCTTGCAATCCATGAAGAAGTATTACTAACGGATAGCCGCCCTGGTGTGAGCTGCTATAATTTGGTGGGACCAGATATCTATAGTTCATTATGAACAAGTCACCCTGATCAGTTTTTCTTTTCACGGTTCCTTGCTTATATGGACTCGAGTCCCATGCGGTCATATCAAAATAGTTATTAGTTCTCACTCCATCTCTTTCACGAAAGCTGAACGTCTTACCATCTTCCAGAAAGTAGTAGTCATTTTCGGACCGCCAGATTGTGATATCCAGCGGGCCGTAAGGTGCGGATTCGTTATACAAGAAAACGCTATCAATCTGACCAAAGCATTCAGACAAGACCATGAGGTGAATAAATAAGAACCATGTAACTCGCAACATCATATGATTGTTACGCCCAATTACCGTTCCCTCAAATAATTAAGACTATTTGTAGTCGTTCAACCTCTTAAATGTCTTAGGCTTCCGAAGAATGCTCTAAAAACGTAGAGCATCAGTTAAACGCGCCGCGAATTTCAATCACTCTAAAACTATATTTTCAAAATAGTTTTTAAGCGGAAGCAACAGAGCAGGGAAACCTCAAGAGAAATGTTTACAAATTTTTTCCGCTGTACAATTTCATGCCATCAAATCGACCATACGTCAATCAAGGCTAACCCACCAGCTTTATAAGCGTGAACCGGAATGAATGTTTTAATCGCGTGATGCGAATGAATGCGGGGCGTCTCTGAAATAACGGACGAATGATGTATGGAGATTCAATTATCTCACCTTATAAACACAAAGACTAATTATGACAAAAAATTCTAATCAAGCAGCGGAGTCAGAGAGCCCGCTGAAGAGAAGGTCTTTTCTGAAATATTCCGGACTAGGTATTGCCGCATCGGCAGTAGCATTAGCGGGATGCGAGGATGGCCTATTCGGCTCTGATGCAAATGTAAAAGCAAACGGAAGAGCGGCGGAAGAAGGAGAAATCGATTTAGGTAGCGGAGACATTGGCATTCTTAACTATGCTTATGCACTTGAGCAACTGGAGGCGGGATTTTACACTATGGTAGTAGCAGCGGATGGCTTCTCAGGCAGGTATAGTGAAGAAGAGCAACAAATCCTCATGGATCTGAAAGCACATGAGATTACACATCGGGAATTCCTGAAAACTGCACTCGGAAGCAATGCAATTCCTTCTCTTACACCAAATTTTGATTCTATCGATTTTACTAGCAGAGAAACTGTCCTTGCTACTGCAAAAGTGTTCGAAGATCTCGGCGTTGCAGCATATAATGGCGCAGGCAAGCTCCTGGTCGATGTAAATCTTCTTTTGGTAGCAGGCAAAATTGTTTCAGATGAAGCCCGCCATGCGTCGGCCATCCGTGACGTGATTAATCCACTTTCAATGGATTTTGCAGGTGATGACGTCATCGACGAAAACGGTTTGGATCAGGCAATCATGCCGCTGGATGTCCTGGCCGCAGCACAGCCCTACATCAAGGAAAAACTGAATGGCTCTAACCTCCCCACCGAATAACAACTACAATTATGAATCTAAATCAACTAATAAATATCCTTGATTTATCTAAAGTAGATCATGATGAGGTAAAGGCAATCGGTGAAAGAAGAGGCTTTATGAAAAAGGCTGGTCAATTTTCTTTGAAGGCCGCATTGGCTAGCTTACCCGTTGCATTAACCATGATGCCGCGAATCGCCAAGGCACAGGGCTCTTCGATTGTCAATGTTCTAAATTTCGCTCTTTTGCTTGAGTATCTCGAGAGAGACTTTTACAAGATGGGACTTGATGCTTCAGGGCTGATACCTTCAAGCGATCGTCAAATATTCGAAACAATTTACAAGCACGAAGCTGCTCACGTTGAATTCCTGAGATCAGCACTAGGCTCTGCGCAAGGCGATGTTCCTGTATTTGATTTTACAGCTGGAGGAATGTTCCCGAACGGTTTCACAGATTATCCGACATTCCTTACCCTTTCTCAGGCTTTTGAAGATACCGGTGTGCGTGCATACAAAGGGCAGGCTGGAAATCTACAGGCTGCAGATGAAGTTTTAACTGCGGCACTTCAAATACATAGTGTAGAAGCACGGCATGCATCGATGGTTAGAAGGCTACGTGGAATGCGGACTAACATGGAGATAAAAGGATGGATTACAAACGCTGAATCAGACGGTGCTCCACAGGCTGTATACTATGGTGAAGATAACACCACACATGCTGGTGTCGATCTGAATAGCATATCGTCGCTGGCGGATATCTCAATGGCGTCGAAAACCGAATCCTTTGATGAACCACTTACCAAAGACCAGGTCTTTGCGATAGTTAAACCTTTCGTGATCAAGGGCACATAGTAATAATAATGACGTACATAGTTGCAGTTGACCCCGCATTAACACTGCGGGGTTCAAGCTGCTGAATCGAAACTAAGCAAAAATGTTATTCAATAAAAAAATAATTCACATAGGGGCTTTCGCACTTCTCTTTTCAACGGTACTCAGCGCGTGCGAAAATAAATCTAAGGAAGCAAGAGAAACTCCAGTTAAAAAAGTATCTACAGCTCGTGATACAACTAAAGTAAAAGATCTGAAACCCAAAGGAGGTGATCCTGCCTGGGGAAAAACTATTACTGACAACATGCTCGTTGTGATTGAAAAGCTCGACAGCTTTACTGCTGCTCCGATTGAAACACTTTCCGCGAAACAAGCCAGGCAAAATCCCACTCCAACCGATGCTGTAATGGCAGTGATGAAAGAAAAAGGAATTGCTCCACCTGTCTCAAAAGTCGATACATCCGGGCAGTCCATTGCTGTAAAGGGCGGAAATATTCATGCAAGGATTTATACACCGCAAGGAGCAGGACCTTTTCCTGTAATCGTATACTACCATGGTGGCGGATGGGTGATTGCTGACCTCGACACATATGATGCCTCAGCGAAAGGACTTGCGGAGCAGGTTGGTGCGGTCGTCGTTTCAGTGCATTATCGTCAGGGACCTGAGCACAAATTTCCTACAGCACATAATGATGCATATGCCGCTTATGAATGGGTGACGAAAAACAGCCAATCTATTAAAGGTGACGCTAACCGGATCGCTGTTGTTGGTGAGAGCGCTGGAGGAAACCTTGCTGCTAATGTTAGTATCATGGCTCGCGACAAAAAGATTGCTTTGCCACTACATCAGGTTCTTGTCTATCCTATCGCAAGCGATAATCTGAATTCGGAGTCATACACAAAGAATGCTAAAGCGAAGCCATTGAATAAGGCAATGATGGTCTGGTTTATGGAAAACTATCTGCCCTCAAAGGCATCGAGCGGTGATCCCAGGATTGCGCTAGTCAAAGCAGAGCTAAAAGGCCTTCCCGAAACAACAATCGTAACCGCCGAAATTGATCCACTTTTAAGTGATGGAGAGCTGCTTAGGGATAAGCTGAAAGACGCGCAGGTTGAAGTTGACTATAAAGAATTCAAGGGGGTGACGCACGAGTTTTTCGGAATGGCTACGGTCTTGCCTGAAGCCAAAGATGCCCAGGCATGGGTGGCGAAAAATTTGAAGGACGCGTTCGAGATGTCAGCTAGAAAATAATTAGGAGGGTTGCAGTATATGGTGATGGTCGGAAAGATGTCAGCGATTCAAAAGGAGATGAGCTTCATGTCTCACCTCGAAGAATTGAGGTGGCACATTGTAAGAGGCTTGACCGCTATTCTAATTTTGACGATTGCAGCATTCATGGTAACACCATGGGTCTTTGAAAACATCATCTTCGCTCCGGCTCGGGTTGACTTTCCAACCTTTCAACTGTTGTGTAAGATGGGAACAGCATTGGGATCACCTGACGCATTCTGCGTTCAGGAGATCCCGTTCAAACTACAAAACCGTACAATGACAGGCCAATTTACCATGCATATTCTGGCGGCGTTCATTATCGGATTTATTCTTGCGTTTCCTTATGTGATTTGGGAATTGTACAAGTTCGTCAGACCCGGCTTGCATTCAAATGAAAGGAAATATTCGCGTGGCGCTGTCGCAGCGATATCGTTCTTATTTCTCACCGGGATCCTGTTTGCATTTTATGTTCTTTGTCCAATCATGATCTCATTCCTGGCTAACTATCAGGTCAGTGATATGATCACCAACGAGTTCGATATTACTTCATACGTCGGAACGATTGTTGGGCTACTGCTGGGCACAGGTTTGCTTTTCCAACTTCCGATGATCATGCTGTTCCTTTCCAACATCGGCATTGTTACGCCTCAATTATTAAAGAAAAAGAGGAAACACGCCATCGTAACGATTCTGATTCTTGGAGCTGTGATTACTCCTACAGCGGACCCCTTTAGTCAATCACTGATTGCAATACCGCTATATTTGCTGTACGAGATTAGCATTATGATTTCAGAACGGGTAGAGAAAAGAAAGAAAAAAGAATCATTGATTGGTTCTGTCGTGCCTGCTATGTCGCAGGACCTTGCAGCGGATGTCTTAAGTCAACGAAAAAATTAACTAAACAATAATCATCATATGAAAACAATATTATTATTTCTCGGCGGCATAGGAATGCAGGAAATTTTGTTGATTGGAGTGATCGTACTCATATTCTTTGGAGCCAAGAAAATTCCTGAGTTCATGAAAGGATTGGGCAAAGGTGTGAAGGAATTTAAAGAAGGGGTCAAAGAAATTAAAGGTGATATGGACGCGCCTGCTACTCCCTCAACTACAACGAATACTAAGATTGAAACTGAATGAAATCGTAAAGCGCTGGGCTTAATCTGAGTTGGTTGATTTGGATGCTAACCTTCCTATGCGTGACTGTACGATAGCGAGTAGTTCTTTCGCAGAGAATGGCTTTACTAAATAGCTGTCAACACCACGTTCAATTCCTACAATTCGTTCCTCCTCTGATGACTTTGCTGTGAGGAAGATGAAGGGTGTGTCAGATAAAGACGGTGAGGCTTTTACGTAGTTTAGGAATTCAAAGCCGTTCATTTCAGGCATCATGATATCAGACAGTATGAGGTCCGGTCGAAATCCGTTTTCAAGACACTCTTTGGCTTTTCCACCATTGCTGACCTGCGTAACGATATATTGAAACTTAAGAATACCTGTGATGTAATCCCTCAAATCGGCATTGTCATCAACAAGTAGTACGGATCTCTTCTTTTTACGAGGCTGTGATTGATATTGCTCAGCGCCAGGAAGCCAACCAAGAGCCTCTCTGGAAAACGAATCCCCTGTCGCCAATTCATGGATTTGATCATTCAGTTCGTGAATCATTTTTGATGAAAGATGTCGTTTCCCTTTTGGGAGTGTCACAATAAATTCGCTTCCGCTTCCCACTTTACTCTTAACCTTTATTGTACCTCCGTGCATCTCTACCAATTCTTTTACTAATGCAAGACCAATACCCGATCCTTCGAACGTCCGTGCCTTCACGTTCTCTATTCGAACAAATCTTTCAAAAATCTTAGTGAAATTATCAGCTGCTATGCCAACACCGGAATCACAAACCAGAAGCTGCACATGTTTAATGTTGGACTTTATTTGAATTTCAATTTTGCCCTTGAATGTAAATTTCAAAGCATTGGAGAGGAGATTAAATACAATTTTCTCCCACATTGATCGGTTAAGATAAATTGGTTCAGTTTTCTCGCATTTAACAATGAATTCAAGTCCTGCCCTTTCTATGGCGGACCTGAAATTGGATGCCAGTAGTGTAGTAAATTCACAAATGTCTGTTGGTTGAAATATTACATCAAGACGACCGGATTCAATGCGGGCAAAATCCAGTAATGAGTTTACGAGCTTCTGCAGACGGAGTGCATTTCTCTCTACCATCTCGAGTTTAGTATGATGAACTAGCGGGATCGCACGGCTATTAAGCAGATCCTGGACGGGGCCCAGTAACAGTGTGATCGGAGTTCTGAATTCGTGACTTATATTATTAAAAAATTCAATCTTCAGTTTGTCTAGGGTAGTGAGAATCTCGAACTGTCGCTGCTCACTTTCTGCTTTTTTTCGCTCGGTAATGTCGATTGCAACAACTACAAGTCCACGCTGATTCACCTGCCTGTTGACAATGATTGAAAACCACCGTTTAAATTCCCTGTAATAATAATCAATGCTAAGAGGCGTCCCGGACGAAAGTACTTCGAGATACTTTTTCATCAGTTCACCACCATAAATTTCAGGATACAAGTCTTTGACCCTTTTGCCTATTAAATCGGCGACCTCTGTGTTTGAAAACTCTCCCAATGCCTTGTTCGCAGAAGAAATGATAAAATCTTCTGCTTGACCTTCGGAGCTTACGGGCTCTAGCAGCGCAATTAACGCAGGAACGGAGTCAAGAGTACTCTTTAGGTGATTTGCTGCGTTTGTGAGCTTCTCTTCATAAATTTTCCGTTCACTGATATCTTCAATGGTCACATATATTCCATCGTCCAACTTCGATGCGAGCCACCTGAACCAGGACCTTACTCCGTCACCTTCATAATACTGCTCGAAGTCTACCGATTGCCCGGTTTCAACGCATAAGATGAACTTGTCATATAGGCCAATCTCTTTTGTGTGTGGCCATCCTTCAAGCATACGCATTCCAGTTACCTGCCGGCCGGCCATCCTCGCTGAGGTTGAGTTCGTAAGAATGATATCAAAATCAATGATCTTTCCGGCACCGTCGCGGACACTTTTTAGAACATGCAAGGCAAGGGAAGATGTGTTAAACACTGCTTCAAGTAATTTCTTGCTCTCTGAAAGCTCCTTTGATTCGTTATGCGTATGCGGTGTATTCGGTTCAGACATCTTCTTGGCCCTGATAATATATAACACCGCTAGCGTCTTTTAGTTTAAACCTTTGGCTACGGTTTAGTTGGATATACGAAATTTGCTCGACCAGCGGATCTTAGTTTACGACTCTTTGAAAGAACAAAAAGGAAAGGCAGGCGAGTTTAACAAATTAGTCCTTGAGCATTATGGCGTTTCTTGATTTATTTAAAGGTGTTTGCTGCCGCTAGGAAGCGGCCTAAATTGGGTGGTAATTCTTCAACTCTCTTAGTTGAAGGTAAAGCATTGCATTAGGGCCTGATAATTTAACATTTATTTCTGAGGGCGGTTACAGCAGCGATTACGACTGCATGGCATTTACAGGTGAGATCAGAATTTTTGGCGAAGCGTACATCGCTTCGACAACGCTGGGACTCGCCACGCCGTTTTGTACTGACAAGCGGATCAAAATTTGTTAACTTTGAAAAGTCAAAGGAATCTCGCTCTCCGCAAACTATAATTTGTAAGCGCCAACCTCCTCCGCTCAAGAATAGCCGGTCCAATTACCTCCTCTTGACAATGGCAAATGATAATATTACATGTTGATGATGACTCTGACGATAGAGAAGTCCTCAAGGAAGCGCTGAAAGAAATTAATCCAGAGATAGATTGTATTCAGGCAAAAAATGGAATCGAAGGTTTCGATATCCTGACTAAGGGCATACTTTATAAAAAGATCAATTGTGTTTTTCTCGACATCAACATGCCTTTGATGGACGGAATAGCTTTGCTTGCATTGATTAAGGGAGACAAAAGGCTCAGCAGGATACCGGTGCATGTCTATTCGACGACGTCAGATGAACGAGAAATTGCCTACGTGAAAAAGCTCGGTGGAAATTTTATACATAAGACCACGCAGTACAACAAACTCGTAAAATCGTTAAAGGGTATTTTGCAGAATGTTGACTGCTAGTATCGTTGAATCTGCATTCGAGGAAGTTAACAACCCCAATTGATAAGTTCGCCAAAAATACAGCTTATCACTATCGCCAAAACTTCTAACTGATCGGGGCGCTTTGAATTACAAAAAAGAAAAGCCGCAGTGATAGGCAAATTGAAGACATTCATCATTGAACGAAACGAACTCGTTGGCGGATATGCGTACAAGTTCGAAGGAAACGATCAAAAACTTGACATGCTAAACGAGTTCATTAAGACGGAAAGAATGTGCTGTGACTTCTTCCATTTCAACTCACTGTTGAAGGTGATGTAGCACTTCTCAAAATCACGGGACATGACGACGCGAAAGAATTTTTGGAAGAAGAAGTTGATCTCTGATCAATTAGAAAGTTTCGTCGAGAGACTTTCTTTATTACGCTCTATCGACCCTATCAGCAACTCACAAAAAAAATAGTCAGAAAGTGTTGTAACTATCTGACTATCAATGTTTTACAAGTGATCCCGCTGGGA
>DASWTP010000074.1:0-21729 GCA_036402075.1 Chryseosolibacter sp. | reverse complement strand
GGGAGGCGGCATTAAGACAGAGGTATCTGCCGTGCTTATGCGCGCAAACAGTTCTGAATGTTCTGCATCTCCAGGCACAATTACACGTCCTTCAGGATCCTCTTTCAGCGCTTTGAATAAACCGCTTTCGGTGTCTAGGCGTAATTCGGCTTTGCGTTGGTTGGCATCGGGTCCGTGGCATTTAAAACAACGGTCAGAAAGAATCGGCCTGATGTGAAAGTTATAGCTAACGGTTTTCGGCATTCGTTCTGCCGCCACCTTCGGTTTCGGTTTTAAAATGAAGAACAGTGCTACGATCGTTGTCAGTAGAAGTGCGACAGAAAGCGGACCGCGTTTAAAAAATGATGCCATGTCTGGTTGAGATGGCATATAAGTTAGGAAATAAAGATTCAAGCTGAAAACTATTTTCAAACGTTAGCAGAGCTTTCGGATGACTGGTGTATTAATAATTTGAATCAGCAGTCGGCTGGCGGAAAAACATTTTCAATGTAACTTGCCTCAACTATGAAAAAATACTTTTTAAAACTTTATCAATACAACGCCTGGGCAAATAAGCGTGTTCTGGAAACTATCCAGCGTCAGAATGTCAATGACGAAAAAATTTTGACGCTTATGGGTCACGTTGTCGCAGCACAGTTTCTATGGCTTCACCGCATCAAGGGACTCCCGGCTCCCGATGTAAAACTGTGGGGTGACTATTCACTTGATCGTCTTTTGATGCTTGCTGAAAAAGCGGGAAAAGAATGGCTCGACTATGTGGAGGCCACCGATAATTTCGACCGGATGCTAACATACAAGAATTACGTTAATGAACCCTATACGAATAACGTAGAAAACATCATGATTCACCTGGTCAACCATTCATCCTACCACCGGGCTCAAGTCGCCATGCTGCTTCGTCAGAAAGGATATGAACCGATCAACACCGATTTTATCACGTACGACCGCGTTATCACCGGACAATTGAAAGAATAATTCAATATTCGCTTCCTAACAAACTCCTCCCCATGAAAAAGATTGCCGTTCTTTTCGTGTTTGCAGTAGCATCAGGACTTGCATTTGCGCAGGGCGATGCAACCATCTGCCACACCTCGCCAATGGAAAAATTTTCCGTCATGGCGGCAAACAAAGATTTCAATTCCAGTGCCGCTCACCAGAAACCCCGGACGTATGTTCACGTGACACAAGCCGGTGGAAAAATGGTTTCTTTCAAGACACCAGACGGCAAAGAAGCGAAGGGGTACCTTCTTGAAGCTAAGAACAAAACGAATAACTGGATTTTTGTTTTCCAGGAGTGGTGGGGTTTGAACGACAACATCAAGCGCCAGGCTGAGCAGTTGTTTACCGACATGGGGAATGCGAATGTGTTTGCCCTGGATATGTATGATGGTATTGTTACCGCTGACCCGGCTGTCGCACGCAAGCTTTTTACAGAATTCAAGCAAGACCGGGGTGATGCCATAGTAAAGGGCGCGCTTGACTATGCCGGAAAAAATGCAAAAGTAGGAACAATCGGGTGGTGCTTCGGTGGAACACAGTCGCTGATGGCAGCATTAACACTGGGAAAACATGCATCTGGATGTGTCATGTATTATGGAATGCCCGTTGACGATGTTGAGACACTCAAGAAATTAAATACCGATGTTCTTGGGATTTTTGCCGCCAAAGAAAAATACATCACGCAGGACATCGTCAAAAAGTTTGAAACAAACATGAAGGCCGCAGGGAAAAACATCACCGTGAAGAACTATGATGCCGAACATGGATTTGCCAATCCGAGTAATGCAATCTACGATAAAGCTTCAACCGAAGATGCGTATAAGCATACGTTGGCTTTTTTTAGAGAGCGTCTGAAGTAGGGTTTTTCAAGACACTTTTTTTAAGTCATCATTTCCAGGCCAACGCCACCCTCACAAAGAATTGAACGAGCACGAGTGGGCGCCTTCGGTGGCAGGTTGACTATGAAAGAAAAAAAGATTCGGCTTCGAAACATTGCGTAGCAGTTTTCACGATGCGATGTTATGGAATTCGCTCATGGATGTTCAAATGTGTTTAGACAATTCGAACGCGCGGAATGACGTTCACTAAACCACTACTCCCACACCACGATCTCATTCCGTTCATACCACATCGGGTATTTCGGCAAATGGATCTTTTCAATTTCGTTTCGTTTCACCTTCAAGGTGGGCGTCATCAAACCGTTTTCGATCGTCCAGTCTTCCTGTAGAACGATAGCAGCTTTTAGCCGTTCGTAGGATTCAAGCAAGGGATTCACTTCCTCGATCGACCGCTTTAGACTTTCCTCGAGCTCTTTCCGGTCTTTTTGTTTGCCCATTGACGACAATACCACAAGCGCTATGGGCTGAGGAATTCCCATTCCCACAACGCAAACTTGTTCAATTTCCGGATTGGCAAGTAGCTTCATCTCGATCGGTGCAGGATCAACGAATTTCGCCTTATCCGTTTTGAATTGGTCTTTGATTCGCCCGGTGATCGTAAAAAATCCGTCTTTGTCAACTTCACCTTTGTCGCCAGTTTTGAGAAAACCATCCGCTGTGAAAACTTTTGCGGTGAGTTCGGGTTCCTTGTAATAGCCTTTCATTAATCCTTTGTGTCGCACCAGCAACTCACCCTCCTCTGAAAATTTCGTTTCGATGTTGTGCCATGCTCGTCCGACACTGCCGAATTTTGCATCCTTAAAATTCGAATGTGAGTAGGCAAGATTTTCAGTCATGCCGTACACCTCCTGGATAAGAATATCAAGCTTTTTAAACCACTTCAGCAAGTCCACGGAAATTGGCGCTGCACCGGAAATGATCAAATGTGCCCTGGATAATCCTAGCTTTTTCCTGATCGCCTTTTTTACAATTGTGCTGACTACTGGGATTTTCAGAAGGCGGTCGAGATTGGGCATCTTGTGCTCAATTTTTTCCCTGAACTTGGCCCAAATCCTGGGAACTGCAAGAAATACGGTCGGCTGTGTGTTCATTAGATTCTCCGGAAATTTTTCCAATGATTCGGAGAAATGAATTTCAGACCCCGAATAAAGCGCGCCACACTCTACCAGCATGCGCTCGGCAATGTGGCTTAGTGGCAAATAAGAAAAAAACCGGCCGCGCTTTGTAGCCTCATATTTTTCGAGCGCTTCGGGCACAACGTTTTGGAAGGCTCCAAACGTTATCATCACACCCTTCGGATTTCCGGTCGTCCCGGAGGTGTACTTGATTGTGGCAAGTTCATCATGCTCTCTTTTTTGAATTTCCCCAAGTGGCTCGTGTTTCGAAACCAATTGATCCCACTGATCGCCTTTCTTTTCTCCGTACATGCTAAAGCTAATGCATTTCATCGCAGGCGGAATTCCGCTCTCCTGCTCAGCGAAGTTGTCGAGTTTTCCAACAAAGAGAACTTTGCTTTCACTGTGCTCGAGAATCTGGCGAATGCTGCTGGCAGAGAGGGTAGGATACAACGGTACGGATACATGCCCCGCCATCCAGATTGCCACGTCCGCCATAATCCAGTGCGCACAATTCTTGGAAAGAATCGCGACATGGCTCTTTCGCGGGATGTTCATGCTCAACAATGCAGACGCAATTTTCCGGCTTTCAATTCCAGCTTCGCGGAAAGTCCAGTCTTTTACTTTGCCGTTAATCGGTTGCCGAAGGAAAAGTAAATCAGGAGTGTTTCGTTCCCAATACAGAAACATCTCCAAAGGATTGGAAGGGGATTCGAGACTCAAAATATAAACGAATGGTTTAACAACGTTGATGGCAATTCATGCTGGGATTCTCCAATCAAAGAAAATTTCTTATCAGCAACGGAATAACCTAAGGTATTCTTTTTCGCAGGTTCTGCAATCCAGTGTTCTCTGACACCAAATTTTTCGTAAAGATCTTTCTTCTGAACGGTACCGACATGGCCATTGGGGTCCGCTATTGAAAGATTGCCTGAAAGTATCAAAAACAAATCTGATTGCACAGTCATTGATGCTTCGTCCAAAAAAGCATCGAGTTGGTCAACGAACACTTCCCCAATTTCTTCATCGCTGACAAAACGGTCGATCTGAGTCAGCAGCGCGTGGACCAGGCGTTGGTGCTGGCTAGTTGGTGTAGGCGACATATAGAGTGTGTTTTCAATCACTTCTGCCAGCGTTCCCTGGGGTAGCATCTTGAAAACCTCCATAATTGTTCTCGGTGGGTGTACCATCGGTTCCTGCATGTCTAAATTTAACGAATTTTTATAATGCAAACCTTGCGATCAATTCCTAAGTTGCAGTCTTATGGAGAAACCAACTAAAAAGCTATTCCTGCTTGATGCCTACGCCCTGATTTACCGGGCACACTTTGCCTTTACAAAAACACCGCGGATCAATTCCAAAGGAATTAATACTTCTGTCGCTTTCGGCTTTACCAACACGCTCATGGAAGTGATCCAAAAGCAAAAACCAACGCACATTGGTGTGGCCTTCGACACAGCAGCGAAAACATTTCGCGATCAGATCTTTGCCGACTATAAAGCTACCCGCCAGGAAACTCCCGAAGACATTCGTTATGGCATTCCAAAATGCAAGGAGATCATTCGCGGCTTCAATATTCCGATCCTTGAACTTGACGGCTATGAAGCCGATGATATTATTGGAACGATCGCATCTCAAGCGTGCAAACAGGGCTTCGAAGTGTATATGATGACACCTGACAAAGATTTTGGTCAGCTTGTGAATGACTGCGTTTTCCTATATAAGCCAGCCTATATGGGCAACGCGGTTGACGTGCTTGGAGTTGCTGAGGTTTGCGAAAAATGGGATATCGCTAACGTTTCGCAAGTCACTGATATGCTCGGACTGCAGGGAGACACCTCGGATAATATTCCAGGCGTGCCAGGCATCGGCCCAAAAACTGCAGCAGCTTTGTTGAAGCAATATGGAACAGTGGAAAACGCGGTTGCTCACGCTCACGAACTCAAGGGAAAACAAAAAGAGCTCATGACTCAGTTTGGCGAGCAAGCCATACTATCAAAAAAGCTGGCGACTATTATAACAGATGTTCCCATTGCCTTTGACGAAGAACAATTGAAATATACCGGTCCAATCGTTGATATCCTGAAACCAATTTTTGATGACCTGGAATTCAAAGGAATTGCAAACCGCGCTTTCGCAGACGCAGATGCAGGAAGCAGGCCGGCAACGGCAGCGCCCAAGATGCCAGCAAGTCCGCAACTGTCGATGTTTGGCAAGAATCCCCAGGCAGACATTCTTGCACCCAAGGTTCAGGTTGCTCCCGAAAATCTCAATTACTATTCTGTTGACCTGCCTGAACTACGAAGGGCGTTTGTTGAGAATCTTTGCAAGCAAAAGACGTTCGCGGTGGAAATCATCACCGATGACGCTGCAAACTTTGACTACCAGGTGAAGGGCGTTGCCATTTCATGGAAAGAAAATGAAGCACACCTCCTCCCTGTATCAAATCAGGAAGAAGCGGAAAAAATAATCAGCGAACTTAAGCCAGCATTCGAAAACGAAGGGATTGCTAAAATCGGCCACAACCTGAAATTCGCAATGCTTGTATTGAACCGGTTCGGTGTGGAACTGAAGGGCGAGTTGTTCGACCCCATGCTCGCGCACTATCTCATTGAACCCGAGGCCTCGCACGCGTTGGCCGTATTGTGCTCGCAATACCTCAACTTTGAAATGCTGGCAGATCCGGACTCCAAACAGAAGAATCAGGTTTGCGAGCGCGTTGATAAGGCGTTCCAGCTTAAGGAGCCTATCATCAACGACCTTAAGGCACGCGGCCATGAGAAATTAATGACTGACATTGAAATGCCTTTGGCAAAAGTTCTTGCAGCAATGGAGTTTGAGGGCGTCAAGGTTGATGTAAAAGCGCTCAACAAAATGTCGGAGGACCTGAAGATTGAAATTGAACGCGTCCAAAAAGAAATTTACACGCTTGCTGACGCGGAGTTTAATATCGGCTCACCAAAACAGCTTGGTGATATTTTGTTCGAAAAGTTGAAGCTCCTTGAGAAACCAAAGAAAACCAAGTCCGGGCAGTATGCAACGGGAGAAGACGTGCTTCAGGGCCTTGCGGCTGATCACGAAATTGCGCGCAAAATTCTTGACTACCGAGAATACGATAAACTGCGCTCCACCTATGTAGATGCGCTTCCGCGCATGATCAGCCAATACGATGGAAGAATCCATACCGACTACCGTCAGGCATGGGCGGTGACAGGACGCTTGAGTTCGAACAACCCAAATCTTCAGAATATTCCAATTCGCACGGAGAAGGGCAGGCAAATCAGGAAAGCGTTCGTTGCGCGAAATGAAGACTACCTTTTTATGTCTGCCGACTATTCGCAAATTGAATTGCGGATTGCCGCATCATTTGCTAAAGATGAAACCATGATCGAAGCGTTCAAAAACAAACGTGATATTCACACCACAACGGCTGCGAAAGTGTTCAACGTTCCGCTTGACCAGGTTACGCCAGACATGCGCAGAAAAGCGAAGGAAGTCAATTTCGGGATCCTCTACGGCAGCACGGCATTCGGCCTGGCGCAAAACCTGGGCATTGCGCGTTCGGAAGCATCGGAAATAATCAAAGCTTATTTCGCTGAGTTCTCCGCCATTAAGCGCTACATGGATAACTCGATCAATGAAGCCCGCGAAAAAGAGTATGTTGAGACGATTATGGGTAGAAGACGTTACTTGCGCGACATCAACTCACGCAACGTGTCAACCCGCGGGTTTGCCGAGCGAAACGCCATCAACGCACCGATCCAGGGCAGCGCTGCTGATATTATCAAAATCGCCATGGTGAACATCCACCAGTGGTTGAAAAAGGAAAAGCTAAGGACAAAAATGACAATGCAGGTTCACGATGAACTTGTTTTCGACTTGCACAAGGACGAGAAGGAAATAGTCAAATCAAACGTTATTGAATTGATGCGAAACGCGGTTCAACTGGAGGTTCCTATGGAGGTCGAAGTTGGAATCGCTGACAACTGGTTAGACGCCCATTAATCCCTGCACATGATCACAAAAGAAACTATACAAGCCGCGCATGAACGAATCAAGCCATTCGTTCACCGGACGCCAGTAATAACATCCGCAAGTATAAACGACATTGCCGGGTGCAGCATTTACTTCAAATGTGAAAATTTGCAGAACGTGGGGGCATTTAAGGCACGAGGCGCAATGAACGCAGCGCTCAGACTGACTGACGCAGAGCGTAAGAAAGGTTTAGCTACGCACTCCAGTGGAAACCATGCCCAGGCGATTGCCCGTGCTGCGAACATCCTGAAGACGCAGGCACACATCGTGATGCCGCGCACTGCACCACAGATCAAGAAGAACGGTGTTAAAGGGTATGGCGGCACTATTTATGAATGCGAACCTAACCTGGCTTCACGCGAATCAACGCTCGCAGAAGTAATTAAAAAAACGGGAGCAACTGAAATTCATCCCTTCAACAACTATCACGTGATGGAAGGGCAGGCAACGGCAGCTGTAGAGCTTTTTGAAGACGTGAAAGACCTCGACTACATCATCACTCCTGTTGGCGGTGGCGGATTGCTTAGCGGGACGCTGCTGGCAGCTAAATTCTTTTCCCCGACAACGAAAGTGATTGCCGGGGAACCTGCTGGCGCTGACGATGCATTTCGCTCAATGCAAAGCGGAAAAATTGAACAATCGCAATCAAATACAATTGCAGATGGCCTCCTTACTTCCCTTGGCGACAAAACATTCCCTATCATTCACGAAAATATTGAAGAAATCATTCCGGTGACCGATGAAGAAATCATCGCAGCGATGAAGCTCACATGGGAACGCTTGAAGATGATTGTCGAAACTTCAGGCGTTGTTCCATTCGCTGCGGTGCTCAAAGCGAAAGAAAAGTTTAAAGGAAAAAAGGTCGGAATAATTTTCTCAGGAGGAAATGTGGACCTGGAGAAGGTTGGTCAGCTGTTTAAAAGCTAAGATCGACCCGGGATGAATCCTTTTCATCAATTGCCAAGTGATTATCCTTTCCTCGTCAATTGCCGGGGGATTCATCCCCCGGCAATCAGATTAGTTTTTCTTCTTGAAAGAATCAAATTGTGAATCTGCTGCTGATTTTGGAAAAGCGTCATTGGTTTCATCAACATCGGCCAGGTCGTTCTTCGGATCAAACACAACATTAGTCACTTCCTTGTCTTTAATAAATACTTTTGTGATTTCCTCCTCATTAATCCTCCACACTTCTGCAGGGATGGTTTCAAGTTCTTTTGTGCCATCTTTGTAAGTCCACTCAATAATCAAGGGCATCACAAGCCCTCCACGGTTTTTGAACTTTACTTCATAGATGTTTTTGCCCTGCAGCTTCTGCCGCACAGCGTTGTCATCAACCCTGCTCTTAAACTCCCCATACAGTTGTTCCGGAGTATTGACGAGCGTGAACTCCTGTGGACCAGAAGAAAAATCTTTATTCGTCTTTGAGGCGCCAGCAAGATCACCAGACTTTACCGTCTTATTTTTGTTCTCAGGATCGGATTGCTGACTCTTCAGTCTGAACCACTTTACATCTTCGACCGAAATATCCACGTTGTCTGTTGTAAAAAACCACCCTCTCCAAAACCAGTCGAGGTCTGTTGCTGTAGCTTCTTCAAGAATTCTAAACAGGTCAGCGGGTTTTGGATGCTTGTATTTCCAGGTGTTTGCATACTCTTTAAAGGCCTTATCAAACAGCTCCTGCCCGATCACAGTCTCACGAAGAATAGTAAGAGCAACGGTTGGCTTCTCGTAATAATTAGCGCCAAAGGCAGTCAGTCTTTCATTATCAGAGGTCAGCATGACCGGACGCATGCTGTTGCGGTCGCCCTTCATGTAAGGCACGATGCTTTTCGGCCGCGTGAAATCAGAATCGGGATAGCGTTCCATTTGTGTGCGGGTGTGGAGAAAGGTATTCAGCCCTTCATCCATCCACATCCATTGTCTTTCGTCTGAGCTGACGATCATCGGGAACCAGTTATGGCCAACTTCATGAACGATGGTAGTGATCATGCCTTCTTTCGCTGCCTTACTCATTTTGCCGTCTTTCCCTGGCCTTCCTCCATTAAAACTGATCATCGGGAACTCCATTCCGATGTTCGATGTGTTCACGGAATTTGCAGTCGGGTACGGATAGTCAAACGTATATTTTGAGTAAATCTCCAACGCGTTCTTGACTGCCAGCGTTGATTCTTCCTGCCACACTGGCAAACCTTCTTTTGGATAAAAAGACATGGCCAACACGGTGTTGGTCGGGAGTTTTACGGCCTGTATATCCCAGATGAATTTACGCGAGCTTGCAAATGCAAAGTCCCGCACATTATTGGCATGGAACGTCCACGTTTTCTTTGCCGTTGATTTGGTCTTTTCTTTCGCCCTTGCTTCATCGGGCGTAACAACGAAGATTGGCTTGTCGAATGCCGTCTTGCCTTTTTCGAAGCGCTGAAGCTCAGTGGCTGACAGCACATCTTTTGCATTCTGAAGCGCACCCGTTGATGAAACGATATGATCTGCTGGCACAGTGATATTCACTTTGTAATCACCAAATTCAAGTGCAAACTCGCCAAGGCGTTGGAACTGCTTGTTTTGCCATCCTTCGTAGTCGTCAAAAACGCACATGCGCGGAAACCAGTGGGCAATAAGATAAACTGTGTTTTTGTCTTCCGGAAAATATTCATAGCCTTCCCGAGACAACAGGAAATTGGATCGATCGGTGATCGGATAGGACCACTCAATATTCATCGTATATTTTTCACCACTCTTCAATGGAGCAGGCAGATCCACACGCATCATGGTCTTATTGACCGTGATCGGAAGATTATTGCCGGCACCATCTTTAACTGATGCAATCGTGTATCCCGCGGGGAACTCGATCGCACGTGTCAGGTACTGCATGTGAAGCGTTGAAAGGGAATCACGCACGGGTCCAAAGAAGCTTCCGAAATCTTCGCTTTCTTTCTTGTTCACGTTTTGATCTAGCTGCAGCCACAGAAACTTCAAATTCTCGGGCGAGTTGTTGTGATACACAATTGTCTCTTTGGCCTTCAGGGTATTTGTTGCCTCATCAATTTCAGCATCAATGGTGTAATCGGCACGTTGTTGCCAGTATTTCGACCCAGGCGTTCCAGAACCTGTACGGTATTCGTTAGGAGTGGGGAGCATTTGGTCCAGCTGCTCAAACTTGCCTTTCCATTTTGGTTGGTCCTGCGCAAAACCTATCAACGGTAGCGCCAGGGCGATCAGGATTATCTTTTTCATCGTATTGGAATTTCTAATCAATAAAACTTATTAATGCGCTTGATGTGAAACTTATTGCCAAAAAGTAAATGACTTGCAGCGTAAGACCTTTCACAATTGTCAATCCCCACCGCTGCCTGTAAAACTGTTTGTAGGCGATGATGGCATACACCCACGATGCGAGGATATAGAGGTACATGACCAACACAACGAGGCTGCTTTTGATGATTACTGGTATAATGCAGATCATCAGAAACCAGACAATGAGCTGGCCGTTAATCAGCACATTGAAAACGAGATTCTCCGCATAGTTGAAACCTGACTTTCTAAAAAACAGCCATGTAAGCAAGGCAAGCAGCGGGATAAAGATCACAGTAAGTAATTTATTATTGTCCGTTGCCAGGGCGGCCTGTTTATCGGCTTTTTCCATTTGCTTGTTGAATTTCGTCACATTCTCCGTTGATGCTGCATTCGCCTTTGCCATGGACTCATATGCCTTCTGCACGGTCCGAGTGAACTTGCCATAAAAGTCAGTTTTCTTCACTGCGTAAACCTGAACCGCCATAAGAATCAATAAAAAGGTGATCGGGTTAAAATACTTTTTACGCTTGCCTTCTACATATTCACGGGCCACGATGCCGGGACGAGCAAACATTTCTTTGATCAACAACAAAATCCCTTTGTCGGTGTGCGTCACTGCGTGGGTTGTTTCGTGTGCAAAATGGCCCAGTGTCAATCGGTGTGTATCGGCTTTTTGCGAGCAGTTCGGGCAAAACTTTCCTTCGAAAGCGGTCCCACAATTTTTACAGTCGGTCATAGGGTTTCGAATGCAAAAAATATCAACAGTTGAGCAATTAAAAAAATAAAAAGCCACTCTTGTTAGGAGTGGCCTGAATTTTAACCTGCATGGTCAACTAATTGGTTTTTTTAAACTGGTCAAATTTTGAATCAACTGGGCGTTTCGGGAACACGTTATTCTTCGCTTCTATGTCAGCCAGCTCAGCATTCGGATCCACCACCACATTCACCACTTCCTTATCCTTGATGAAGACTTTCGTCACTTCGCTTTCATTAATTCTCCAGATCTCAGCAGGAATCCGTTCGATTTCCTTCGAACCATCTTTGAACGTCCATTCAATAACGATTGGCGTCACAAGCCCACCGACATTCTTAAACTTCACCTGGTAGATATTCTTGCCATCTAACTTCTGGCGAACTGCGTTGTCGTCTACGCGACTCTTGAATTCTCCGTAAAGCTGTTCCGGTGTATCCGTCAGGGTGAATTCCTGAGGACCGGCACTGAAGTCTGTTGCATCGGTCTTCCCTGCTGCAAGGTCACCAGCTTTTGTTTTTACATTTTTCTTTTCAGGATCGGATTTCTGGTTTCTGAGTTTGAACCATTTTACATCAGCAAGCTCTACGTCAACATTGTCGGTAGTGTAGAACCAACCTCTCCAGAACCAGTCAAGGTCAACAGCAGAAGCGTCTTCCATGGTACGGAAAAAGTCCGCTGGCTTTGGGTGTTTGAACGCCCATCGCTGCGCGTACTCTTTGAATGCCTTGTCGAACAATTCAGGTCCCATCACAGTCTCACGGAGCAACGTCAGTGCCGCTGAAGGCTTCGAATACCCATTGTTTCCAAACTCAATTGTGCGAATATTATCTGAGCTTGTCATCATTGGGCGCATCTGGCTTTTCTCCCCCTTCATGTAGTTGACAATTGTTTTTGGCGTTCCGCGCATGTAATTCAACTCCGGGTAACGCTCCTGCAGCGTCTCCTTGTCAAGGAAGGAGTTTAAGCCTTCATCCATCCACGTCCACTGCCGTTCGTCTGAGTTAATAATCATCGGGAAAAAGTTGTGTCCAACTTCGTGAATGATTACATGAACCATTCCGATCAGAGTCTGCTGTGAATACGTGCCGTCCTTGTTTGGTCTTCCACCGTTGAAACAGATCATCGGATATTCCATACCCTGATTGGCGGTGTGAACGGAGTAAGCAACCGGGTAAGGATAGTCGATGGTACGTTTTGAATACACTTCAAGCGCGTTCTTCACTGCCTTGGTTGATTCTTTGCCCCAGAGCGGATTTCCTTCTTTCGGATACAAAGACATCGCGATTGGAGTTTTGTCACCGCATTTCACGGCCTGTGCGTCCCAAATAAATTTACGGGATGAAGCAAATGCAAAGTCGCGAACATTCTCAGCATAAAACTCCCACGTCTTCTTGGTGGTAGCCTTTGTTTTTTCTTTCTGTCGTGCCTCTTCTTCGGTCACAATAACAACCGGCTTATCGAATGACTTTTTAGCTTTTTCGTAGCGCTCGAGTTCAGTCTTGGTAAGCACTTCAGTTGGATTCTGGATTGTTCCGGTGGCCCCGACAATATGATCAGAAGGAACTGTGATTTTCACACGGTAGTTTCCAAACGTCAGCGCAAACTCGCCAAGGCCGAAGAACTGCTTGTTCTGCCATCCTTCATAGTCATCGAACACACACATGCGTGGGAACCACTGCGCGAACGTATAGAGATAGTTGTCATCTTCGGGGAAGTATTCATAGCCACCGCGACCATTGAAATTCTGCCGATTGTATTCAGTGTAGCTCCAGTCGATAGAGAAGGTGAATTTGTCACCGGTCTTCATTGGTGCCGGAAGGTCAACACGCATCATGGTTTTATTGATGGTTGTCGGCAGATTTTTGCCAGACGCATCTTTCACAGACTTGATATTGTAACCGCCTTTATAGTCGGAGACCGTGATTCCGGAAACATATCCCAAATATGCTGTTGGCAGTGAATCGCGAATCGCGCCTGTATTCGTTTGATCGGTAAGATTTCCTTCACCAAAAATATTCTGGTCAAGTTGCAGCCAAAGGTACCGCAGCGGCTCCGGAGAGTTGTTGTAATAGGTTATCGTTTCAGAACCCGTGAGCAATTGGGTTTTGTCATCTACTTCCACGTTGATCACATAGTCCGCGCGCTGTTGCCAGTACGATGGTCCAGGGGCACCTGAACCGGTGCGATAGCTGTTAGGAGTCGGAAGGGTTTGATCCAGCTGCTCGAATTTTCCTTTCCAGGCAGCGGGCTGGGTTTGCGCAAACGCGCTCCACGTCAATAGCGCCATAATAGCAATGGCGACAACTCGTTTTACGATCTTCATAGGTTTTCTTGGATTGTCCTAAAAAACAAAAGTGCCGTAAAAATACGGCACTCCAAAAATTATTTACACAAAATCAAATACCGGGATACCGGATTTACTCGGATTTCTTTTTAAACGCATCAAACTTCGAATCTTTCTCCACTTTCGGGAAAACATTGTCGTCTGTATTTATATCAGTGGTTTCCTCGTTTGGATCGATTACAACATTGGCCACTTCTTTTTCTTTCACAAACACTTTGCTGAACTTCGTTTCGTTGATTCTCCACACTTCGGCTGGAATTCTTTCGATCTCTTTGCTGCCGTCTTTGTACGTCCATTCAATGATTACCGGCATCACCAGCCCGCCTTTGTTAGACATGGTTACTTCATAAATATTTTTGTTCTGAAGTTTCTGCATCACAGCCTTGTCGTCAATACGGCTCCGGAATTCCCCGTACAATTGGGGATCAGTATTCATGAGGCTAAATTCCTGTGGCGCACCATTAAAAGGGTTTGCTTTGTTATCTGCGTTCGCTGCAAGATCGCCCTTCTGCGCTTTCACGTTTTTGTTTTCGATGTTTGATTTTTCATCACGCAGCTTGAACCACTTCACCTGGTCAATACTCTGGTCTACATTGTCGGTGGTGTAAAACCATCCTTTCCAAAACCAATCGAGGTCAACGGCAGAGGCGTCTTCGAGTGTTCGGAAAAAGTCGGCCGGTTTCGGATGTTTAAATGCCCAGCGCTGCGCGTATTCCTTAAAAGCTTTATCGAATAGTTCCTGACCCATTACCGTAGTGCGCAGAATATGAAGACTGGTAGCCGCTTTCGCATACTGTTCGGGGCCCAGCATGATCACCTGCTCCGGGTTAGACATGAGTGGCCGCTTGTTGCGTGCATCGCCTTTCATATACCGCACAAGGCCAGCCGGCTTGTCGCTGCTCCAGTCAATGTCCGGGTAACGTTCCCACTCCGTGATATTTTCAACAAAGCTGTTGATGCCTTCATCCATCCAGGTCGTCTGGCGCTCATCATTATTGATAATCATTGGGAAGAAGTTGTGACCCACTTCGTGAATGATCACGCCAATCATTCCTTTTTTCGTCTGCGGAGGAACTGTTCCGTCAGGCTTAGGACGGCCGTAGTTAAAGCAGATCATCGGGTACTCCATTCCAATACTTGCTGTATGCACAGAAATCGCAACGGGGTACGGATAATCGATCGTCATGCGAGAGTAAACCTCCAGTGTATTCTTCACAGCCTTGGTAGACTCAGCTTCCCAAAGCGGATTTCCTTCTTTCGGGTAGAATGACATTGCCAGCGGTGTGTTGGATCCGATTTTAACAGCTTGCGCATCCCAGATGAATTTCCGTGATGAGGCAAACGCGAAGTCACGTACGTTAGTCGCATGAAATTCCCATGTCTTCTTCGCTTTGGCTTTGGTTTTCTCCTTAGCGGTTGCCTCTGCCTGAGTCACGATAACCACGGGCTTATCAAAGGTGGTCTTCGCTTTCTGGAAACGCTCCAGCTCAGCCTTGGTCAGCACATCTTGCGGATTTTGAAGAACGCCTGTGGCCGCAATGATGTGATCTGCCGGAACGGTGATTTTAACTTTGTAATCGCCAAAGGGAAGTGTAAACTCACCTCTTCCCAGGAATTGCTTGTTCTGCCATCCTTCATAATCATCATAGACACACATCCGGGGAAAAAACTGTGCTATGGTATAGATGTAGTTTTTGTCTTCAGGGAAATATTCAAGTCCGCTGCGCTGGCCGAACATCGCACGGTCAACAATATTAAAAGACCATTCGATCATAAAGGCGTATTTTCCACCTGGCTTCAGTGGCTGGGGCAGATCGACACGCATCATGGTGTTGTTGATCGTATACGGAAGTGCTTTACCGCTTGTCTCTTTAACGCCTTTGATGTTAAAGCCAGCTTTGAAATCAGAAACCCGTGCAGCATAGGTCTTTGCCGCAGCGGAATCAACAACGCTTCCTGTACCGGTTGATGCCAATGTATTTTGCTCCGAGAGAATATTCTGATCAAGCTGCAACCACAGGTAGCCGAGAACATCCGGTGAATTGTTATGATAGGTGATGGTCTCGGTTCCGCTGATGCTCTGATTTTCATCGTTCAATTCAATACTGATCGTGTAGTCTGCCTGCTGTTGCCAGTATTTTGGCCCGGGTGCTCCTGAGCCGGTGCGGTATTCATTCGGAGTCGGAAGGGTTTGGTCTAGTTGCTCGAACTTGCCCTGCCAGTTTTGTTCCTGTGCAACGGCCACATTCAGCGCCAATGCAAAAATGAAGAGAAAACGAATCATAGGATTATAAAAAGGTTAATGAGTATTTACCAGTAGTACTTGTCTTTGATCAATATAAGGGCGATGCCTGCAACAGCCGAAGAGATAACCATCTTCCAGTCTCTGCGGCTTACGCCAATCAGATCTGTCAAAATAAAGCCGGATACGAGCAGCACTACAACGATAATTATTTGGCCTAACTCTAATCCGATGTTAAAGGCAAAAAGCTGGGATACAATATTTTCATCCCGGCCCAGAATGCTCTTTAGATAATTTGAGAACCCCATTCCGTGTACAAGCCCGAAAAAGGCTGCATAGAAATAATTTAACTGCATCGACCGGCCATAGATATCGTCTTCGTGTTTAAACAGGTTCGATATGGCAGTAATAAAGATGGTAACAGGAATCAAGAACTCAATGAGCTCGACATTTACCTTGATAACATTGAAAGTCGACAAGGCCAGTGTGATCGAGTGGCCGATGGTGAACGCAGTGACGAGAATCAGAACCTGTTTCCAGTCCCTGAGCTGGTACAGTACACACAACGCGATAACAAAAAGGATATGGTCGTAACCATTGGCAATGTCAAGAATATGGTCGCGGCCTAATTCAAAATAAACTTCAAACTGACTCATGGGTATCTAAAAAGGGGCTCAAGTATAATGTTTAATTTCGGAATCGGGACTGCCCCTGGCATTTTTTTGCTGATCGGTAGCTGCGGGTAATTCCGAAATGCGGAATATTGGTAGTCAATTTGCTTACTTCGCAATTGATTTAGATTTATGAAGTTTTTAGTTAGCCTTATTGCCGTTTTCCAGCTCAGCGCACTGTCGCTTTCACCTCACCCGATGCACGTGTCGGTTACCGAGATTGAATTTGATGAAAAAGACAAAGCGCTCGAAATCATGATGCGCGTTTTTATTGACGACCTCGAACTTTCCATCAAAAACAAATTGAATCAGCCCGAGCTGGATCTGATGGAACCAAAGAACGGGAAAACGATCGACCAGATGGTAAGCGATTACCTGAAGCCAAATTTCAAAATCTCACTTGACGGAAAGGCTGTGCAGCCTGTCTACCTCGGTCACGAACGGGAAGATGATGCCCTGATCTTCTATATCGAAGTGGGTAAAGTGAAAAAATTTAAGACCATCCAGGTTCAGAATACCATCATCACCGAAACCCATGATGATCAAAACAACCTTGTGAACGTCACGGTAAGGGAAACGGTTAGAAGTTTACGGCTGACCCGCAATACTCCTGTGGACAAAATTACGTTTGATACGAAGTAGTCTAAATCGCTTATTTTCGCGTCATGAAAAAAGTAATGCTGCCCCTGGCAATTGGTCTCTTAGTGTGGTCATGCGGTGAAAAAGAATCAACAGAAACGTGTGCCTTTCAACCGGAAACCACTAACAAGGTCACCGTTGACATTGGCCATTTCGAAGACTCGGTGGCAAGCCTGAAATCAAAGAAAGACGTGGTAGCGTTCTTCACGCGGAAGGCGGTTTATCGCGATCTGATCTTTAAGCGCAAGGAATATCCGAACGATTCGCTGTTTATCAACGAGGTATTCAGAAAAGTAAGTCACCCGGCTTTCGATACGTTATTAATGGAGACCAAAGCCGTTTTCGGAGATGGTAGCGAACTAGAAAAGCAATTCGAAGAAGCGTTCACAAACCTTAAGTACTATTATCCGGATTTCGTTCCGCCACGCGTTGAGACCGTGATCAACGGACTCGACACCGATCTTTTTGTTTCTGATTCCTTGATCGTTGTCGGCCTCGACTCGTTTCTCGGCAAGGGCGCGAAATACAGACCTAACGTTTATGAATATCTGCTGCGGCAGTACAACAAAGAAAACATCGTGCCTTCCTGCATGCTGATATACGGTATTGGTAATCGTTTCAACAAAACCGACAACACCGATAAAACCGTGTTGGCCGACATGATTGCCTATGGAAAATCCTTCTACTTCGCCAAGCATTTATTACCCTGTGTGCCCGATAGCATTTTCATCTGGTACACTCCCGAAGAAATGCGGGGATCGAGAAAGAACCAGGACCTGATCTGGGCGCGTTTGGTTCAGGACAAAGTGTTGTTCTCGACCAGTCATGTCGTGAAACAGAAATACCTGGGCGAACGTCCGAAAACAATTGACGTTGGTCCTGACTGCCCTGGCAGAATTGCCCAGTTCGTTGGCTGGCAGATTGTAAACGCCTATATGGAAGAAAATGCGGATGTGACGTTGCCGCAGATGATGAACGAGCCAAGCGCATCTAAAATTTTCCGCGACTCAAAGTACAAGCCAGAGAGAAATTAAGGGTGCATTCATCGTACAGCGCGGCTGTAGCGGGTTCGTCAATGGCCGAACGTGCCATCGCGACCATTTTATTTTGCACAATGCGCAGTGGCTTTGAGCGCTAGCAAAAGCAGAAATGACGGTGTGAGCAAGGGTCGCTACGCGCAGGATGCAGCTACGTGAAGTCGATGCGCTGTTCATCCGTCATTCTGCATTGCCTCTGTTTTACCTATTGATGAGAATCGCGTTCTTGTTGTTCAGCAAGTTCCTCCAGTTGCGAAAACGTCATGTAAACATTGCGCTTGCCGCTCAGGAAGAACCCAAGCGCAATTCCGATATTTTTTAAGATGTTAATGATGTTGTGTATGCTCCAGAAAGATCTTTCTTGTTCAATCGTTAGCTCTGTGAACGCGAAATCCATAAACGAAAAGAGAATAATGGTCGTAAAAAAATATAGGGATAATGAGGCATTGACAGCGAAATTGCTGAATAAGTGCATGTCAAAATATCGTTCAACAATCATTGTGGAGATGAAATAGAAATACAGTAGGGAGTTTATGCCCAATATTGCGGAAGAAATGGGCCCTATATAGTTGCTAAGTGTTAAACCGCTATTAAATGAAAAGTAGCTAACCACAGTTAATGCGAAGATGAGAATGGTTATGTACTGGTACTTGGAAGCTTTTTTGTGAAAAAAGAGTTCATAGTAGTAAAAATTGAATACCATAAAGGCAACTATGCCGTAGGAATGAAAGAACACCGCAGAGGATAGCCCGAACTTAGGCAATAGCCAATTTGCCAGGTCGCACACAAGCGAGAACGTGAGTATTATGGCGATAATCGTGTTTTGTCTCGGCTGATGCTTGATGCGCCATAAGAACATCGATAATGGGATGAGCGATGAGAAAAGGTGTGCGAAAAAAATTATTGAGAATAGGTTTGCACTCATAACTAACGGGGGCCTTATTCAACTGGGCAAAGCCGGGGACAAAGAGCGCCTTGATCATAAGTCGACTCTTCACTTTTCAATTTGCCACTTGTTGTTTGAGTGTTGCAGCTTACAAACAAAAGAAGCGCATCACTGCCGTCTTCCTTTTCGCCAGGCTTAATATCGATTTTATCAAGACCTTCTTTGGATGTAATCTCATCAATCAGATCGCTTCCAAAAAAGACAGACCACGGGCCATCCGGATGTTGATTTTTGTGGCTTAAAGCCCAGTCCATCGCCTGTGTGGCATCAGCAAACTCGTTGGTTGCCGCGTCCAGCACGGGACCATTTGTCCATGATTTCAAATCAGATTTAACAGGAGCGATAAAGAGATGCTGCTGTTCACCCGGGTCTTGCGCAAAATGGAAATTTACGCCAAGCTTATTGTCGGTTTGGTTCAGCAATTGCAGGAGCTTATCGGCCGTCACGGTGAACGTTTCCTCGCGACCACCTGAATGGCTTCTTTTTCGTGCAACCCAACTGTCGGCCAGGTCTTTTGCTATTGGCCCTCCAACAGATTTGGTAAAGATTTGATTTGTTGATTGCTCATTCGTGTTTTCTGCGGAGTTGTGGCAGCCGAAGAAAAGCAGCAAAAACCCAGAAATTAGGGCGTATTTTCTGATCATTGGTTTTAGGTTTGAGTAAAGATGAGTTGTGTAAGAATGAATTAATGTGGAGGGTAGTTCAAACTGTGTTGCAGTAAGTCCATCGGGGCCTGAAACGCAGAAACAGATCTAGCTTCGAGACACCATGGTGCGCATTTAGATTTGTGGTAACTTAGTTCGATAACAACATTACCATGAGATTCTCCTCAACCCTCGCCCTGCTAGTTCTAACAACAGTTTCCAGCTTTGCCCAGATCGCAAAAGAACTTGACGACCTCAATCGCAAGATCGACCAGGCAGTTGTCGATAAAAATATCGACTTCATGAAAAAGCATTATGCAGACGACTTCGTGTTCACACACTCTACCGGCCTTATAGATTCCAAGCAAAGCTGGATTAAAAACATCGAGAACATGGGAGCGGAAAAATTTCTCTCGCGGACGCATGACTCGACCAAAGTTGAAATGCACGGTGACGTTGCCATCATTTTTGGAAAACTCTCAGTCGAGCGGCAGGGAAAAGAAAAGATCTCCCGTTATGCGTTGCACTATGTCCGCGTGTTTGCAATCCGAAATAAGGTGTGGCAGATGATCTGTCATAAAAGCACCGATGAGGTGCGCGTGCCTTAATGCAAAAATCCATTTACCACAGAGGATTTTGATTTTCATCGATAGCAGTATGCCTTATTGCTCAACGCTGCTTTTCATTGAGCAAGGGCAATTGAGGAAACAGAGTTCACAGAGAAATGCAAAGCGCTCGCTTTCGAAAAATGACCCTGAAACCCAACGGCAAAGGCAGCGCCAAATAGATTCTGCTCTCAATTCAATTCTTCCTCGGTGAACCTCCGTGACGCCTCAGTGCTCTCTGTTTTGGCGGGATTATGTTTTATTCAACGTACAGCACCAGACCCTTCAGATATTCTCCCTCAGGATGGAAAATTGAAACCGGATGATCTGCAGGTTGTGAAAGATGATGAAGCACTTTGATCTGTCGCCCTGCCTGGATGGCCGCTGACACAATGGTGTCATAAAATAGCTGGCGATCGACCACCTGCGAGCACGAGAATGTAAACAGTATTCCACCCGGGCGAATCACCTTCATCGTTTCAGCATTCAGGCGCTGATAGCCGCGCACAGCCTGGTGGCGGGCATCGCGGTGTTTTGCAAACGCAGGTGGGTCGAGAATGATCACGTCATAACGATCTTGTTTGTCTTTGAGAAAATCGAACGTGTCTATGGCAAAGCATTCGTGGAGTGCGGGGCTGTAGCCATTCAACTCGATGTTTTTCCGCGTGAGATCAATGGCTTTTTGCGAAGCATCCACGGAGTGAACGAGCTTCGCGCCTGCATTTAAAGCGTACACGGAAAATCCTCCGGTGTAACAAAACGTATTAAGCACATTCTTTCCGTTCGAAAAATCGCCCAGAAGCTTCCTGTTTTCGCGCTGGTCGAGAAAGAAACCGGTTTTCTGACCTTCCTCCCAATCGATCAGGAACTTCTGCTTGTTCTCGGTAACGACATGTGGTACTGCTCCAAGGCCGATGAGATATTCTTCTTTGTTGTCTCGAATTTTGCCAGGGAGACTGCCCTGACTTTTATAGTAAACCGCCTTGAGATCCGGGATGACTACCTTGAGTGCTGCAGCGATATCGTTTCGATCGTTGTGCATCCCCGCTGAGTGTGCCTGGACGATAGCAACGCCATCATAGTAATCAATGACGAGTCCAGGAACTCCATCTCCTTCGGCATGTGTAAGCCTGAATGCATTTGTTGTCTCCGAAGGAAGTCCTGACGCGTGGCGAACGTGCAACGCCTTTCTGAGCTTTTCTTCCCAGAACGTTTCACCGGGCATTTCAGACCCAAACGAAAGCATCCTGACGGCAATACTTCCGTTCTGGTAATGACCACAACCCAACGTCCTGCCCTTAAAGTCGTTTACCTCCACCCATCCGCCATCCACAACTTCACCTTCCATTTTTTGAATCGCTCCAGAGAAGATCCACGGATGAAAACGTTGAATGGAAATCTCTTTTCCCTTCTTAAGAATGACTTTGCCGGCTATGATCATCGCGCAAAAATACAGATTAAATCCACACCGCAACGAGCGCAAAGAAGGCGCAATGAACGCAACG
>DASWTP010000073.1:0-17104 GCA_036402075.1 Chryseosolibacter sp. | reverse complement strand
TCATACATCCAATTTTCATTGTCCCTTGCAAACACTATACAGAAAAGTACTATGTATGACCAAGTACTGGTTATTATTGGGTATTTTCTTGAAAAACCCCCGAAATTAAAGCAAAAAAGCCATTATTTTATTTTTCAACCGACTGTAAATAATCACGTAGGGCTCGCGATTCCTGTTCATATCTGAACATTTTAACATCTGTCCTGTACATTCTTGCAACCCGTTCGAATGTATCAGGGTCGTAAAAAGCGCGGTAATCATAGTCTTCTTTACTGGCATTGAGCAGCGGCATCTCGAGGCTGTAGATCGACAAGAACGAGTTGATCTCGTCCGGCTTCTCCAGCTTCAATATGACCACGTTCGGATTTCGCTTTCGGTAATAATCAACAAAGTAATGCTGCGGCTTGATGTGAGGCTCTTTCAACAAGTCGGGAATGCCATCAACGCGTTTAACAAAATCCTTAAAACTCAACCCTTGCGAGAGAATGCCGAACAAGTAATCTTCAAATACATTTTCCTGGTTTGGATTTGAAATGTAATCTCGGTAGACGGACACCATCCGGGCGAACGGATTTCTGACGACTGTGAAGAATATATCGTTGTGGTCAAGTTGAGAAACTGATCTTCGAAGATTGGCATCGGTAAGGAAATTAATTTCTCTCGGATCAAGGGGTATTGAGCTGAGCCCTGGATAAATCACCTTCAGCATCGAATAGCTTAATGACGTGCTTGCAGCTTTTGGAATGCGGACGTACGCTATGTTCAGAAACGGTGCGTGCAGGTGTCCACCGTGTGGCGTAACACTTTGCCTGGCGATGGAAGCTTGAGTGATAAAACTCCGCAGGTAAAGATTTTTCATTAACAGGTTTTTCACTGGATTGAGCCAGTGAAGGGGTATCAGCGAAGAAGATGAGCGAGGTACAAACGCCTGAAGGGTTGCCAGCGCGTGATTCCGTTCTTCATTAAAGTCTTTGCCGGAGTGTCGGAATCGCCCAAAGCGGAGAATCATGTAAAGGAGGCTGAAAGGCGATTGCATGTGATAAACCAGGTCGAATTTTCAAATTTTCGTGAATTTACTTTATCCCGTGTATTTGTATTAAGGCCTGAGCACCTTTTGTATATTTGAAGTCCAAATTCTCGAAGGGTTGGCTGTTTCATGAAACGTCTGGTTGTTGCTGGTCTTTTTCTTTTCCTTCATACTGTCGCTTCAGCGCAGGTTGGCAACGAATGGATCAACTTTTCAGCACCTTATTACAAAATTCCTGTCGGAAAGGACGGCTTGTATCGGCTTACGCGCGCTCAGCTGCTGGCTGCCGGAGTTCCATCATTTATCGACCCAAAAACTATTAAAGTTTATCATCGCGGCATTGAGCAAGCGATTTATGTGGAAGGTGAAAACGACAGCCAGTTAAACACGAATGATTTTCTCGAATTTTTCGGGCGTAAGAATGATGGGACGCTCGACCAAAAGTTATACACCACTCCGGCTGCTCAGCCTCATCCCCTTTACAACCTGTATTCGGATACCACGGCCTTTTTCCTAACCTACGGAGGGGCGGTTGGTAAACGCGCAACATCAGCTGCGCTCTCCACATCAAATGCCGCGGAAACATTTCACTGGGATGAAAAGCTTGTTGTGTTTCGAGACCAGTATTCAGGAGGAGTTGACTATGGCGAAGTTCAGCAGTCGGCATTTGAGAATGGTGAAGGCTGGATGAGCGCACCAATCTTCCAGGGGCAGACTATGGATTTTATTATCCCGGGTATTACCAATGCCGTGCAGGCGGCAGGCGTGCCGCGGCTTGAGGTAGTATTCACTGGGCGAGGGCCACAAACTCACACAATAGAAATTTCTGCAGGCCCACGGTTGATTTCTTCCGTGACATTGACGGCTTACAACTCGGTAAAATTTCAAAATGACTTAACATGGGCAGACATTGTTTCTGGCCAATTCACATTACGTGTGAGGGTTCTTGGCGTGTCTGGTCAGCCTGCGCGAGCGAGTGTTGGATACATCAGGGTAACATATCCGCAAAGCGTGACCTTTGACGGAAGTGTTGAAAAATATTTCACGCTTAACGAAAATGCGTCCAATGCTTCGGCTGTTCAGATCCAGTCGCCCCCGGCCAGTGCAGTGCTTTACGATGTGAGTGATCCGAACAACGTAATTCGAATTCCTGTCACCCAAACAACCACACTAAACGCGGTGGTTGGACAAACATCGGTCCGGAGGAAACTGTTTGCTTCAAATACATTCATCACACCCACCATTAAGCGAATAAGTTTCAGACAAATCAACCCGTCCGCTCAGGATTATGTGATTATCAGCCATGCGTTACTGCGCAAACCTGTCGCGGGATATACGGATCCGGTTAAAGCGCTTGGCGAGTATCGCTCCCTTCCGCAAGGTGGAGGTTATGACACGCTGATTGTTAATGTCGATCAGCTTTACAACCAGTTCAGCTACGGTGAAGCCACTCCGCTTGCCATCTATAACTTCCTGAAGTTTTTAAAAACGGGTAAGCTGCCTGCATATTTGTTCCTGGTGGGCAAAGGTCTCAACATCGACTATGGTTACTACCGCGCTCCGCACACTTTTCCGCAGTTCCGCGATTTGGTTCCCACGGGAGGATTTCCAGCTTCGGATATGCGATTTTCGGCTGGCCTCGCAAATGAGGCCAGTGTGCCGGCCGTTGCCACCGGCCGACTTTCTGCGACCGGGCCGGCCGATGTTGCTGCATATCTTAACAAGCTGAAGGAATTTGAATCTCAACCCTTCAATACGTTAAGGAAAAAAAATATCCTGCACCTGAGCGGGGGATTGTACGCGTTCGAGCCGCAGCAATTTCGATCGTACCTGGCCGAGTTTGGCGAAGTTGCGAAATCGTTTTACCTGGGCGGCAATGTTAAGGCAATCGCAAAGCAGTCAACGGACATTGAGGTAATCAACGTGGCTGAAGAAGTTAATCAAGGACTCAACCTTATCACCCTGTTCGGCCACTCATCACCTACATCATCTGATTTTGATATTGGATTAGTGACTGATCCGGTGATGGGCTACAACAACAAGGGCAAATATCCAGCGCTGCTTTTGAATGGATGTCTGGCCGGGTCATATTTCTTAAATACATCAATTTTCGGAGAGAACTGGACAAACACACCTGACCGTGGTGCCATTGGCGTAATAGCCCACAGCTACTTTGGATTTGCGCCATATCTGAAACTTTATTCGGGTCATTTCTACAAGGTCGCGTTTGGGGACACACTTTTCATAGACAAAGGTCTTGGGGATGTGCAAAGGGAAGTGGCCAGGCGCGTGCTCAGCGAGTACGGCAATAATTTCGTAACCGAAACGCAGGTACAGCAAATGGTGCTGCTGGGTGACCCGGCCGTATCGTTGTTCGGTGTGCGTAAAGCTGATCTTGCAGTTGTGCCGAACTCAGTGTCGATCCGATCAGCGGACGGTGCAAAGCTGTCTGCTTTTTCTGATTCGCTTGAGTTGAGATTCGTGATTCACAACTACGGGCAGGCAAAAAATAAATCCGTCAACATCAGGATATCGCGAACGCTCAACGATAATTCGGTTGTCGAGTATGATTCGATCATCCCAGCTACATTGTACTCCGATACCATTTTATTCAAGCTTCCCGGTAGGATTGATCAGGGGTTTGGGAATAACACGTTTGCAATTGCCATTGATACGGAGGACGTTGTTGAAGAATTAGACGAGCAGAACAATTACTATTCACAGGTGTTTTTCATTCCGCTCAGCGGCACAAAAAATCTTTACCCTGACGCGCACGCAATTGTGAGCTCACTCACGCCAACGCTATCATTTCAGCACACTGATCAACTTTCAGGTGAACGGGAATTCTTGTTAGAGATTGATACCGTCAAGGAATTCACCAGTGCATTCCGCCAGCAGTTCACACTCAAGGGCAAGGTGTTGGTCTCGCAAAAAATTGATTTACCATCAAAGGACTCAACAGTATATTATTGGCGTACTCGCCTGGCCGAGCCGAAGGCCAACGAAAACACAAATTGGGAGGTGAGCTCGTTCACCTTCATCAACAACGGGCCGGCTGGATGGACACAGATGCGCTTTGGACAATTTGAGGAAAACTTTCTCGACAAACTGGAAAAGGATTCGCAATCAAAACGGATTGAGTTCCGGGAAACGGTCACACACGTTGACGTGACCGCGTACGCAGCAGGACAATCATCGAAATCGAGCATCAAAGTAAACGGTGCCGAAATCAATTCATATAGCGAAGCAGGCAATTTCTTATGTCGCGACAACACGATCAACCTTGTTGCTTTCGACAAGACAACAACCCAACCGTATGCCGGGTTATATTTTACATGGATTGAACTTCGCGACTTATTCGGAAGCGAGGCAATTCTCTGTGGCCGTGAGCCGTATGTGATCAACAGTTTCAAGGCAAGCGAGGTGACGATGGGCAAAGACGGAGACCTGATCAAGTACATCAGTAATATCCCGGTTGGCGATTCAGTAGTTCTGTTTACGATTGGTGATGCAGGCATTCCCATGTGGCCCGAAGCTGCGAGGACGAAGATGGCCGAACTCGGTGTGTCTCTTTCCCAACTCGACCAGTTACAAGCCGAAGAACCCGTGATCATCTTTGCCCGCAAGGGTGCAGCACCAGGAACAGCCAGGCTTTATCGCGGCCAGGATAATACTTCGACAAACCAGATTGTTGCGATCGAGGGAACTGTTACCGGGCGCGAAGCGGAGGGAACGATGACCAGCGAGTTGATTGGCCCCGCGCAAGCCTGGCATGATTTCAAAGTGCGTTATAAGACAGACAACCCCAGCGATGCTGTGTCGTTCGCGCTGTATGGTATTAATTTACTCGGCAATGTTACGCTCCTCCAGGAGAATGTACTTGATGATTTGTCTCTTCAGGCCATTGATGCAAACGAGTTCCCGTACCTTAGAATTGCATACGCAACAAAGGACGAGACGTTCGTGACCGCAGCAGAACTCAAGCACTGGATGGTCACTTATGAACCGGTGGCCGAAGGACTGCTGCTGTTCAATGGCACACCGCAACCCGTAACGGTTTCAGAAGGCCAGTCGTGGAAGGGGAACTACAGCTTTGTTAACATCAGTGAAAAGCATTTCCCTGGCCCCCTTACTGTCGACTACCATGTTACAGAACAAGCAACAGGAAGTCGGACGGAGCGAACATTGACCATCGCTGCTCCGCCCGCGGGCGCGACTGCTTCTTTTGATGTCGAGTTCCCCACGCGCAATCAAGTTGGCGTAAATGACCTGTTTGTTTTTGTTAACCCACGCGTCCGGCCGGAGAATGATTTTGACAATAACTTTATCACTCTTCCAAAACAGCTGAAGGTGATCAGGGATACACTCGCACCGTTGCTCGAAGTGACGTTTGACGGAAGATTTATTGCGCATGAAGAACATGTTTCTCCAGCGCCCGACATCGGGATCAGGCTGATCGACAACAATCCTTTTCTGATGTCCAGCGATACGACTGGAGTCAAATTATTCCTTCAATACCCGTGCGAAGAAGGTCATTGCGTTTTTGCTCCAGTTTACTTTTCCAATCCTGCGGTGTCCTGGTCGCCTGAGACAACGGAGTCGGAGTTTGAGATTCACGTGCGTGAGGCATTTGACGTGGATGGCGTCTATATCCTCCGTGTGATCGCCAGCGATGTGAGCGGAAATATGTCAGGGGCAGCGCCCTACGAGATCTCCTTTACCGTGACTCATACCAACATCGTTACGATCTCAAATCCTTACCCTAATCCGTTTAGTGATCGGGCTGATTTCCAAATTGTGATAGCGGGGGAGACGGTGCCGTCAGAAACAACGCTCACGATTTTTAATACGCGCGGGGAAATTGTGAGAACGTTCGACAACGATTCGTTTGGCGAGCTGCGCTTCGGCAACAATACGTTTAGCTGGGAAGGCCTAACACAAAACGGAACACCGGTTCCAAACGGAATGTACATTTTCAAACTGAGAGTACTGTCGGACGGTAGCCTTACGGAGAAAGTAGGCAAGCTCGTTCTTGTCCGCTAAAAAAGAAGGCAACTCTGTTGAAGCTGCCTTATTATTACTTGATATTTAAGTTGTAATCTTAATGGTGATGGTGTCCACCGGGGCCATGCACGTGGCCGTGGCTGATCTCTTCTTTCGAAGCTTCGCGAACGTCCATGATCTCAACTGCAAAGTTAAGTTCTACGCCTGCGAGTGGATGGTTTGCATCAACAGTCACGCCATCAATACCCACGTGTGTCACGGTAACAACACCGCCCTGGTTTGTTGAGAAGCGCATGCCTGGCTTTATCTCCTGATCGCCAAATGCGGTGCGCGGAACCTTTTGAACAAGCGTCTCATCTTTCTCACCATATCCTTTTGCAGGCGAAATTTTCAGGTTGAGCTTATCGCCTTTTGATTTTCCTTCCAATCCTTCTTCCATTCCTACGATGAGGTTACCCGCACCGTGCAGGTAATGTAGCGGATCGCGGCCTTCACTTGAGTCGATAATTGTCCCTTCATTATCGCGTAACGTATAATGGATAGAGGCCACTTTGTTTTTTGTGATTTGCATAACAAGTAAAATTTAATGTTGATGAACTCGAAGGGCAGGGACCATGCTGAAAATTCCTGGGAATGACCAGAAGGCTGTCGTTCGATTTACAAAATTAAGAAAATTGACATAATAGTGTGCACTAAAAAAGCCCTTCACGAA
The DNA here is from genome assembly GCA_036402075.1 of Chryseosolibacter sp. Classification (GTDB taxonomy): domain Bacteria; phylum Bacteroidota; class Bacteroidia; order Cytophagales; family Cyclobacteriaceae; genus Chryseosolibacter. Next base: position 10,361 of record DASWTP010000073.1, on the reverse strand, counting down.
GCGGGCATTTTCACTTTGAGTGAAGGCCCTTCGTCACTGATCACCTCAACCTGCTGGTCTTTTTCAATGTATTCACCGCGGGTATAGGCATCGTAAAGCTGCCCATCGATCAACACTTTTCCACTGGGTCGTAATACGGTTTGGGCGATTCCTACACGCCCTTTAAGGTCGTTTTGGTAACTTGTAGCCACATATCCTTCGCTCCGGTTTTGTTTATCGGTAAGAGCGACCTTTGCATAAAAGGGTGTTTTGTCCAGGTTTGCGCCCAGCAAAAAAAGGAGAACGCCCGCGCCTAGCATTCCTCCCATCGCAGCAGCAAGGGAGATGAGGATATCGTTCATTCGCACAAACTCAAAATCGAAGGCGTCATTGTTGATCATGATGAGCACCAGCGAGCCAACCGTAAGAATAATGCCCGAGACACCCGCAATTCCGAATCCTGGAATAACGAAAATTTCAAAGGCGATTAACACAATGCCGATGAAGAAAGCAATGATCTCCCAGTTCTCTGCAAGGCCGTTTAAGTAGTAAGGCACCAGGTATAATACCAACGCAACGAGTGCAGCCAGTCCCGCGAACCCAAGTCCCGGATGTTGCATTTCGAAGTAGATACCTGCAACAATGATCAGGATCAAGATTCCACTGATAAAGGGATTCAGAGCGAAGCTGATGATTTTTTCGGAAGTGCCGAGCTCAAATTTCTCCACAATGGCGCCACCAAAGCCCGATCGTTCTAAGATGTCCTCCACCGATTCAACCTTCGCTTCGCAATACCCGTTCTTCAACGCTTCGGAAGTGGAAAATGTCAAAATTTTTCCAGCGGCTTTGACACCAGGTATCACCACGTCTTCATCAACCATTCCTTCCGCTATGTTTGGATCACGCTTGTTTTCTTCCGCTGTCGACCGCATGATGGAGCGCATGTACGACTGGTATTTGTCTGGCGCTTTTTGCCCCGAGCCGTCAACCACCGTGGCGGCACCAATGCTGGCGCCAGGCGACATATAGATGCTATCACACGAGATCGAGATCAGCGCTCCGGCCGAAGCCGCATCCGAATTAATGAAAACGTAAACAGGTTTTTGGAAATGCATGATCTTATCAACAATCTCCTTTGCATCTGTCAACACTCCGCCATAGGTATCCATTTCGATCACCACAAGGTCAGCCTTGATTTCGCTGGCTCTGTTCAGGGCGAGATCAACGTACCGCGTCATGCGCGGATCGATTTCATTCTTGATCTCCATGAGCATTACTTTCTTCTGTGCCAATGCAAGCTGCCCAACAGAAAGTAAAATGAAGAGGAGGATGGATTTTTTCATACCTTTAAAGTTACGGAAAAATCGATCGTTTCTCTAACCGAACTTGTGTGCATGCACCGCTGAATACCATTCACTCTCATTCTTCGCTCGTTTTCTCCGGAACGGTTTGGAAGACCCTTGCTGACGAGGAGTCTGGAACAATTTTTATTGAGTCACGCGACAGTCAGAAGAAAAATGTCTCGTTCTCGGCATGGAGACCTCAGTCAAATGAATGGCTATGGAAAGATCTTCAATTCGAAGAAGAATGGTGGATCAGCCTGGGATATGTGAAGGAGGGTGTTGTTTTGTTTACGCTCTATTCCGACACGGACAACCCTGACAAAAAGAGCTTGGTGGCAGTTGACGTCCTTACACAGAAAATAAAGTGGTGGAAAAATAATTTTGTGGTCGCTTACCTCGCACAAGGTACTGTTGTCGGACAGGATACGAAGTTCGGATCCAGGGAAATTGCGCTTGACCTTTTTGCAGGCAATGAAATAGTAATGCCTGCAAAGGAAAATGATGAGCCGCAAAATTTTGCCATAGTCCGGCCGTTACAATACATACAGGGAACGGAACACTTCGAGACCGTGAAGCGTTTCATTGAACGAAAGTGCCAGTTCACCCCGGTTGATGCAATTGAATACCGTGAATATGAGTCGCTGATCGTGATTTCGGCATTCGAACGCCAAACCGATTTGGCCAATTATTTGATAGTCTTTAATTCGGAGGGTGATATTGTGCTAAAAGAACAGTTGGGCGAAAATTTAAAAGGAATTGCCTACGACACTTTTTTCATCTTTAGAGGTTTTCTAATTTTCGTGAAAAATAAGAGGGAGTTGATTAGCTACAGGTTCGTATGATAAAACTATTGATTTTTTTCAGTTTCTCACTGGTTGTCACCACCAGGGCCGAAGTGCTCACACCGATGGATTCCGTTGGTGTAGAAACTGTCAATGGAAAAACCTTCATCATTCACAAGGTTGATGAGAAGGAGACGCTGTTCGCCATTTCCAGGCGTTACAAAGTTTCGGTCGATGCAATTCTCGAGTTCAACAAGGATGCAGAGAAGGGATTGGAGATCGGCCAGATCGTGAAGGTGCCATATACACCAAAGGCAACGCTCAAGCAAGGAGAAGGTGTTGTGCATACCGTGGAGGCAAAAGAAACGATGTTTTCCATCTCCAGGAAGTATGGTGTTACCACCGATGAGATCAAGCAGTGGAATAACCTTGCTGATAACACGTTGAGTATCGGGCAAACGTTGATCATTAAAAAGAAGACGGGAGGCGCTGTCGTTGTTTCTACACCCCCGTTGACTAAAAAGGGAGTTCACACGGTCGGACAACAGGAGACGATCTTTTCCATTGCACGTCAATACGGAATCACTCAGCAACAGCTGAAAGATTGGAACAACCTCCAGACAAACGAGCTTAAGATCGGGCAGACATTGTTTGTTTCCCAGCCCGAGCGCTCGGTCGCCACCATCCAAAAAAACGAGCCGACCGTTCAGCAAGAGCCAGTGAGGGAGAATCCAGTGGTGAAGCAGGAACCTGCAACTAAGAACGAGCCGATTGTAAAAAAGGACCCGGAGCCGGTTAAGAAAGAGCCAGACCCGGCTCGGCAAACAACAAGCACCACGGAACAACCGGTACCCACCATCAGGATTTCCGAGTCAGTGAAGAATGGTTCAGAGACGGTTCAAGGCGGGCTCGCTGAACTGATTGAAGGAACAGAAGGCAATCGCAAATACCTGGCGCTCCACCGCACAGCGCCAATAGGCACAATTTTGAAAGTACGAAACGAGATGAACAACCGCGAAGTCTTTGTACGCGTAACTGGAAAACTGCCTGACACAGCATTGACGGACAAAGTCATCATCCGCATTTCAAAATCGGCATACGACAGACTAGGAGCGATCGACCAGCGTTTTAGGGTTGAGGTCACTTACTATAAATAAAAAGTGGCCTCGCTATGAGGCTCTCCATTTTCGTTTGTTTTTATTTTTCTTCTGTTGCTGTGTTTTGTCAAAACCTCGTTCCCAATGGAAGTTTTGAAGAATACGATGCCTGCCCGGGTGATTACAGCCAGGATCCGAAGGAATTTCGCGTGAAGCATTGGTTCTCAGCAAGCGCTGGAACGCCAGACTATTTTAACAGTTGCAGCAATGGAGAAGCCGATGTGCCGCACAACTGGGCTGGTGTTTCTGATCCCTATGAAGGAGCCGGATATGCAGGTATTTACATGTGGATGGCGAACGGAACCAACTACCGTGAGTACCTTCAGGTGGAGCTGTCGGATTCGCTGATGAAAGACACGTTGTACCATCTCGAGTTTCATTACAAGCTTTCCTCATATTCCAAGTATTCAATCGATCGGATTGGCCTTCTGCTGAGTGATTCGTTGATCCGATTAAGTCGGGACAGGGTTTTCAGCATCGCCCCGACCTTGTCTGTAATTCGCGACAGCGCGTTGACGCTTGAAACAGGCTTATGGGAGGAGGCTAAAATACTGTACAAGGCAAGCGGAGGCGAAAAATTTCTGGTGATCGGGAATTTTTTTGACGACCGTTCCACGAAGTACTACAAAATCCAGTTTCGCCCGACACCTCAGCCGATGGTTGCTCAGAACAGTTATTACTACGTTGACGCGGTTCGTGTAATTTCAAAATATGCCAGAGATCAGCAGATGCTCGCCCAGATCGTGCCCGACTTCGATCTCGAAGAAACACGGCCCAACACCAACTACGTGCTCAAGAACATTAATTTTCAGTTCGACAGTTACCGCCTACTCCCGCCATCGTTTACCGAATTGGACAAGGTTGCCGACTACCTGTTACGCCATCCGAGATTCCGTGTTCAGTTGTTTGGCCACACTGACGACCAGGGTAATGATCGTTATAACCTTAGGCTTTCCGCTGCCCGCGCAAAAAATGTGGCAGAATATCTCGCCAGCGTGGGCGTGAACATGAATCGAATCGAATACTTCGGGTATGGCGAAACAAAACCGCTCAAGGAAGGAAAATCGGAAGAAGCCCGCGCTACCAACAGGCGCGTTGAGATTCGTTTCCTGGAGTAACCGTTAACAATTTTTTATCACGGCACTTTCCCAAACTTTGCTATTTTGCTGAACAATTTAAGCCATGATACAGGTTCAGCAGGTTACGTACGCGTATGAGACGGGAAAGACGATTTCATTCCCTGACTTTAGCGTAAATGATAGCGAACCGTGTTTGCTGCTCGGACAATCGGGAAGTGGAAAGACCACACTGCTGCACCTGATTGGTGGTTTGTTAAAAAATCAAGCCGGCAAGATCCGCATCCGTGGAACAGACCTTTCAACGTTGTCCGAGAGCGCCCTCGACAAATTTCGCGGCAAGCACATTGGCTTCATCTTTCAGAAGAATCATCTCATCACGGCTTTGTCCGTGAAGAACAACCTGCGTATGGCTCCTTACCTGGGTGGACTCAAGCAGGACGATGCGCGAATCGAAGAGGTGCTGAACGAAGTTTCTCTGTTGGATAAATCTGCGGCAAGGGTGACATCGCTAAGTCACGGACAGGCCCAGCGCGTGGCCATCGCGCGGGCCGTGCTCAACAAGCCCGACATTATCCTGGCAGACGAACCCACGTCTGCACTTGACGATAAAAATTGCGAGCGTGTAATTGAGATGCTGCTCACAGTAGCAAAACAAAACGGCTCAGCGCTGCTCATCGCCACGCACGATCAGCGCCTCACGTCAAAAATCTCCCGACAAATTATTCTGTAACCATGAACCTGCCATTCCTTGTCTGGAGTTACCTGAAGTCGCGACCCCTCAACACTGCATTGAATATTGTGCTCTTGAGCCTGGGCATTGCGGTTATTACGATCCTATTGCTGTTCAACAATCAACTCCAACAAAAAATCACGGATAACGCTAAAGGGATTGACCTGGTGGTTGGGGCAAAAGGGAGTCCGCTTCAGCTAATTCTCTGCAATATCTTCCACATCGATTTTCCCACGGGGAACATTAACCTGAAAGAGGCTGAGAAGATTTCGCGAAATCGTCTTGTAAAAAAAGCAATTCCCATGGCGTTGGGTGATAGCTACAATGGGTATCGCATTATCGGAACAGACAAGCGATATGCGGAGCTCTACAATGCATCGCTAGCGGAAGGCGAGTGGTTTGCCGAAGATATGGACGTGACGGTGGGATCGAATGTTGCCCACGCGCTGCGGTTGAAAATCGGTGACCGCTTTGAAAGTACGCATGGACTAACAATGGAAGGGCATTCACACGATCAGCGGAAGTTCGTTGTAAAAAGTGTGATGGCGCCATCGGGTAGCGTGCTTGATAACCTGATCCTTTGCAATGTTGAAAGTATATGGGAAGTGCATGAAGCACATGAGGAAACCGAAGACCATCATGAGCACCATTCCGATTCCGTGAACAATCCATCGCCCTTGATCGCCTCGGTGGAAGCTGGGGATTCGACCAGGGAGATTACATCGGTGCTCATCCAGTACCGTTCGCCAATGGGTGCGATTCAGATGCCACGCTGGGTAAACGGACAGAGTAGCCTGCAGGCGGCATCTCCGGCATTTGAAACCGCACGCCTTTTTTCAATTTTAGGCGTGGGCGTTGACATCTTGAAAGCGTTCGCTTATGTGCTGATTTTCATTTCAGGGCTTAGTATTTTCATTGCGCTTTATAACTCGCTCAAAGAACGCAGATACGATATGGCTATCATGCGGTCGATGGGGGCGAGCAGGGGCAAATTAGTTACCTCGATTTTAATGGAGGGCGGAATCTTAACGTTGCTAGGCTCCGTTATTGGCTTAGCGATGGGCCACGGTGCATTGATGCTGATGGGAAACCTCGTTGAAGAAACCCAAAAAGCTGGAATTACCGGCCTTGTTTTCTATCCGGAAGAATGGATAATTTTGGTCGGAAGTTTGTTATTAGGGCTGTTGTGTGCGATAATTCCTGCCATTCAAGCATATCGCACCGACATTTCTAAGGTTTTGGCGGGTAACGAATAAGAAGCTATGAAAAAACTACAGATAATCGCGTTGGCATTGATCATCAGTAATCTGGCCTTTGCGCAAGGTAAAGTTGATACTTGGAATGAGTTTGCAAAAACAAAATTTGAATCGAAGTACTACGAGAAGCTTGGTGAGTACTTGTTCTACCCTAACTTTCCAGCCGATCTGAAAGCGAAGGAAGGAAAGGAAATCACCGTGCAAGGATACTATGTCCCCTTTGCGCCTGAAGACGGCAACTACATAATCATCTCAAAATATCCGATGAGTCAGTGCTTCTTTTGCGGAGGTGGTGGTCCTGAGTCAATTGCTGAGGTGAATTTCGCAAAGGATCCGGGCAAGTTCCAGGTCGATGACCTGATCACCGTAAAAGGCAAACTCAAGCTCAATGCTGAGGACCTTGACCACGTCAACTTTATTCTTACCGAGGCGGTATTGGTATCTAAGTAATTAGCAGGACTGGCCAGCTAGTGGGTTCTGAGGAAAGTCACTGGTCATTAGTCATTAGGAGGAAAATGCAAAAAGAAAGGACGAAATCTGTTTTTTACTCATCCTACTCCCTCCTTTTACTTCTTCCTCCCAGTGACTAATGACCAATGACTAGTGACTAATGACTATTGACTAATGACTAGTGACCAATGACTCAGCATGACTTGTGTCAGCGACAATTTTTCCTAAATTGATTTCACTAACATTGAAAGTTGAGTCAGCTTACCCCGATATCAGTTCTTTCGAAATATTGGAAGCACAGCCAATTTCGGCCGCTGCAGGAAGATATTGTCAACTCTGTGATTGCCGGGAAAGACACACTTGCCCTTCTTCCAACAGGCGGTGGAAAGTCGGTCTGCTTCCAGGTTCCTGGCTTGATTCGGGATGGTCTTTGTCTTGTGATTTCCCCGTTGATTGCGCTAATGAAAGATCAGGTGGAGCAGTTGCGCAGTCGCGATATTCTGGCCGTGGCGATTTATTCCGGAATGTCGCGTCATGAGATTGACGTTGCGCTCAACAATGCGATGTCGGGTGTAATAAAGTTTCTCTACGTTTCTCCTGAGCGCCTTCAGACGGAACTGTTCATTGAGAGATTCAAGCAAATGAATGTAGGGCTGATTGCTGTTGATGAAGCGCATTGCATCTCCCAGTGGGGATATGATTTTCGACCACCTTACCTGCAGATCGCGTCTCTGCGCGAGCTTCGACCGGAAATTCCAATCATTGCGCTGACGGCAACCGCCACGGAAGAAGTTCAACGCGACATTGTCGACAAGCTGAGGTTCAAAAAAGATTTTGCAGTCTTTAAAAAATCTTTCGCGCGCGACAACCTTTCGTTTGTTGTTCGCAAGACAGAAGACAAGGATAAAAAACTTCTTGAGATTCTTCGGAAGGTTAAAGGTTCGGCTATTATTTACGTTCGTTCGCGGAAAGCAACGCAGGATGTGGCCAAGTTTCTCAACAAAAAGAATGTCAGTGCTTCGTTCTACCACGCAGGGTTACTGTTTGACGAACGCGCAGCCCGCCAGGACGAGTGGATAAAAAATCACACACGCGTTATGGTAGCAACAAATGCATTCGGTATGGGCATTGATAAACCCGATGTGCGCATTGTGATTCACCTGGACCTTCCCGACACACTTGAAGCCTATTACCAGGAAGCTGGCCGTGCAGGCAGAGACGGCCTGCGCTCGTTCGCTGTTATCCTTTACCAGGAAGCCGATGGCAATACGCTAAGAACCAAGACGGAGCAGTCGCAGCCATCCGTGGAGTACCTGTCAAAAGTTTACCAGGCACTTTCCAATTACTACCAGCTGGCAGTAGGGAGCGCTACCGGTGAAAGCTTTGATTTTGATGCTGCCGATTTTGCCGAGCGATTCAAGTTTAATCCTGTTGAGTTATACAACGGCCTGAAAAAGCTGGAGGAAGAGGGGTTGATTCAGTTCAACGAAAGTTATTACAGTCCTTCGAGGCTGCATTTTGAGTTGGATCATCAGAAGCTTTACGAATTTCAAGTGGCTAATGCACAGTTTGATCCAATGATTAAAATGCTGCTCAGACTTTACGGTGGCGAGTTGTTCTCCAACTATATGAAAATTACGGAGGGTGTTCTGGCGCAGGGTTTGAAGGTAAGTACTCGCGAAGTCGTTTCGATATTAAAGCACCTGGACCAGCTGAAAGCGATATCCTATTTGCCGATGAAAGACAAGCCGCAAGTCACCTTCATCTTACCCCGACAGGATGCTGCCAGGCTGCCTGTGGACCGAAAGCGCCTTGAAGCACGAAAAAAGTTGATTGTGGGAAAAGCCGAAGCTGTAATTGGTTTTGCCGAAAATTCATTTCGTTGTCGAATGCAGTTCGTGCAGGAATATTTTAACGAAACAACCGAAGCCGAGTGCGGTATCTGCGACATCTGCATCGAAAAAAGAAAGAAAAGTAACCTTAAGGATTACGATATGCTGAAGCAAGAGGTGCTGAATGTATTAACATTGAAGCCGTATTCAGTGGAAGAGCTTGAGCAGCACATTGCACCTGGCGATCGGGAATTGTTTATTGATGTTGTCCGCGACCTTGTTGACGAGGGCACACTTGTTTACGATACTGTGTGGAAGCTAACAAGGTCAGCATAAACGCAAAAAAGATCGTTTTTGATTAAACAAAATTGCAGCAAGAGGGTTAGTTAAGGTATTTACATCGCATGGCACGAAAGTTTATTCGCAAATTTTTAAAGATCTTTCTTTATACCCATCTCTTTTTGCTGGTGGGATTACTTTGTACACACTGTACGTTCACACATTATGCAAATAAGTCGTATGCCGAAGCAAAAAAAGCAAAACCGTATGATGTGGTGATCGTCCCGGGTGTTCCGTTTGAAGGCGAGAACACAACCGGTGTGATGAAGATGCGGTTGTTTTGGGCAAAGCATCTTTACGACAGCGGATACACGAGGAACATCATCTTTTCAGGGTCATCAGTTTACTCGCCTTACGTAGAGGGGATCGTTATGAAAACAATGGCTGACTCTCTCGGCATTCCGCCTGAACATACATTTTCGGAAACCAAGGCAGAGCACAGCACCGAGAATGCCTACTATGGTTATCGCATGGCAAAGCAGCTTGGGTTTTCAAAAATTGCCTTAGCTACTGACCCTTTTCAATCCGGGATGCTCCGGTCATTCATGCGAAGGTTTTGTCCGGGCATGAGGTCGGTGCCGATCATCTTTGGCACCCTGAACATCGATGACAAACAGTTGCCAAAAATAGATTCAACGGCTGGATATGTGCCCGCCTTCGTATCGATCACCGAACGGGAATCTTTCTGGCAGCGCATGCGTGGAACCTTAGGCAAGAAGGTAAAAGAAGAAGCTAAAGCCGACATGGAGCGCGAGGCCGCGTTGAAGAAACAACAGGAAGCAGGCGCAAAATAAGAGCCAGGTACCTGAAGCTGGTTTGCATGGAATACCGCGGGTGCAGTCAAGTTCCCGATCCACCGGCAACGCTTAACCAAAATCGGTTTTCGACTTAATAGCGATACTTCAAATTAACCCACTTAATTCGCAAGCAACTCCTGGGCATTCTCCATTGCTACCTTGCTCGGCTTTGCCCCACCGATCATCTTGGCGATTTCCTCTACGCGCTCGTCAGCCGAAAGCAGCTTAATGTTGCTGACCGTCTTTTTCGATGTATTGTCTTTGAAAACGAAATAATGTGAATCGCCTTTTGCGGCAATTTGAGGAAGGTGGCTGATGGTGATAAGCTGATGATCCTTTGACATGGCCTTCATCATAACACCAAGTTTGATCGCGATCTCTCCGGAAATACCGTTGTCGATCTCATCAAGCACGAGTGTCGGCATAGCGGTTTTTTCAGCCATCACATATTTGATGCAGAACATGAGTCGCGAGAATTCGCCACCTGACGCAACCTGGGCCAGTGCCTTCGGTGAGATTCCCTTGTTCGCGCTGAAAAGAATCTCAATCTTATCCGCTCCTGAGCCGTTCGGTTCGGTTTGCTGCCATTCAATCGCGAGTGTGGCATCCGGAATCCC
>DASWTP010000072.1:0-41842 GCA_036402075.1 Chryseosolibacter sp. | reverse complement strand
AAGCGGAATGGCTCAGGAACAGGTGCTTTCTACTGGGTTTACGCTGCTTCCTTCTTCTTACCCAACGCTTTCAACCTATTCAAATACTCCACCGATTTCGGTTTGTACTCACCCGTAGCATGCACATTGTGTGCTTTCTGTTTGTAAAAATATTGCAATAGGCGGGTGAGTTCCTTCGTGACCCGCGTGATCATTGCAAAGAACAAACTTCCATCTTTGGCTAGTGTTCTTGGCAACGTCCACACGCGAATCGAGCGGTCGCGTACCTGATCGATTTTTCCCATCTCCCGAAGAAGAAAACACAGTCGTCCATCTTCACCACGTACGGGAGTTTTGACAAACCCTGCTTTCAAACCAAGATCTTTCACATATCCCATGCTCATTCCGACTGCATTCACACACGGCCGGTTCACGTGACGAACTTCCGAAATTCCATCTTTCAGGAATTCATAGATCGCTAATTTCCATCGCGGCATCTCCCGTGTTCCGAGAAACGAATAGCGACCATACACCAGTGCCACGTTCTTTTTCTCCAGCGCCTTCACCATTTTCTGGATCCAGTTCTGCGGATAAAAACAATCCGCGTCAGCCATCAGAATGTATTTTCCCTGTGCATGCTCTTGCCCGATCTGTCTCGCAGGTCCACAACCCTTCACAGGTTGAAAAATATTCCTTACTGCCGGCAGCCTATCCAATGCCTCTTGCGTTCTGTCGGTTGAGTTGTTATTGACGACAATAATCTCAAATGGAAAACTCGTTTTACTCTTCGACAGTGAGTGCAGCGTTCGGACGATGTTAACTTCCTCATTCCAAGCCGGGATCACGACACTTGCCAAAGGTTCCGCTTTCGATTGGAGGGAAAGTCCTTGGTTAATTTCTTTAAAAATTGATTCGGGAATTTCGTCAAGGGATGAGCACGTAAGCAACCGTTTGTCGATCCAGAGAGGGTTGGAGAATACCGACATAAAGAAAAAGTTTTTCCATGATCGACTAAACGCATACCGTGTTATAACGATTACTTCTCGCGTCCGACCGTGCACTACCTTCCTCTCAAACGCTAACTCCGTTTTTTTCCTTTTCCTTTTTCTCTTCCCTTATCGCTCTTTTACTTCCCTTTTCCTTTTCCCTATTCCTCCCAATGACTATTGACTAGTGACTAATGACGATTTTTTTCACCGCGACAGCAAATGACTCAAAAGGATTTTTACATTTGCTGCGCTGTGGCAAGCAACATTCGAATGACCATCCATCATTTACCAATGTTGCTATGCAGGAAAGTACGCTTCGGGCGCTGAAGACCATTTGCGGTGCCATTCATTACACCCTCACGCGTTACCACCAGAGAGAAATCGGCCCGCGCGATTGGGAATATCTTTGCAGTTACCTGGAGTTGGACAAAGCTTCATTATACGGAATTGAGCTGAACGCGAGTGGGTTTATTTTGTGGTCGAAGACGTTGACTTTTCGATACCGCGGAAGCCAGTTTCATCAACAGCGCAAGGTTGAAATCCACCATTTGACAACCTAAAATTGGATTGCCCGTTTCAGGAGAAAGCAACCATGAAAAATCTTCGAAAAAGCGTGAATTTTTTGGCTTTTTCGGGCTGACCGGTGTGCTGATTTCGTTGTAAAACCGCTCAAAATGTATAGTTTTGCGGTTGCAGAACACAAGGTCCCGTGGCCGAGCGGCTAGGCAGAGCTCTGCAAAAGCTTCCACAGCGGTTCGAATCCGCTCGGGACCTCACAATTAGTCGAAAAAGCTCCAAAACGGAGCTTTTTGTTTTTGCGGTTAAAGGTTGCTGGTCAAGTTAAGGGTCATTAGAAATTCCTTTTTCCTTTACTGTCTTCTCGCGTGTCAAGTATGCAAGAAATGAAGGAGGGAACGTAATTGAAGGTCCAACAGCGCACTTCTCAAAAGGTCAGTCGTTAATACGGCCGACCTTTTGAGTTTTAACAGTATGTTGTTCGCACCAGAGAGCTTCCACGGCATGATCTAAATCAACCGTTTCAAGCTCAGAAAGGTTGTGATACTGCGCACGCGAAAACTAATTATAAGCCTTCATCATTAAAGCGCATAATTTGTCATTGTTGCACGTATAAAAATTTGTTGATGTCCAGTTAGAAGACCAATTGTAGTCGCGCACTAATTCACCCACTTCACCATTCGTTTTCATTTTGTGTAAATGGATCCTGCCGTTCGATTTCTTAAGAAGCATTAGATAGGTAGTTCCTTCCACCTCGTAAAATTCCGCAGTTGACCATCCTGAAGACCAGTCATAATTTTTTATACGTTGTCCAACTGTTCCATCAGTATTCATTTTATGGAGATGGACCAGACCGGACGTTGTCTTTAATAACATTAAGTACGTCTGAAGGACACCGTTTGCGTCTTTTGTCTTATAGAATTTTGCGGTAGACCATCCGGCAGACCAATCATATTCTTTAATAAATGTGAGATGGGGTAACCCGGCATCTCCGCTTGCAAACGCAGCCGTATCTGATACTGGAATTCTACGGTTTTGATGTACCTTAAATATTGAAACCTTGCCGTTGCCCATAGGTGTGAACTGAATGGGTATCTGTAGTTGGATTGGTTGACCCTTCAACATGAAGAGATATACCTCACCATTAATATCATAAAATTCAACGGACGAGTATTCTTCGGGTAATTTGAGATTATCAGAAATCCGAAAGTTCGTTTCTGGGTGGCTGTATACGACATTAGAAGACGGTGTTGGATACAATTTTCCATCTGCTTTTATCTCCCTCAGTCGAATCTCCCCATCGGCATACCGGTAAAACAGAATAAATGAACGGTTTTTAAGTCGAAAACTCTTTGCCGATGTGTACCCGCTTGCCCAATCATAATCAGCGATCTTTGCACCGAGATTCCCTTCTGTGTGCGGTTTATGAAGATGTATCTTTCCATTACTTGACTTCAAGAGCAAGACATGTGTCTTATCCGGAGATGCAGCCGCGGAATATGATTCAACGATATTCCAGCCATCTGACCATTGATATCGAAAATCCGTGTCGCCTAGCCGGCCCGTAGAATGAACCTGGTGAACGTGGGCATTTTCATTTTTCTTGTCGTAAAGACAGTACGTGCTGGTGTTTTTATGGTAATGAGGATCACCAAAATTTTGAACCGCCTTATAATAAGCCTCGGCAAACATATAACCGGTTGGCCGGATAGCAATGTTTGACTCTTCAACGGCTTTCTTCATGTCTTCATAGAACATATCGTCACACTCCGTCCTGCTAAATCCGTATGTAGCTTTGCCATGCCTGTAGCAGCCATCGTGTCTCACGCATGCCATGCTGAATTTATCTTCCCAGTAATTTGAGATTCCGACTGTTAAAAATGTGGCAGCAGCGGAAGCAAGCCATGGGTTCGAGCATGCCCACTTATCATCAAAATTACATGATTGTTCCTGTTTGGATAGGGGAGCAAGTGATGCCATTTGAGTGTCAGAATATTCCGGACTAGCATTGATCAAAACAAGGCACAGCGCCACCATGAGCAGTACCATGCACTTTTTTATCAGAGTTTTCATTTTTTATAAGTTTGGTGAATGAAAAAGGAAATACTGCGGAGCCCTTGTGCTGCACCGGGAAGGTTCGCGATTTCGATTGCTTAGAAATTAATTTCTTTACAAAGCTTATTGAAAATGGTTTGTAAAGTCAAAAAGTCGGTGAACTGTTTTCAGGGATAAGGCGATTAAATGTTATTACTACAAAATAGGATAATTAAAGTTTTTCGTTTATTATTACTACATAATAGTATTTTAAATGAAACGAATTCAGCTTGGCGAATTTGAAGAAATCGTTCTGCTTACGGTAGGTGTGTTGCACGGCAACGCGTATGGCGTCTCTATTAAAGATGATATCGAACAACGTCTCGGCAGGGAAGTGACCATCGGTGCATTGCAGATCACGCTGCGAAGACTTGAGTCCAAGGGATTTTTGAAATCTAAACTTGGTGAATCGGGCGATGGCAGGAGAGGCCGTCCAAAACTTTTTTTCGAGATCACCGCATATGGAAAGAAAGCACTCGAGTATACAAAAGAATCGCGTGACGAACTCTGGAGCGCTTTGCCGAAGCTGGTGTTGAAGCTCAAATTTCAGTCATGAAAAGATCAGAGCCTCCCCGCATCGCCCTGCGTTTCCTGAAATGGTTTTGCAGGCCCGAATATCACGCAGATATCGAGGGCGACTTACTCGAGTATTACGAGAAACGAACTCAAACGCACGGAACAACTCGCGCCAATTGGCAATTGTTCAAAGACGTGCTGTTCCTTTTTCGTCCAGGCATTATTCGTTCAGCTTCACTACAGCAACCCATAACCAGCAACGGCATGATAAAAAGTTATTTTGTAACGGGATGGAGAAACCTCCTGAAGAGCAAGCTCTATTCAAGCCTCAATGTTCTGGGGCTTACCTTTGGAATGGTTTGTTTCCTGTTAATCGGACTTTATGTATACGATGAACTTACCTTCGACAGTCAACACACACAACGCGACAGAATTTATCGCGTTATCACTCACGAGAAGAATCCCAGCAATGAAGCAACAACCGTAGCCGCAGCAGGCTACATGCTGGCTGAAGAATCCAGGCAGTCTTTCCCCGAAGTGGAGTCGACCACACGGATGCAACGTTTAGGACGCGCAAACCTTGTTGATCCGGACAACCCGGTCAACATCCAGGAAACCGTTACGGTCGCTGATGAATACTTCCTTCAGATCTTTGATTTCCCGTTGCTCGAGGGCGACCGGAAAACGGCATTGAAAGAGCCCAACTCGATTGTAATAACCGAAGACCTTGCACTTCGTATTTTCAGCCGCACTGACGTGCTGAATAAGAATCTGCAATTCAGTTTTATGCAAACTCCATTGAAGGTCACTGGTATCCTGAAAAGTCATCCGCAGAATTCCACCTTCAATTTTACCAGCGTGATGTCGGAGTCAAGTCAGTACAGCGATGAAGGTTTTAAAAGAGAGGCGCAGAGCGACTGGGCCTCCACGAGCTTCACCGTATATGCCTTGCTGAAACCACAGGCTAACGCGGATTCTGTTGCCAGGAAGATGACGCGCATGGTTTACGCAAATGCTTCGCTCGAACCTGGAACGGTAATTTCGCACAGCCTTCAGCCGTTGGTTGATGTTCATCTTCGATCTGAAGGAATTATTGATGGTGGTAGAAATTCGAATGTCGACAGTATTCCGCAGGGAAACCCCGTTTACATCACCGTGTTCTCCTTCACTGCTATTTTTGTTTTGCTGATCGCGGGAATCAACTACACCAACCTAACAACGGCACGCGCTACCAGTCGGATAAAGGAAATCGGTGTTCGAAAAGCAATCGGTGCTGTGCGGAGTAATCTTGTGCGACAGTTCCTCGTGGAGTCGCTGATCACGACATTCATCGCTTTCTTCCTGGCCGTCATTCTGCTAAACCTGTTGCTGCCACCGTTCAACGCATTTGTAAACAAGAACTTTTCATTGTTTACCACCATTGGATTACAGTTTTGGGCATTTGCTGTTGGGCTGATCATCGCCATTGGATTGTTGTCCGGTGGTTATGCTGCGCTGTTACTCTCGCGGTTTAATCCGGTTGCCCTTTTGAAAGGATTGAAATTGCGATCTGCCAACGATTTGTCTGTCCGGAAGGCTCTTGTTGTAGTTCAGTTCACCATCTCTACTGTGATGATCATCGGAACGATCGTGTTGCTGATGCAGGTACGTTTTCTCAATGGTACAGATCTCGGCTTCAACCGCGACCTGATGGTGGTGATTGACGTAAACGTAGGCAGTGCCCGGACAAATTTTCAATGGGTAAAGAATGAAATGTTAAAAATCCCTGCTGTTGAAAATGTGTCCGTGACATCGCGCGTGCCTGGGGAATGGAAGACGCTGCGAAGGGTTAAAGTCAAAGCGGAAGGAGCTGACGGACTTCACCAGGTTGCTTATGCGATTGGTGCCGACAAAGATTTCCTGACCACCTACGAGATCAAATTGTTGAAGGGGCGAAACTTCCGAAATGAAAACGACAGCTCGGCAATTCTTGTCAACGAAACAGCAGCAAAGATACTGGGCATAACGGACCTGTCCGAACAGCTGGTTGATATTCCGGAAATCGCGCCAAACTCGTTTTTCGTTCCCCTTTATGATGACGTGAATGCCTCGTTCAAGCCGCGTGTTGTTGGTATTGTTAAGGATTTTCATTTTCAATCGCTGCGGGAGAAAATTGAACCACTGATCATCGCCTACAATGAAAACCCGATCCAGGTTATCGATTATTATTCGGTAAAAATTTCTCCGCAAGACATCCAGGGAACTCTCGATAAGTTGAAAGCGATCATGGTGGCCAACGATGAGCGCGAGCCATTTGAATATCACTTCCTCGATGATCAGCTGGCGCTATTTTATATTGAAGACCAACGAAGTCAGACAATCTTAGGTTGGGTAGCGCTGGCAAGTGTAGTCATTGCGTGTCTCGGACTATTTGGCCTGGCCACCTATGCGGCTGAGCAGCGCCTCAAGGAAATCGGCATGCGAAAGGTTCTCGGTGCAAACATGTTTGGCCTCATTGCGTTGTTATCGAAAGATTTTGTGAAGCTGGTTTTGATTGCGTGCTGCATTGCGTTTCCTATTGCTTGGTTTGGAGCAGATCTTTGGCTTCAGGAGTACGCTTATCACATCGAGGTGAGCTGGTGGATTTTCGCGTTGGCGGGGCTGGTTGCCACTGGCATTGCTCTGCTCACGGTGAGCTACCAGGCCATCAAGGCTGCGATTGTGAACCCGGTGAAGATTCTGCGATCGGAGTGATAGGTTTAGTTAGATGTACGGGTGTCGGTTCTCCGGTCCGGGTTTAACTCAATCCGCATTTTATGGTTTTCAGCATGAACTGGTACACGGATTTTTACGTCTTTTTGTTGGCTCCATGCGAGGCCGGCCGCGATGCTTATTAAAGGGCAAGGGAAGCGGCATTATATTTTTACCTGACTTAGGATGCTTCGCAGCCTTATCCGCAAAACTATCATTCAGGCTATAGGCGTTGCTGCGCGGTTTTTTCCACCGTGGGCGACTAGCAGAGTAGTGGATGTTGTGCCACAAATCGAATGGACGCGCGTAAAATCTCCCGTAAATGTCTCGGGGCTGCCAGCTCAGTTTGCTTCGCAGTTCGTGCGTGCGAAAAACATTCCTTCCAGGCGAATTTTTGAACTGCATAACGTCTTTGTAACATCGGAAGGTGTGACTTTCCGGAACCTGCGCATCTTTTTGCCGAGCCTCCCATGGAGCAAAGATCTCGAGCGTTATCGGACAGGTGAGTTCCTAACAAGGCAGTGGAAGCGAAATGTCCGCACAATTGGAGATCAACCTTTGATCCTCGGTTTTGATCATTGGGCGATGTCAAACTACTACCATTGGATGATTGAGTCCCTTCCGAGGCTATACCTTGCGCAGGCTTTTTACAAGGATTGCAAGATCCTTCTTCCGGAAGATGTTCATGAATATGTGATCGCCAGCCTTGAGCTTTTGGACTTCAATAACCTGGAGCGAATAGGCAACAATGAAGTCATTTGCGTTCATCGCCTCATCCTGCCGGAGATTATCTACTACAATGGAGTTGAGAACGAAGACGAGCCTCCGCCACAAATAAATGTTGGTAATCTTGACGGGGCTCCAAAAGAAGAATTGATCTTGCCGGTGCGCAGGAAGTTGCTTGGCAATTTTTCGCCAAAGACTCCGTATCGAAAAGTGTATGTTTCCCGCTCGCGTTCTAGAATACGGAGACTTGTAAATGAAAGGGAAATACTTCCAGTGCTTCAATCATCAGGTTTTGAAATTGTGTTTTTTGAGGGAATGACGCTGATGGAGCAAATTCGTTTGATGCAGGAGACAAGCGTATTTTGCGGAGTACATGGATCAAACATGGTCAATCTTCTATTTCTTCCTACGACAGCAAAAGTCATTGAGCTGATGAATGAACATCAAGTGAATGACGCCTTTTACTTGCTGTCATCAACGATTGGCGTTGACTATCATTCAGTGCCTTGCAGCATGAAAGACGAGTTTGTTCCGCGAACATCGGATAGTGTCTTGATAAACGATGCCGACCTTGTGGTTGATGTGGGGCGTTTCGAGAATGTGTTGAAGGAAGTATTGGTGCGCCCTACCATATCTGACTTGATGCAGGTCTCGGGATTTTAAAAAAATTATAGTGTATCCTGTTGCTGACCGAAGCAAATTCCTAATTCCTAAGTCCACATTCCTCTAATGACCAGTGACCAGTGACTGAAAAGAGCAGGGCGCCACGCCATCCACGCAGCAAACCCTGCTTAACCCAAACCTTACGCTGAGAAGAGAGCGTTTTCGGTTTTTTGTCTTACCTGGCTTTCAGCGAGGAAGATTTTCTGAACCAGCTCGGCTGAATTTTTTGCCTGAAATTTTTTACGAAGGTTTTTTCGGTGCGACTCAACTGTATGGTGGCTGAGCTGCAGGCGGTGCGCAATTTCTTTGGTGGTTAGTCCGATGGACACCAACGACAAAACTTCTCGTTCTTTGTTTGTGGGCGAAATCATGACATGGAGGTTTAAAAGTCTGCCCTTCATGTTGCCGGCCGCGAAAGGTAACCCATGGCCACCAAGAAATATTTTTAAAACAAAAAACCTTTCCTTTAAGCGGAAAGGTTTTAAGCGAGAGGGGTTCTTCCGGTTAGTTTTTTCGTGCAATCACATCTTTAGTGGACCTTGCGTCATGCAATCCTTTCTTCCGTGATTTGATCACTACAGATCCATCTGTCCGCACAGCAATCATCAGCTGAATCGTGTTGTTGGCAAGTGGTACATAATATTCCGTGACGCCATCCGTCAACATTTCGTAAATACCGCCAAGGGTTACCGCGCCATATTTTCTTTCCGAGCTCGCCTTCTGCTTCAACATTCCCGACTGAACAATGACGGGGAGCTCATGAATTGAAACTTTGCGTCCGGAGGTTATCAGTTTACCGCTGTGATCGAAGTAGGCAAGCCAGGCCTTGTCCATGTAACGGAATTGAACCAATGAGGTGTTTTTGGCACAGGTCGTCCAGCGCGGATTAACTGCACCGTTGAAGCTTTTTTCGAAGCTTTTCGCAACTGATTCTTTAACAGCCGGACTTTCTTGTGCGGCCGAATTGCTGAGGGAGATTATAAATAATGCTGCCCCGATAATGATGTTGTTTTTCATGGTGTTTGTTTTTTGGAGAATTGCTCTTAATGGACAGCTCAGGGAAAAGTAACTTCCCGATTTTCGGGGAAAAAGTTATCTTTAGTAAAGATTTTTGGGCCCCTTTAAGTGATAAGAAAAAACAATGCGCTGAAGGTTACTTCATGCTCCCTTTTACATTAAGGCCAATTCTATTATGTCCGACAACCAAATCATCGAACAAATCAAACGGGGCGGTCAAACCGAGCTCGGGTTTGTTTATGAGACGTACCGTGCGGAGTTTTTGCAATGGATCACGCGAGAATATCAGTGTTCTATGGATGACAGCAAAGACATCTACCAGGTAACGATCCTCATTTTTCACGATAACGTGAAGTCGGGCAAGCTGGAACACCTGGTAAGCAGTATCAAGACTTACCTGTTCGGAATTGGAAAGAATGTTGTAAAAGAAAATATGAGGAAAGCCAAACGCAAAACTTCCATCAACCAGGAGAAATGGTTGAAGGAGTACCTGATTGACGATCCCGAAACTAGCCCAGTCGAGGAAGAAGTATTCCGCACCGCGAAAAAGGCCCTGGAAAAACTGGGGCAGCCCTGTCAGAAACTGATCGAACTCTTTTACTATGAGAAAAAGAGCATGGACGACATCAGTTCTATTCTGAATTACAAGAATGCAGAAACTGCCAAGAACCAGAAGTGCAAGTGCATGGCACGGCTGCGAAAACTGTTTGAACAGGAGACAACCAATACAACAATCACCACAACCACGATTTCATGAGCGACTCTACTAAAAATATTGAACTGATCGAGCGATACTTTGACGATGAGATGACTGAAGCAGAAAAAAATGACTTCCAGCAGCAGCTCAAGTCTGATCGCGAGCTCAAACACATGTATGATCGCGAACACCTGCTGATCAACACGGTTCGGTTCGGGGCAGCAAAAAGCCATCTTGATTTCTTAAAAGAGCTGGAGAAATCGTTGCCTGAGATTACAGTCGAGACGAAGCGATCAAACTGGCCTTACTATGCCGTTGCTGCGAGCGTTGTATTACTGGTGGTAACGGGAATTTATCTCTTCACTGATAACGAACCCAACCCATCAGCGTTGTATGCGGAGTATTACACACCGTTTCCCAATGTATGGGAGCCTACGGTTCGTGGATCGGAAACTGTAACACAACGTTCGCTTGCGTTCCAGAAGTACGAGGAAGGCGACTATCTGCAGGCTGTCGATTTGTTCAAAGCGCTGCTTGCCGAAAAGCGCGAGCCCGAAATTTTATTGTTGCTCGGTAATGCTAACCTTTCACTTGGAAATACCACAGAAGCACGCGAAAATTTCAACGAAGTCCTCCGGTCATCCTCAACCATCGCAGCACCGGCACAATGGTACCTGGCACTGAGTTACCTCAAAGACAATCAGCGTACAGAAGCGATAGCAAATTTGAAAATGCTCGCGGACGGAAAGAATGCTTACACGGTAAAGGCGAAGGACCTTCTCAAACGGTTAGAGCCGTAGTCTTCCGTCTTCGTCTCAGCGCGCCAGTGATGACGGTAACGAGAATTATCGCGAGCGTGCCTGCGATCAAAAGTTCGCGATCGGTAAAGTACGACAAGGAAACAGGTTCTGTTTTACCACTCACAACAAAGCCGGCCCAGAAGAATGGGTGCGACATCTCCGGATGTTCTTCTATAAATTCGAGTTTGGCCAGCCGAAGCGCGTCATCTTTTGGTACGCCTGAGGTGAGGGACTTGTAGAATTTTGTCATGAGGATGCTCGCGGATTGGTCGGGAACCTTCCATAAACTAATTACCGTTGAGGGAACCCCGGCATACATGAATGCTCTTGACAGGCTCATCATTCCCTCACCCCGATGCAATTTACCGAGCCCGGTCTCACAGGCGCTCAGCACGGCAATCTCAGCATTCAGGTCCATACTGTACAGCTCGTTCGCGGTAATTTCGGATTCCGCGCTATCAACTCGCGTGAAGACAAGGCGTGAGAACATCGGACGTTCATCATTAACGAGTGAGTGCAGCGCAAGGTGGATTACCTGGTATTGCGAGGCCTTGTTCCGGAAGTCTTCCGCGGTGGCAGCAGGGAACAGCGCAGAGCGGAATCCAAAGATGTCTTTTATCGATCTCACCTCGGCAGAAGCTCCGGCCAGGTTAGGTAAGTTCTTCTGATTTGAATAGTCTGCGTTAAAACCGGCAAAGAAGTTGCCTTCGCTCTTCATATTGCGCTGCTCGCGAAGCAGGCTGGCGGAAGACGCATAACTGATTGCAAAGGAATTCACAACTAGTCGTCCAGATTGGTCTACCGGAAGCATTTCGAAAGGGAGGTAATTCAGTACCTCATGGGGAACGATAATTAGACGAGACGCTGTGGCAACGCTTGCATACCAGGGTTCGACAAGTTTTTGAAAAAGATAGTGCTGCCGGCTATTCCATCGTGTTATGGAGGCCGGGTCATTCATTTTTACGCCAAGCCGAAATTGATTCATGACCAGCTCAACAGTCGGGCGCAACGAGTCGAGACGGGTTATGTAGAGTTTTGACTGTCCCGGCCTGATCACCATGGTGTAGAGCATCGAGTCGCCTAAAAAGTATTCGATGAGCGCCTCGTTTTCTGCAAGCATGTGCTCCGCTTCGGCCAGACTGAGATTCTTGTTCTCGATCCGTAGCTTGTAATAATTCGGTGCGGAACGCCTGATGTCATTGAGTAGTGTTGTATACGCTTTTTTGATTTCGCCAAGGTGTTGTCGTTTCGCGCTGGTTTCTTCGTTCTTGATTTCCGCGGAATACAATTGCTGTTCCGCAGCAGACAGTTCAACTTTTAATTCGCGCTCGCGGTTTTCGAGCTCGGTAGGAATGTCCGAAAACGTCTTGATCAATTTAATGTGATCCATGAGTACGGCACTGCGACTTTTGTCCATGAGTTCGAAGCATTCCGACAGGTACTTCGGATCTTTTGTGAGGTTGTAAAATTCAGACGCTACCTGCAGTCCTGTGTAATACACTTTTACCGCGTCTTCGCCCAGCACAACTTTGTCTTTATCCAGGCTAAATTCATTTCGTGTGCTGTCGAGGAACTGGATTGCCAGCTGGTTTGTGTTTCGGGCGGCTTCAAGAAATTCTTTTGACTTTGTGCGTTCATACTGCCAAACAAGGAGCGCGGCTTTTTGGTGAATGGTAATGAGCGTTTGTTTCTGTGTGAACAGTACACTCAGTGGCGGGTTTTGCAAGTAGTCATCCGCATCTGCATTTTCAGTATAGGAGAGGCTGTTTAGCGCTTTCTGGATGAACAACAACGAATTCTTTGCGTCACCTTTTTCCCGATACAGGTTGGAAATTGAACGGTAAAGGTTAGAGGTGAGGTAGTGCTTTTCGCCCCGGTTTTGAATCGTTTGACTCAACGCCTGCAGGAAGAGTTTTTCCGCGGTTGCAAAATCCTTTTCAGCCATCGCCACTTTAGCAAGACCTTCGTTCACACGGCTTACATAGTTGACATTTTCTTTAAGAAATGAAAGCGCCTGTCGGAAGTAATATTTCGCGCTGTCGATCCTTCCCTGCGTGGTGTAGAATTCCGCAATCGAATTGTAGAGAACAAGCCCATGACTTCGAAAGGTAAAGTCAGTTGATTTGGTGGGGCATGTGTCGAGATTAGCTTTTGCAGAGAAAAGGAATTGCCGCGCTTTCTGTGCGTTGCCCATCTTTAAATACGCCTGGCTGATGTTTCGGTAAACGAGGATGTAATTGGGATAAGTGGTGCTTTTACGATAACAGTCATAATATCCAATGCTCGCCAGGTATCGGTCGATGGCGGATTCATGTTCACCCTGGAGGTAAAAGATTGAAGCCTGAAACTGGAGAATCCCAAACAGCGTCTGGCATACTGCTGAAGTTTGCTTTTGTTTCCTGAAAAATGCTTCTGCCTCATTTAACGTTTCTAACGCATTGGCGTAACTTCCCACTGCATAAAAGTAATTTGCCTCGATCACCTGCGTGTGAGCTTTCAGGCTGTCCGCACCATCCTTCAGCGAGCTGGTGTATTTGCCGAGGGTCAGGTAAGCATCCGCCAGGTATTTTTTCGCGATTCCCATTTTGCTGTGAAAAAGCGCTGCGCTTGCACGCTGATGCGACAGCAGGATCAGCTGCGCTGCGTGCTCGTCAATTCCCGCTTTTATGATTTCCTGGGATGCGATCTCAAAGACGGAATCGGTTGCATTGAAATCTTGATACAGGGTTTCCGTGCCTTTTTGGATCAGCGAATCTATTTTCTGCGAGAAAGGTTGCGCAGAGGCAAGGGTAACAACGAAAAAAAAATAAACGATCAACCCCGCTTTGTGTGGCAGGGTTGATCTGGTGTTTCGGCCGTTATTCGTCAATTTGGCCACTTCATAAACAGTTTGGCATCCTTGACCTCCATCGGAAGCTGAAGCTTATAAGACTTCTTCGAGTCTTTGCCGGCAAACTTGCCCGTGATGGTGAGTGTATGAGGACCATCGGTCAGCTTGGCTGGCCACTCGAACGCCACCCAGTTGCCATCCATTTTTTCTTTCACCGGGCTGGACTTCAGTTTCATCTCATCAAAGATCAGCATTGCGCCTACAGACGCGGGGGCGATCATCCGTACCATGGTGCTGTCGCCAGGACATGGACAAAGAGTTGTTGAATATGCCTTCGGGCAGGGACACAGATCGGTCGATCGCAAGCTCATCATTACCCCATCGCTGCTTTGGTTTTGTGGCGCGGAATTCATTGCCATCGTATAACTATCGCTCTGCGCATTTAAGAACAGTGCTTTTGCTTCGTTGATATTGGCTCCCGGATTGAGCATGTAAGCTTTGAAGGCAAGCTGGGAAACCGAGATGTACGATCGTCCTGCAGGGGGAGGCGGTGTGTCTTTCACTGGAGTCACTTCGGGTTTTGCAACTTCAGCAACGGAAGCGGTAGCGCCCTCGGGCTTTTTAATGTCACATGAGATCAAGACGAAAAACAGCGCGAATGAAAACACGCAAAAACTGAGGATGAGTTTTTTCATATGAAGGGGGTTTTAGTGGGTACCGAATTTACATAAAAGATAAACTGTAATCCACTAAACCGCGCTTTTTCAACCATCCCTGTTTTACGTGACGGTCGCGATCACCCGGCTGAATTTTAGTACAAAAAGTGCCGGCTTGGCGGATTCAGGGGTTTTTTCATAAATTATTCCGTTAAGTAAGAAAGCACCCCAAGGTCTATTATGGAAGAAAAGAAATTCAGAAGCCAGAATTGGTTTGGTCGTACCGGGAAGGATGGGTTTATTTACCGCGCCTGGATGAAAAATCAAGGCATTCCCTCGCATGAGTTTGACGGGAGGCCGGTGATTGGAATTTGCAATACATGGTCTGAGCTTACACCCTGTAACGCACATTTCCGTGAACTTGCCGAATCGATCAAGCATGGGGTTTATGAAGCCGGTGGATTTCCGGTTGAATTTCCAGTGATGTCTCTCGGTGAGACGTTGATCAAGCCCACTGCCATGCTCTACCGGAATCTCGCGAGTATGGACGTGGAAGAATCGATCCGTGCGAATCCGGTTGACGGAGTAGTGTTAATGTGCGGATGCGACAAGACAACACCGTCCCTTGTTATGGGAGCTTGCAGCGTTGATATTCCAACACTGGTTGTGTCTGGCGGACCAATGCTCACCGGGAAATTTCAGGGAAAAGATATCGGAACGAGTGATGTGTGGCGTTTCCACGATGCCGTTCGTTCAGGTGTAATGGACCAGGATCAGCTGGTGATGGCCGAAGCAAGTATGTGTCGCAGCCGCGGACATTGTGCTGTGATGGGAACTGCTTCAACAATGGCTTCCATGGTTGAATCACTTGGGTTGTCACTGCCGCACAACGCTGCCATTCCCGCGGCTGACGCCAGGCGGAAAGTTCTTGCTCACCTCTCGGGAATGCGGGCAGTGCAGATGGTGCGAGAGGATTTGAAGCTTTCGAAAATTTTGACCAAGGAGGCATTTGAAAATGCTATTATCGTCAATGCAGCGATCGGTGGCTCGACCAATTTTATCATTCACTTGCTGGCCATAGCTGGTCGGATTGGCGTTGACCTGTCACTGGAGGATTTCGACAGGCTTTCTAAAAATGTACCTCTTGTAGCGAATCTGCAACCGTCAGGTAAGTATTTTATGGAAGACCTTTATTATGCCGGGGGCCTTCCGGCCGTGATGAAGGAACTGCAAAAGTTCTTACATAACGACTGCATCACAGCAAACGGAAAAACGGTAAGGGAAAATTTTGAAAAAGAAGAAGCCTACAACCGCGAAATCATTGCTACTGTTGATAACCCCATCAATCCACTTTCAGGTGTTGCGGTACTGAAAGGCAACCTGTGCGAAAACGGGGCTGTGATTAAGCCTTCGGCTGCAAGTCCTCATTTGCTAAAACATTCAGGGAAGGCCGTAGTGTTTGAGGATATCGATGATTTTAAGAAGCGAATTGACGACCCGAAACTTGACGTGGACGAGAATTCGGTGCTTGTATTGAAGAATGTCGGCCCAAAGGGATATCCGGGAATGCCTGAGGTGGGAAACATGGGAATTCCGACAAAGCTGCTAGCCCGAGGGGTGACCGACATGGTTCGCATCTCAGATGGAAGAATGAGTGGTACTGGATTTGGAACCGTAGTGCTGCATGTGTCTCCGGAGGCAGCGCTTGGAGGCAACTTTGCTGTTGTTCAAACCGGTGACACCATTTCGCTGGACGTTGCTAACCGGAAAATACACTTGCATGTTTCTGACGAGGAACTCGCCAAGCGCAAAGCCAACTGGAAGACGAGCGTTAAGTTTTCCAACCGTGGATATGTCCAGCTGTACCAGGAACACGTGCAGCAAGCTCACCTTGGTGCTGACATGGATTTTCTGGTAGGAGGTTCCGGCAGTGAAGTATCACGGGATTCACACTAACAAGAACAAATGACGCACAAAGACAAGGTTGCCATCGTAACCGGAGCCGGGCAGGGAATTGGCCTTGAAATTTGCCGGCAGCTGGCAAAGCAAGGTGCAAAAGTAATCTTAAATGACCTCGATGAACAGCTTGCCTTCGATGCTGCGCAGTCCATTCAAAAAGCGGGTAGCTCATGTGTTGCTATTGCAGGAGACGCTAGCGATCCGAAAGTAATTGATGCCCTGGTCACTGCAGCTCTTGATCGTCATCTCAAACTCGATATTGTGATTGCGAATGCCGGTATTACTCTCTTCGGAAATTTCTTTGACTATAAGCCTGAAGCATTTTCGAAAGTGATGAACGTTAACCTCGGTGGAACGTTTTTTCTTGCACAAGCTGCTGCCAGGCAAATGAAGAAACAAAGTACAGGTGGAAGCATGTTGTTCATGTCGTCAGTCACGGGCCACCAGGCGCACAAGGACCTGGCTGCCTACTCCATGAGCAAAGCTGCGATTGAAATGCTCGCTCGAAACCTTGTGATTGAACTTTCACAATTTAAGATCAATGTAAACACGATCGCTCCAGGGGCTACGCTTACCGAACGTACCACCCATGAACCCGAGTATGAGAACATCTGGTCGAAGCTAACGCCCATGGGAAGAGCAGCGCATGTTTCTGACATTGCGGCTGCTGCTCTTTTCCTGGTGTCTGACGCTGCAAAACAGATTACGGGCCAGACGCTTGTGATTGACGGAGGATGGTCCAGTATTAGTCCGAATCCTTGAAGTGTGTTAAGGTTGTTAATGTGTTAAGGCGTTAATCTGTTAGTCTTTTTTACTATTTTGAGAGCTCACTAACATCCGACTATGAAACTCATTCGCTTTGGGACGCTTGAAAATGAAAAACCTGGAGTGCTGATTGATGGCAAACGCAAAGATCTTTCAGCTTACTTTAAAGATTGGGACAGAAATTTTTTCCGGAAGAACGGCCTGAAAGAATTGCAGGAGGTGTTGAAGAAAAATCCATCGCTGCCGGATGTGAAAGAAAACGAACGTTGGGCAGCTTGCTTCGCCCGTCCGGGAAAAGTGTTGTGTATTGGTCTGAATTATTCAGATCACGCACTCGAATCTGCGATGCCGATTCCCACAGAGCCAATTGTTTTTCAGAAAGGCTCGAACACGGTGGTCGGCCCTTATGACAATATTATCATTCCGCGCAAAAGTGTGAAAACCGACTGGGAAGTTGAGCTGGGCGTGGTGATAGGCAAGGACGCACGATACCTTAATTCCATTGATGAGGCCGAAGACTACATTGCGGGGTACTGCGTTTCCAACGATGTTTCAGAGCGCGAGTTTCAGCTGGAGCGTGGAGGCCAGTGGACGAAGGGAAAATCCTGCGATAACTTTAATCCCGTAGGCCCTTACCTGGCGACAAGAGATGAAATCAAAGACCCGCACAACCTGTCCATGAAACTGTCTGTCAACGGGAGGCAGATGCAGAATGGCAATTCGTCAACGATGGTCTTCAATTGCTTTTTTATCGTCCATTACCTTTCACAGTTCATGACACTTGAGGCAGGCGATTTCATTACAACGGGCACACCGCCCGGGGTGGGCCTTGGCCAAAAACCACCATTCTATCTCAAGAAAGGCGATGTTGTGGAACTTTCCATTGAAGGGCTGGGCTCGCAACGCCAGGTTTGCATCGATGCATAGCATCCCCATAATCAGTGATTTCGGCAGAATGTTTTTCTAAAATTCGTAAAACAGCTACTATTACGTTTTTAATTGTGGCGTGAGAGACGAACTTCTAAAAATATTACCGGCCGAGCGGATCCGGGATCGCTACATCGACCTGGTGTCGTTCGCGTCCGATGCTGGATTTTATTACCTGCTGCCCAAAGCTGTGGTCCAACCGTTGAGCGAGACAGAGATCATCGCGCTGTTCGGGTTTTCTCATCGCCATAAGATTCCACTGGTTTTCCGAACGGGCGGAACGAGTCTGTCTGGCCAATCCATTACTGATGGCATTCTGGTAGACCTCAGTCAATTCTGGAACAAAATTCAGGTGGAAGAAGACGGTGCGCTGGTGCGCGTGCAACCTGGCGTCACCGGTGCCATGGTGAATCTTCACTTAAAGCGATTCAGACGCAAAATTGGCCCGGATCCCTCGAGCATCAGCGCGGCCATGATGGGCGGCATTCTTTCAAACAACGCCAGCGGTATGTGCTGCGGTGTAAAATTGAATTCGTATCACACCACGCGGTTCATCCGATTTACTTTACCGAACGGCAAAACCTTCTCCACTGAACTAACGTCAGACTATGACCGGTTCCGGGTGGAATGCCCCGATCTTGTTGCAACGCTCGTGGAGCTTCGTGCGCAAATCCATTCTTCCGAAAACCTGTTCAGCAAGATCCGAAAGAAGTACCAGACAAAAACGACCATCGGATATTCGTTGAATGCGTTTATCGATTATGAACATCCCCTGGATATTCTCGCGCACTTGCTAATTGGAGCGGAGGGAACACTCGCCTTCATTTCCGAAGCCGTGTTGCACACTGTTCCTGACTATCCATTCAAATCTACCGGACTACTGTACTTTCCAACTATCTACGATGCATGCCAGGCGATAGTCCCGCTTACGAATGCTGGCGCCATGATGGTGGAGTTGATGGACCGTGCCTCACTTCACGCAATCGAAAACCTTCCCGGCATGCCAGCCGTGGTTAAGACATTACCTGAAGGAGCAGCTGCGTTGCTTATTGAGTTCCAGGAAAACTCATTCCCCGCATTAGACGAGCGTGTCAACTCGTTTCTGAATTCAGCAGAACAGCTTTCACTTTTTAATGCCCCGGTGTTTACAACCGATCCCAAAGAACAGGACTTTCTTTGGAAAGTAAGGAAAGGGTTGTTCCCGGCTGTGGGCGCTGTTCGAAAAAGTGGAACCACAGTGATCCTGGAGGACATTGCCTTCCCTGTAGAAAAGCTTGGCGATGCGATTCTCGACCTTCAGACACTGTTTCGCAAATACGAATATTTCAATGCCATCATTTTCGGACATGCGAAAGATGGCAACATTCACTTTGTGGTAACGCAGTCCTTCAACACAGAAGCGGAAATTCTCCGGTATGACCGTTTCATGAAAGAAGTGATTTCGCTGGTGGTTGAAAAATACGATGGAACACTGAAAGCCGAACATGGCACCGGGCGTAACATGGCTCCCTTTGTTGAAACCGAGTGGGGTGGGGAAGCATATGAGATCATTCGCAAAATCAAGCTTGCGGTTGACCCGCAGAACCTGCTCAACCCTGGCGTTATTGTGAACAGCGATAAAGATGCGCACATCAAGTTCTTAAAGGGACTTCCGACAGTAGAGGAGGAGGTTGACCGGTGCATTGAGTGTGGCTATTGCGAACACAAATGCCCGAGCAAAGACCTTACAACCTCTCCGCGAAGAAGAATTGTCATCAGACGCGTATTGAAGAACCTGGAGAAGCATGCGGACAAGACAAACTACAACACCTTGCTTGAACAATACCAATACGATGGAATTGAGACATGTGCCGTGGATGGCCTGTGCGCCACTGCGTGTCCTGTGGATATTAACACGGGTGATCTAATTAAGCGCCTCCGCCAGGAGAGCCATTCACCGACAGCCAATAAAAATGCGTTGTTTGTGGCGAGAAACTTCGCAAAGGTCCAGGCTGTGGTGCGGCTGGCGTTGGCGGCTGGTACCGGAATAAATGCCGTGCTGGGTAAACGTACCATGCCCTGGCTTACAAAAGGGTTAAAGGCTATTGTTTCGGCATCACCGCTTTGGTCATCGCGTCTTACTAAACCCCCTGATCTCTCGATCTTGAAGCATACCTCTGTCGGAGAGGCTGGGACTATCGTGTATTTTCCATCGTGCATTTCTCGTGTTATGGGAACGTACCACGGCAAACAGAAGAATATCATGGAGACCTTCGTGAGCGTTTGTACCAAAGCGCGCATCGGAGTTTCGATCATCCGGGATGCAAACAATACCTGCTGTAGCCAGATTTTTTCATCCAAAGGATTTACGGAGGCCTATCAGTTTACGGCAAACAAAA
Organism: Chryseosolibacter sp.; assembly: GCA_036402075.1. Lineage (GTDB taxonomy): Bacteria > Bacteroidota > Bacteroidia > Cytophagales > Cyclobacteriaceae > Chryseosolibacter. Next base: position 21,600 of record DASWTP010000072.1, on the reverse strand, counting down.
CGATCGAAAACCTGTGGAGGTCGAGTGGAGAGGGAAAACTCCCTGTTGTGATCGATGTGAGCTCTTGTGCTTATACGCTGCATCAGTTGCGTCCGCAGTTATCGGAGGAAAACAAGCTGAAGTTTGACCGTTTGAAAATTTTGGACACGGTGGAATTCCTTCATGATATGGTCCTTTCGCGCCTGAATGCGCAACCTGTTGAAAAGAATATTGTGCTTCATCCGGTTTGCTCTCTTCAAAAAATGAAGACCGAAGAAAAATTCATCACGATCGCAAAACGCTTATCAACGCAGGTTACTGTACCGAAACATGCCGGCTGCTGCGGAATGGCAGGTGATCGTGGATTTTTGTTTCCGGAGCTTACAACTTCAGCAACTGCACCTGAGGCAAACGAAGTAAAACAGCATACCTACGATGGTTATTACTCGACTACAAAGACATGTGAGATGGCAATGTCTGAAGCCGTCAACGAAAACTATCAGTCGATACTTTACCTGGCGGACGAGGTGCTATAAAAAAGGTGCGCAGGTTCCTGAAGGATTAGTGCCAGTGATGACCGAGAGGTTTTTGCGATCCGCGCTAAAAAGCGTACAAGTGGAAACATGTGCATCCGATCCACCTGCGAAGGTGAGAAAATTGCTATGGAGTATTCAGCCTCACAAAGCCGCCATTGATCGGATAGTCTGTTCCTGTTATAAACGAGGACTCATCTGCGCACAGGTATAGGATAAGGTTTGCGATCTCTGCGGGATTTGCCATTCTCCCGATGGGTTGCGTCTTCGAGAGCTTTTCGAACATTTCCGCTTCTTTTCCGGGATAGTTCTTTTTCAGGAATCCGTCAACGAACGCGGTGTGCACTCTGCCGGGTGACACACTGTTGCACCGGATGTTGTCACGGAGGTAGTCTTTCGCTACTGATAATGTCATGGAAGCAACCGCGCCTTTGCTCATGGAATAAGCGAATCGGTCGGCAATCCCCACGTTTGCTGCGACCGAAGAAACGTTGAGAATGACACCACCTCCATTTTGTTTCATTCGTGGTATCGCCCCAAAGAGGCAATTGTAAACGCCTTTCACGTTGACCGAGTAAATCTTGTCAAAGTCCTGTTCGTTCGTTGTTTCCACTTTTCCAATGTGGGAGATTCCCGCACTATTCACCAGGATATCGACTTGTATTTTGTTAAATACTTCGACAACCGCTTTTTGATCTGTTACATCGCATATGTGACCAGTTGCATTTCCTTTGCCAGACTTGATTTCACCAACGGTAGCATTAATGGCATCCTGGTTAAGGTCAATAATATGGACGTGCGCGCCCTGCATAGCAAACAGTGTCGCCACCGCCTTTCCAATTCCACTGGCGGCACCCGTGATGGCCGCATTTTTTCCTTTGAGCGAGAACATAGAACTAAGATTTCATCGCCAAGTTAACACGAATTCATAATTTTTCACCCTCCCAGGATGCTTTCTGAAATATCGTCAGACGTCCCCGGCCTCCGACAAACCTTTAAGTCACCAGGTAGCAAGGAGTCTTGCGAAAAACGTTAACTTGAAACTTCTAACTTGAACTATGAAACCCCATTCATGCCTTTCAATTGCTGCAATTGTTATTTGCTTGTCTTGTCATGAGAAGCCGTCCGACTCTTCGTCTGTACCGATCCAAGGTACATGGAGACTACTAACGGGTACCCTGATTGAAAAAGGAGACACCACGGTTACAGATTATACCGCCAAACTGGAAATGATCAAGATCATCAACGCGACTCATTTTTCATTTCTCAACCATGACAGGAATCACGGCAAAGATTCGACTGCAAGCTTTGCCGCGGGCGGAGGCACATACACGTTAATGGGTGATGAGTATGTAGAGCATCTTGAATTCTGCAGCGATCGCCAATGGGAGGGACATGATTTTACATTCAGGGTTGAAATTAAAAACGATACGTTGCTACAAACCGGAACCGAGGTGATTGAAGACCTTGGTATTAATCGGTTAAACATTGAGCGCTATGTTCGTGTCGTTAACTAGCGTCAGCCAATTAAAATCACTTAACCCCACTGGCCTATGAGATTTTTAACGTTAATTCTGTTTCTGTTATCAGCTGAGGTGTTGTGCGCGCAGATCCACACCGTTGAAACCGTCCCAAACAATAAAATTACCAATGGCAGCTATGTGTCAGATCCGGATAATCTTCTTCGCTTTGAAACTGTGGCGGCCATTGACCGACAGCTTGGTTTGCTTGAGGACAGCACAACGGCACAAGTATCCGTTGTCATGCTGGACTCAATTGGTGGCGCGGATATTTTTACCTTTGCCCAGGAGTTATTCAACCAGTGGGGAATTGGAAGAAGCACTAATGATAATGGTCTGTTAATTCTTTACGCTGGAGATCAGCGAACCATACGTTTCCACACGGGAGACGGGCTCGAAGCAGTGCTGCCAGACGCTGTTTGCAAGCAGATACAGCGCACGTATATGGTTCCACGGTTCAAAGAAGGCGATGTTGATGCTGGAATGCTTGCAGGAATTGACGCAATTGTAAAAATAATCCAGGACCCAGCCAGTGCCGGGGATATTGTAGCTTCAGACAGCACGGAAGAGGCAAATTATACGGGCTTCATGATGGCCTTCTTTATTTTCTATGGAATATTTCTTGGCATAGTCTACTTTATCAAAGCATCGAATTTCAAATTCAGAGATTCTCGTGGCAGGAGCGCTGATACACATCCGGGTTTAAGCCTTACAAAAAGAGCCTGGTTAATTACATTTGGACTTGTTCCTTCAATCATTGTAGGTCTGTTTGCGCTGATGGAGAACGACAGCGAAGCCATGGGTCTTGCCATCATCGCGCTTTATCTATATTTCCTATTTCCCCTCGTGTGGAGATTGGTGCGTCTCCAAAATGTGATTAAACCACTTTTGCAAAAGAAGGAATATTTTGAAGTTACGGAGATCATCAAAGACGGAAGGCTGTACTGGTTTTTTGTTGGACTGGTTTTTCCTCTGCCTTTTTTCATCTATTTCTTCATTCATTTATACCGAACCCGTTATTATCGCAACTATCCACGCGACTGTAATGCGTGCCATAGCAGGATGGAAAAGCTGAGTGAAAAGGCGGATGATGAATTTCTGCCGGAGTCTGCCCAGATGGAGGAAAAGTTGCGCTCCGGAAATTATGACGTGTGGAAATGCACCTCTTGTAATGCAGTGGAAATGTGGTTCTACAAAAACTCATGGTCGAAATATGAGGCCTGTCCAAAATGCAAGACCCTCGCATTTTACACCAAAAGTTCTCGCACTCTTCGAAGTGCTTCCTATACTTCCAGTGGTGAAGGAGAGCGAACCAAGGCTTGCAAGTTCTGCCACCACACTGCCGTGAGCACGTATTCTATTCCAATGCTTACCCGCTCAGAGAGTTCATCCAGTAGTTTCTCATCTTCATCTTCGGGCGGAAGCTGGGGTGGAGGATCGTCCAGTGGTGGGGGAGCAAGCAGCAGTTGGTAGCTTTGCCTTTGTAGAAAAATCCGAACGACCCAATAGCCGGTTGCCCGAAGTGCGGGCGCCAAATGCTCGCGTTTGGTGGCCGGCATAAGTTTTTGTTTTCACAGTCGTTATAATAAAAATGCGACCCATGAAAACGCTCACCTCCTTCCTGCTGCTTGGCTTCTTTGTGCTCTGCTCGTGTAATGATCCATCTGCTGAAACGCAGGATAACACGGCAGCTATCATCAACGAGGTGGAGAACCGGGCAATTAATGGTCAGCAATGGCGCATTACAAATTTTGCGAACGGCAATCAGAACCAAACTGGACTATTCACAGGCTTTATCTTCGAGTTTGATTCCAATAATTTGCTCACATCGACCAATGGATCCGAAAACTTATCCGGTACATGGGCGATAAAGGATTCCGGAGCGAATGAAGATGGAAAGACCGAATTTGATAATGTTGACTTCTCAATTTTCTTTTCTAATCCAACTCCCTTTGTGAACCTTTCGGGCAACTGGGATATTTCATCATTAACAGATTCAACCATAGAGCTTCGTCAGTCGAATGGAAGCATGATCCGGCTTGAGCGGATTTGATTTGCAGAACCTGGGCTGCCGTATTGATTTTATGCTGAAATTGCAGCCAATGAAATACGACATCCGGTCAAGAGACGACATTGCCTCGCTGATCAACTCGTTTTACTCCAAGGTAAGAGTTGACGAAACGCTTTCCCACCTGTTTGCTTCCGTTGACTGGGACCACCATACCCCAATCATCATAAATTTCTGGACAATGGTGTTGCTGGGCGATCAATCGTATAGCGGAAACCCGCTCGTGAAACATATGCACATGAATCTTGAGAAGCAGCATTTCGAGCGCTGGCTACTTTTGTTTACCACAACCGTTGATCAATTATTTGAAGGTGAAAAGGCAAACGAGGCAAAGCAACGCGCACACTCGATCGCTGGAATCTTTCAATACAAGTTGAATATTCATTCGTAATGCTATTCAAGACGCGTGGAATGCAGCATTTTCACTTTCCAACCGCGACCATCCCGGACGAGCACAGCAGACTCAAGCCATTTAACGATCCGGTCTTTATTGTTCGCGTGAATGTCTGCGCGGTTATGGTAGCTGACGAACGCCATATTTCCCGACACTTCAGATTGAAAAAACTCGAAGCTGTTCGTACGTCTGAAATCATCAGGGCGTTTTTTGGTCAGATAGAACCGCAGACTGTCCATTGTCCACACAACCCCGTGTTCAAGAATTTTCACATCGGGTGTCACTGCATCCTGCATTTTTGTTATGCTCCCTTCCGAAAGCGCTTCAAATACATGGTGAATAGCATCCTCTGGCCTTGCAGCAACCTGCTGCCCTGAACTTGCTATTGCCAAAGTCAAAAAAAGAAATGTTGTACATGCTTTCATGGTATTGGGATATAATGGAAAAATACAAACTGAATCCCAATCCGCGAAATTTGAGAAGTGAGCGTGGTTAGTGTTTGACCAGGTCAGTTAATTCAATCTTCGAAAGATATTTGAACATATCCTGGTCAGTAGCCTCTGATATTCGAGTCACTTTCTTTTGTTCAGTATCAAAGTACTCCTCGATGAATGTACGACCAAGCGCATGCAGCCGTATCATGTAATGGTAATATGGCATTGCAAACAGCAGGACAGATTCCTTTTTTAATATTTCTTTTTTGGATGAGATATCCAATGTTTCAAACCCACGCATAAATCCTCCCCTCACACCATGAACGCACGATCGTTCATCTTTTGCGAAATGGTTAAAAGATTATGCCGTAAACGGTTTTAATTATATCCCTAGCGTGGTGTATTCGCGATCAGGAAAGAAAGCTTGGTAGATAGCTGATCTTGTCGATCAGGTGAGGATTTGTCTTCATCGAATAGCCGGTTGAAGTTGTTTCCCGCCAGGTCTTCAAGCAATGGATTGAATTGAATTGTGTAATGACGTTCGAACCATGGATGTTTTGGTACAAATTCAAGGACAGACTCGTTTTGGCGGGCAACTAAGCTTCCCTCCACGCGTTGCCCGCGCGAATCGAAGATCCGCACCGATTCGGTGAGCAAAACGTAGTTCATGGATTCACGTAAGTTGATCACGAGAGCGCCTTTTTCAGAGGTTGGTGTGGCCACAACAAAGTGAGAAACCACCGGTGACTCGCGGTCAGCAGCGCTGCATGAAAACCATTTTACAACCTCTTCGTCAGTAAAATTTCCATTGATATCCTTCCAGCCTTTTTTGATCACAAGCGCATAACGGTTTTTTTCATGTAAGGCGGGCTTCATCTCGAGGTTAGGTCGTAAACCCCGTTTGATACGCCCGGGGTCAAGCAATAGCGTAAATACTTTCATGTCGCCATCCCACAACTCCTGGTCCAGGATCAGGAAGGGCTTTTCGATTTCCTTTCCTTTCTCGTCTTCGAGACTGATACGCTGATAGGCCTCGCCCAGCGTCATCGATTCTGAAAAACAGATATGAAACTTCAGGAGGTTTTCAGGTAGCACATCTGCAGTGGGATAGATCGCCAACACAGTCGCAGGTTTTGTACCGGATCCATCAATGGAAAAATTTAGTTCCAGCGGTGAGTCATTCATCATGGGCAGATACACCTCGTTCCGGTTGTCTGCGAGTTCTCTGGTATTGAATCGGGCAGTGTATTTCACCTTCGCAGCGAACGGAAAACGCGGAGTGAACATAATCGCATCGTGGAAAACTTTGTAAGTTCCGCTGACTACAATCCCCGTGGGGTTTTCGCGTACGGTCACCGGGAAAACTGATTCCCAATCTTCCTGTGAATTAAAATACCGGTTGAAAGTGTAAAGCACTTCAGGGTCAATGCCTTTTACCCAGACACTTCCTTCGAGAAGGGAAAGCGTTGGCGTTTGGGCCTCGAGATTAATCGAAAAAAGCGATAGCAAGAATAACGCAGCGCTTATCCCTGCTATCGCCAGTGTTTTTTTTACAGCCATCTTTTCTGAATGGAAACCAGATTCAGCTCACCGGTTTGAATATCGCGCTGAACGGCAGCCACGAATTTTGAATTAAGGTTGTCGATATGCATAACGCCAACATAAGCAGTGGCCACGAATGGCGTTCCGCTGCTTACAAAAATTCCGTCTACCGGAGTGGTGAGGGGTTGTGAAGACTCAAGATTCGAAACCTTCATTTTGTAGACGCTCCGGTTGCTATTGGCGATAAGCACGAACTCTTCACCATTCTTTTTATAAAGGATCATGTCGAGCGGCCTGCTCCCGCCACCGAGCTCAGCGAGGGTAGCGCCTTTTACATGTTTCTGCGACTTCAGGTCAGCAACGGAGAATTTTGCAAGCGGTGCGCAGCCGTAGCCTGCGAGGATACTTGCCTGGTTATTCAACGTTACTGGCAGCATCGTTTCGATAGGGGCATGCGTCTCGTAACGATTATGAGAAGTATGGAAAATTTCTACTGACGTGCTGGCGTGTGCATTCTTAAATGGAAACGCGAGGCTTCTGAGTCGTGAGGCAAACTCTTCATTGGAAAGCCCGGCAACGAACAGATCGCCATTATAATATTGAAGATCCGTAATGGCCATCGCCCGTTTTGGCGCGCCCCATGACGTTTTCTCGTCCGGTCCGGGAACATTGTTAAGATCTGCCTTTGAAAAGAGAATATTATCTGTCTTGACTTCTGAGATCTCTTTTTTCCGGTTGACTTTTATGATGACAGGTGTTGCGTCTGCACTTCTTCCCCGCGATACCGACAAGTAAATATTCTGTGATATGGGATGCACGATCATATCGTTGATCAGAACATCGGAGTGCGCAATCCCAAGAAAAGACCCCAGCGCACGATCAATGTTCTTTAGTTCAAAAGCGACAGATGCGGTGTCTGCCTCCGCATCCTTTACATCGAAAGCAAAAACGGCAGCACCTTTCGGGTCGGCCACAAATAATATGCTTTCCGGGCCGAAAGCCAATGCGCCAGCAGATTTCAATTCCGCTTTTCCAGGTTTCAAGCCAAAGCGGGAAGATGGAGGATCAACAGCGAATGTCGTCACTACGACAAATGCGAGGAGCGTACTCAGTAGCGTTTTCATGGTGTTTGAATTTTGTAATCGATATTACAAAATTCCCCTTAGGATTTGCCCGCCTTGCGCTGCGGTACGGATGAATTGCAACCACCTGCCACTTAAAGGCGCCCAATGTTTGACAAATAACATGGAACATGCAAATGAAACCGGGAGAGCCATTTGGGGGAGCCAGCCTCTCCAGAGGGCTGAATGGATTGATTGGATTTTAGGCTCATGGACTTTGGCGCCCGATCATTTATCACAAACGATAAATGAGGAATATATTCCACGGTTTATCATTTATGATAAATTTTTGGTTTACTCACCCTAGATAGCTTCCTGCCCCTCCGTGATCATGCAAAAGAATTCCTGGAGGGTCATATTGTGCACTTTCAGAATTCTCGCCAAAGACTTTAATGTGATGTTTGCTTTTCCTTTTTCCATTCGCCAATACTGGATTTGCGGCAAATCGTAGACTTCTGCAAATTCTTTTAGTGTGCTGTAACCTTTCTTTTCGCGGAGTTCAGCCAGGCGCATTCCGACAACCGTGAGAACTCTGTTAAAAGATTTCGTAGACTTCATAGATAATTTTTGATGACGTGGTAAAAAAAAATGTTATGCCTGCTTCCACATCATGAGTTGGTATGATTTTTTTAACCCTGGCAAGATTGGCCTTATCGTATACGATAATTATTTTTCAAACCCAACTGCAACATGTTTGACAATTTTACTTATTTCACGGCCTTGTACATGGACCGTTTAAAACAACCCATGGCCAGGTAATGACAGTAAAAACATGCTTACTAATAACTGATGACCCTGACGATCATCAGGCGTTCTCGGAGGCCTTCGCAGAGGTCTCTGAAAACACGGTCGTACTGATCGTTCTCGATAGCCAGAAAGCACTTGAGATGTTGCGTGCGAAAAAGCATCGTCCGGATTTTATCTTTCTCGATCTTTCGATGCATGGAATTCGCATTAATACTTTTCTCAAATACATCAAGGTGGACGACTTGAACCTGAAGCTTGTTCCCGTAGTCGTATATGGGGACGTCTCAGAGTTCTATAAGCTGGAGTTTTCAAGTGAAGTCACGTTCTTCAATAAGGAATATGAGTACTCAGAATTACGCGACTTTTTACGAGAGTTTTTTAGAATACCGGGCCATGAGGTTACTGACATCTAACCCCGCGATCAATGCACATCCTGTATATAGACGATGACCTGGAGGATCGGGAAATTTTCAAAGAAGCCATCGCTGAGATCGGCCCGAGCTATGTTTGCAACCTCGCAGCAGATGGCAAGCAGGGAATCGATGCCCTTCAGGAGTTTGTGGTAATGCCCGACTATATCTTTGTCGATGTGAATATGCCGGTGATGAACGGAAAACAATTTCTTGAGAAAGTCAAAAGCACTCCGCAGTTGAGAAGTATCCCGGTCATTATGTATTCCACCACGAATTACGCACAGGAAAGGATTGAATACTTTAACCTTGGAGCAAGGGATGTGCTCATTAAGCCTAATACATTTCAAGACATATGTGAGCTACTGAAGTCTGTGCTTGAGCATGGAAAGATGCAAAACACCCTGATGCAGGCTGTGTAGCCCGTCAGTTTCCTTAGCTAAAGGGTCACTGATGCCCCCGCGCTGACTAAAAACGTTTCCCTGCTCCTGGGAGAAGTCAGCTTTCGGAAAAAGATATCGTTTACATTTCGCCTCAGTTCCTCGTAGGAATTCGGCTTCCGGAAAAAAAGAAGCGCACCCAACGAAAATGTTTCTTCAATATCGAGCGGATTAACAGATGTTGAAAAAATTACAATGGGAATCTTTTTCAATTCAGGATCCCTGGCGATCTCATACAGGCATTCCTTCCCATTTTTCCGAGGCATGTTCAAATCGAGGAACAACAGATCCGGCTTATGGTAGTTGTGAAGAATGAACATCAATTCTTCCCCGTCCTGCGCAGTGCTTAGGACCGCCTGTGGATAAATGTCTGAAAGCGCTTCTTCAAAAAGCTCCCGATCATCAGCGTCATCGTCTGCAAGCAATATTCGTGAAGGAGTACGTGAAGTCATGCGTATTTGATTGTGCATAATCGTAATTCATTGGACCGCTCCTCGCTCGTTTTATTATTCGCAACTATGCGAGCGGTCTATGCTGCTCCAATACCTAAAGGTAACCTAAACGAGCACTTATAAGTAAAACACGAAAACAAAATTCTTATTGAAGAAACTAAATGGCTCAACCAATACTGACACTAAAAAGTCATGCCAACGTTTTCTTTTCGGAAACGACTTGAGATAGTTGCCTGTGGCGAAACAATAATTAAATTGCTTTACACACATCTCCCCCGTGACACAGAACGAATCCAGTTATACAACTACGCAGCATATGCCGGAATTTCTCGCGGGAGGCGGGGAGATGGGCGAGCGAATTCGCAACTTCGATTGGGCAGCTACGCCCCTTGGCGGAACAGAGACCTGGCCGAAAAGCCTTCGAACCTGCGTTCAGATCATGCTGACGTCCCGCCAACCTATTTGGATCGGTTGGGGAAAAGATCTCATCAAACTTTACAACGATCCGTATAAAGCAATCGTGAAAGGAAAACACCCATGGGCGTTGGGGAAACCAGCATCTCTCGTATGGGCAGAGATCTGGGATGATATCCAGCCCATGCTCCATAATGTCATGGAGAAGAACGAAGGTACTTATGTGGAGGAACAGTTGCTCATCATGGAACGCAATGGATACCCGGAAGAAACATATTATACTTTCTCTTATACACCAGTAGCCGGTGATGACGGCAGGACCGAGGGCATGATATGTTTTAATTCTGATGACACCGATAGAATTATTAGTGAGCGTCACCTGTCAACGCTGACACAGCTCAGCAAAGCGTTGGGTGACGCCAAATCTGACCGCGATGTGTTCCTGAATTCAGTGCGTTCGGTTGAGAAGAATTCTTTCGATTTTCCGTTTGCAAAAATTTACCGGCTCATCGAGGGCAATGCCGTACTGGTAGAAACAACGCCCGCAGGCGACAATGAGCAAATTCCGAAGACCATTAAATTGTCTGACAACAATGAAATTGCTGAAGCATTTCGTCAGGCCCTTGGGAATAAAAAAGCGGAAGTCCTCGCGGGTGTTTCCGAAAAATTAGGCGTAATGCCGAAAGGCGCCTGGCAGGATATGGCTGAAAAAGCAATCATTCTCCCGATCACTCAACGAGGTCAGAAGGATGCTTACGGAATACTCGTAGTAGGCGCAAACCCTTACCAGCTTCTCACCGATAAATACCTCGGTTTCTTCAACCTCGTTGCCGACCAAATTGCCACAAGCCTCATAAATGTTCATGCGCTTGACGAGGAACGCAAACGCATCGAGGCTCTTGCTGAAATTGACAAAGCAAAAACAACATTCTTTTCAAATATCAGCCACGAGTTCCGAACGCCTCTGACACTTTTGCTCGGCCCCATCGAAGATCTTGTGAACGATCACGGCCTTGATGACGAAAAACGATCCAAGGTGGACGTAGCATACCGGAATGCCCACCGCATGCAAAAGCTCGTGAATCTCCTGCTGGATTTTTCAAAGATCGAGGCGGGCAGAATGGAGGCGAAGTTTACGGCCGTAGACATCGGGGAAATGACCGCAGAACTTGCGAGTAATTTCAGATCGGCAATTGAAAAAGCCGGAATGCAGCTTGTGGTGAAATCCGATTCCGCTGGCACTTTAGGAATAGTCGACATTGAAATGTGGGAGAAAATCATTCTCAACCTTTTGTCGAATGCATTCAAGTATAGCGAGCAAGGTACCATCGAAGTTCTGGTCGAAAGTAAGGAAAATGTTGTTTCAGTGTCCGTAAAAGATTCGGGCATTGGCATCCCGGAAAGTGAGCTTGAAAACATTTTCCAACGTTTCCACAGGGTGCAAAGTGCGCGCGGTCGGAGCCAGGAAGGTACCGGCATCGGGCTCGCCATGGTAAAGGAGTTGGTGAAGCTTCACAACGGAAGCATTGTTGTCGAAAGCAAACCTGGTCGCGGGTCGAAGTTTACCGTTACTATACCGAAAGCGGTCAACGGTGATTCTTCCACATGGCAAAGTCTCAGGTGGAATAGTTCTGCACAGCTTTACGTGGAAGAGGCAACGCAGTGGATTGCAGGTAATGATTCGAAGACAGCTTCAACTGCCGAAAAAAATACCTCCGCACTGCCTACCATTCTCCTGGCGGATGACAATGCAGACATGCGGTCTTACGTACAACGCTTGTTGGATCCACAGTATCATGTCATTATTGCGAGGGATGGAGAGGAGGCGTATTCGCTCGCGCTTCAATATACACCTGAACTGATCTTGTCCGACATCATGATGCCCAAGTTGGATGGATTCGGATTGCTGAAGAGGCTGAAGACTACACTGAGCACGCGAAACATTCCGGTTATCTTTCTTTCGGCAAGGGCGGGCGAAGAAGCCAAGATCGAAGGCTTGAATGCTGGTGCGAACGATTATCTCGTAAAGCCGTTTTCATCCCGCGAATTGCTTGCCCGGGTTATGAGCCAGATTGCAACAGCCGATGTCCGAAGAAAGACCGAAAAGCAATTTTATAACCTCTTCCTGCAGTCGCCTGCGCACATTCATGTGTTTAAAGGGCCAGAGCATGTTCTCGAATTCTTCCATCCATTAGGCATCGCGTTCATTGGACGTGACATTACCGGAATGAAAGTTCGCGAAGCACTCCCTGAACTTGAAGGGCAAGGATATTTTGAAATGCTCGATTCGGTCTATCGCGACCGCAAAACGATTCACCTCAAGGATTCGAAGGCCGTGTTCAAAAATCCGGATGGCACATCACGCGATCACTACTTTGACATCACCTACCTGCCGTGGCTTGACATCGATGGAAACGTGCAGGGAATTTTGCAATTCACATTTGAAGTAACAGAAACAATAGAGCAACGGCTCAAAGCGGAATCGATGGAGCGAAAATTCCGGTCGATTGCACAACAGGCCCCTGTCGCGATGTCAGTGTTGCGTGGTCCGCGGCATATCGTTGAGGTCGCTAACGACAAGCTGTTGCAGATGTGGGGCAAAACGTACGAGGAGGTCATCGAAAAATCTGTCCTCGACATATTTCCAGAATTGGTAGAGCAAGGATTTGCGGACATTCTCGCGAAGGTCTATCGGACAGGTGAGCCATTTCTTGCCACAGAAATTCCCGTAACATTTTCACGCAACGGTAAGCCCACACGAATTATTGTCAATCTGTTGTATGAGCCCTTCCGAAACGAAGCCAATGAGATTGAAGGCATTGTGGCGGTGGGAACTGATGTTACTGAACAAATTGAAGCGCGCAACAAAGTAGCCGAGGCTGAATCGAGGTTCCGCACCATCATTGAGCAAACTCCGTCTCCCCTATGCATTTTTAAAGGCGAAGAAATGCGATTGGAAGTTGCAAATGATGCTGCACTTGCGGTTTGGCACGCCTCCCGCGATGTGATCGGAAAGACACTGGTCGAGATCGTGCCGGAAATGGGCCGGCAAATTTTTATGGACCTTATGTTGGATGTGTATCGCAACGGTGTGAGCCGCTATGGATTTGAAGCGCCTGCGTATTTCATTCGCGAAAATGGTGTGCGGGAAGAAAGGTTCTTTAATTTTAGCTATGTGCCATTCCGCGACAGCCAGGGAAAGACGGTGGGGGTATTGGTGCTTGCCTCTGACGTAACGGAACAAGTGCTGGCAAAGCAAAAGCTCCTGGAAAATGAAGAGCGCCTGACAATTGCGACTGAGATTCTTGGCCTGGGAGCCTGGGAATATGACCCGATAAAGGACATCATTTTTGCTTCTGAAAAAACCATCGAGCTTTTTGGTTTTCCAAAGGGTGAGTCAATCGCGATGAGTGACAAGTTGAATGCGATCGTTTCCGAAGACCGAGAGCGGGTGCAAAACGCCATGGCGCTGGCACTCGATCCAAAATCAACCGGTCGATATGATATCGAATATTCCATCATAAACCAGCGAGACGGAAGGCAACGGGAGATTCGCGTAAACGGACAAGCATTCTTTGACGATCAACAACGCCCGACTCGTTTTATAGGTTCAGTCATTGATATTACGGAAAGGAAAAAGGCAGAGGCTGAAATCAAGCTTCGTGAGGAGCGCTTCAGGCTACTCGCCACAACGATCCCTCAAATTGTCTGGACTGCTGATGCCAACGGGGCGACTGACTACATCAGTGAACAATGGGAGACGTTTACCGGGCAAAAACCAGAAGAAGGCCTGCAGAATTTTACGATGCTGGTTCATCCCGATGATCAGAGAATCATTAGTCAAAAATGGAATGAGGCGGTGGCATCATCACAACCATGGGAGTCAGAGTATCGTCTGCATAACCTGGCTACGGGGAAATACCGGTGGTTTTACGGAAAATGTCTGCCCTTGAAGGATCTCGAAGGAAAAGTGATTAAATGGATCGGTTCGGCCAGTGACATTCAGGCATTCAAGGAACAATCGACCTGGCTGGAGTCGCAGGTTCAGGAAAGAACACGTGCGCTTAAAGAGCTGAACCAGTCGTTGAAGATCTCCAACGAAGACCTGCAGCAGTTTGCCCACGTGGCGAGCCACGATCTCAAAGAACCGATCCGCAAAATAAAAACGTTCGGTAACCGGTTAGTCGATGACTACAGCCATCTCCTTCCTGAAAAAGCTAACGGCTTCCTTAATAAGATATTAAGTGCCACCGATCGAATGTACTCCATGGTAGAAGGAGTGCTGTCCTATTCAACCATGTCGGCAGCGGAGCAACCTAGTGAACGTGTTGATCTCAACGAAGTGTTGAAGAGTATAGAAACCGATCTCGAAGTTCTTATTCACGATAAAAAGGCGACCATCACGTTCGATCATCTTCCCGTTATTGATGGTGCGCCTGTGTTGCTCTACCAGTTGTTCTACAATCTCATCAACAATTCCATCAAGTTCTCCAAGCAGGATGAAGCACCTAGAATTGCCATTACATCATCATTCATTAACCTTGAGGACAACAGGTTCGCAAAGATTGTAGTGTCAGATAATGGAATTGGTTTTGAACAGGAGCAGGCGGAAAGGATCTTCACAACATTCACGCGACTAAACTCAAAAGACAAATACGAGGGTACGGGATTAGGGCTTGCCCTTTGCAAAAAAATCGTACAACGGCACGCTGGATTTATCACCGCGCGCAGCGAAAAAGGAAAAGGTGCAGAGTTCACCATTTTGCTACCAACGAATTAACCTGTTTTTGTGGATAAACTGTTTCTACTTGCTGATGACGATCGCGATGACGCTGAACTGTTTGGCGAAGCGCTCACGGTTATTGACCCGCCTGTTCAATTTCAGCATGTGCCGGATGGCCAGGCGGTGTTCACCTTTCTTAACAACTCGTCAAACAAGAAACCTGACGTCATTTTCCTCGACCTCAATATGCCTCAAATGAGTGGGTGGCAATGTCTTGCGAAATTGAAAAATGACATCTACCTCAAAGACATTCCGGTTGTTATGTATTCAACCTCAGCAAATGGGCGCGACCGGGAAATTGCTATCGAACTTGGCGCGGCTGGATTTGTAACAAAGCCAACCGATTTCAGGCTTCTCACGAAAATTCTGTCGACTATCGCAAAGACCGACCCGGAAAGCCTGAAGAAAGTCATCAAAAGTCCGCTTATATCCTGATGGGTTGGGTAACAAAATTGCCAACTGTAATTCCAGCACCAACCGTTTTTCAAATTGAAATAACTGCTGTGGAAACTTTTGCACGGGAACGGTTATTTCTGCTGGTTCCTTACCTAGATCAAAGATTTGCGTGGCAGCCATGCCCGCCAATGCTAAACTTAAACCAACACCAATCTGTGTCCGTATGGTGATTCTAATAGTAGATGATGATAATGAAGACTGTGAGCTTTTTTACGAAGCCATTAATCATATTGATCCCGCAATAAAATGCTGGACAGCGCGTGACGGCCGACAAGCCATCCAATTGCTGACAAAAGAACTTGTCATTCCTCCGGATTATGTCTTTCTCGACATCAATATGCCTGTCATGAACGGAAAAGATACGCTGATAGAAATAAAAAAACACACGCGATTACGCGATGTTCCTGTGATCATGTACTCAACAACGTCAGATACCCGTGAAATTCAAGGGTACTACCAGTTAGGTGCTCACGATTTTCTCATCAAACCCAATAACTTTAACAGGCTGGTCGAGGCGCTGAGTTCAATCATTATTTCTACACGCACCTCAAAGTGACTTTGAGAACGTGTTGATAATTTTTTGAAGGTATTGTTTGAAACTATCCGGGCCAATTACAGTCAGGTCGTCCATCAGCCCAAGCACAAACCTGCCTGCTCCAACAAACCCCGCAACGGGTGCGTGAAAATAATAGTCTTTTTCCCGCTTTTCAATGAAGGGCACTGACAGCGGATATTCTTCGCGCAACAGCAGGTAAGCACGCATGCCCAGCGACAAACTGATCCATTCGTTTGCATCTCCGTTAAATCCAAATATGTCCGATTGGTTTTTCTGATGCTGCGATTCGAATTGAAATTTTTTGTCTGTTTCAAGAATCTCACCGATCCGGTCGAGTTTGAATTGCTTCGATGCCTTGTCATTTGTATCCAGGGCAATCACTGACTGGTAATTATCGCCAAAGTGAATTGGCTCCACAATGCGGTCACGGATTTCATTGCTGTGGGCCGAGTGATAATTTTTCAACACCACCTGCTTTTTCTCTTTGATCGCTTCCGCCAGCACATCCACGAACTTTCCAAGTCGCGCCTTCACAAAGAGCCGCGGCACAGAATCAATCTCCGAGTTCAGCGCCAGCTTCTTTAACAGCAGATTTTTTAACGGGTTATCACCCGCACCAGATTGGATCAGTTTCTTGATCAACTTGGTCTCCTCCATAGAAAACTGTGATTGCGAAGGGTCGTCTTCTGAGGTCACAATAAAATATCGATTGTCAAAGTCTTTCTCGATCAGGAATTCAACTTCTTCGAGCAGGTTGATGTACCGGTAAATCGTGCGTTCGCTTGTGTCGAACCGTTCAGCAAGTTGTTTGATGGTCCAATGCCCGGACTTCAGCACAGCGATAATCTGAAAAAGGCGCAGAAGTTTGGCTTGGGGAATAATGGAATCTTTTTTCGCGGAAACTTTCTTCTTCATGGGCTTAAAATAAAGCTTTTTTAAGGTATTCTTTAGCCGGCCAGCACTCAATTATTCCAGCGCCCTCCGTCCAAAGGTGTGTTTGACAGAAGCTGTCAACAGCAGGACCTACTTTCGAAGCAAATACAAGGCGATGGAATTGATTCAGGCTACTGCATTACAGGTAAAGTGTCCGCATTGCGGGAACAAATTTAACCCTGAAGATAGTATCGGTCACGACCTCAGGGTTCAGCTGGAATATGAGTTCGAAAAAAAGATGAGTGAGAATTCAAAACGGATTGAGGAGCGTGTGCGCAGGCAGGAAAACGAAAAGTTCTCAAACCAGTTAAAGCTCGTGGAGGAAGATCGGAGGGCGAAAACGCAACGTTTACTCGAACTGGAAAATTCGGTGATCGCCATTCGAAAGCGGGAGCGCGAACTCACCGATCGCGAGGAACGAATCGAAACCGAGATGAAACGAAGGCTTTTGGATCGCGAAAAACTATTGAAGGATGAGTTGGAGCACAACCTGCGGGAAAAACTTCAGGTGGAATTGTATGAACGGGAGCAGAAGCTCGCCCGTGAGCGTGAGCAGGTGGAGATCATTATGAAACGCAGACTGCAGGAGGAGGCTGAAAAAGTGCGCGAAGAAGAGCGGCTGAAAAATGCGGAACTCCAAAAGAAACTTGACGACCAGGTGAGGCTGGTTAACGAGATGAAACGAAAGTCGGACCAGGGAAGCATGCAGATGCAAGGTGAAGTGCAGGAGCTCGCCATCGAAAGCTACCTTCAGGCGACTTTTTCGCGTGATGCCATTGAAGAAGTTTCGAAAGGCAAACGTGGGGGTGATTGCGTTCATATTGTAAAAGATGACTACCAGCGCGTCTGCGGAAAAATCCTATACGAAAGCAAGCGAACGAAACACTTCAGCTACGAATGGATCTCCAAAATGAAGGATGATATGCGCCTTCAGCAAGCTGACCTGGGCGTGATCGTGACTGACGTTTTTCCTGATGGCATGACGCGTTTTGGATTGCTTGACGGCATCTGGGTTTGTTCGTTCGTGGAGTTCAAAGCGCTCGCAGTGCTGTTTCGTCACAACCTGATCCGCATCGGTGAAGTGATCGCATCGCAGGAAAACAAAGGTGATAAGACCCAAATGATCTACCAATATGTGACCGGCAACGAGTTCAAGCAAAAGCTCGAGGCTTCTTTTGAGTCATATCGTGATATGCTTGACGACCTGCAAAAAGAAAAAACGCTTCTAACCTCGCAGTGGGCCAAACGTGAGAAGCGGTTGATGAAGGCGATGGAAAGCCTCGTTTCGCTTTACGGTGATGTGCGGGGTATCGCGGGAGGGGCAGTGCAGGAGATCCGCTCACTGGAGTTACCAGAAAATCTTCTTGAAGAGTCTTAGAACCTTCGCTAAAATATAACGTAAACTTTGCCATAGTTTGGAGGCGGCTTAACGGGCCGCTTTTTTTATTGTCGGTGAACGTTCAATCAAATCGTTTAGCCCGGTTAAGAATTACGGCTTTTGCTTGTGTTAGTAAAAAAACCAACGCATTTTAGTACATGGTTGAAGAGGAGCGTCACAAGGCCCGCGTTTCACGATTGGAGAAGATCGTAATGGTAAGTCACAACCAGATTTTTGTTGTTGCTGACACTACGCTGGCAATAGAATACGCAAACACTTCCGCCATCAACGCGCTCGGATATTCTGACCCGGAACTTCAAAAGTTAAAGCTCACCGACTTGTTTGTGTTTCCCGATGAAATGGCTGTTCAGGCGTTGCTTAACACCCTGCGCAAAAAGCAGACTGACCGACTTGAACTTCAGTTGCGATTCAACCGGAAGAACGGAACATATTACGATGGCGAAGCGCTGATCCAGGTTCTGGAAAAAGATCAGTCGTTTGTTCTCATCGTGAGCGATATCACGGATAAGCTGATCACAGAGAAGAAGCTGCTGCACACCATCCATGAGAAGGAAACGCTTATCAAGGAGATACACCACCGGGTCAAGAACAACTTACAACTTATTTCCTCCATCATCTATTTGAAGCTGAGTTCGGTTGAGGATAATGACATCAGGATCTTTCTTGAGGATACCCGGCAGAAAATCCGATCGATTGCGCTGATTCACGAAAGGCTCCTCCAAACCGAAAGTCTCGATAAAGTTGAGATCTCCGATTACCTGGGTAAGTTGATCCAGGATCTTAAAGTTACCTACCTCCGTGACGAACTGAACCTGGAGATTGAAACGCACCTCGAGAAAGAGATGATGACACTCGATATGGCGATTATCTGCGGGCTGATCGTCAATGAGCTTCTGACAAACGCTTTTAAGCATGGATTCCCCGGACGTGAAGCCGGCCAGGTTCGGGTTCGATTTGAAAACCAGGACGGCTACAGGCTCACCGTTGCAGACAACGGCATCGGATTACCGGAGCGTGTTTCGCCAGGCGTTTCACCTTCGTTCGGCATGCAGCTGATCGATGTTTTTGTAAAACAATTGAATGGCAACCTCCGGATTAACCGCAACCCTGGAACAACGTTTCAACTTGAGTTCAAGTGATATTATGGCAAAGGCCCGAATTCTTATTGTTGAAGACTCTTTGATCGTTGCGTACCATCTCCGCAAAACGCTCGAGACTGAGAAGTACTCGGTAGTAGGGATAGAGTCTACCGGTGAAGGAGCGCTTGTCGCTATTCAGCGGTATACACCAGATCTTGTTATGATGGACATCATGCTTGCCGGCAAGATGGATGGTGTCGAAACAGCGATGCAGGTTCGGTCGCGTTACCATATTCCCGTTGTGTTTCTTACTGCGCTCAGCGACACAGAAACAATTCAGCGTGCAAAAATTACGGAGCCCTTTGGCTACATCACAAAGCCTTTTGAGGATAGGGAGATTTTCACAGTAATTGAAATGGCCTTGTACAAACACGCCATCGAGATGAAATTACGGCAAAGTGAAGAAAAATACCTGTCAACGGTTCGTGCTATTAGCGATGCCGTTGTAACTGTTGACCAGGATTTCAGGATCTCGTATTGCAACCCCAGCGTGCTAAGCATGCTCGGCACATCGCTCGAAAATGTCCAGGGGAACTACGTGTTCGACACCATTCTGCTCAAAGACAATGGTACAGGCGATTATCCGGTGAACCCATTCCAGGTCGTGTCGGGGAATGGTCCGGGCAATTCACTGCCGGCTAATTTGTGCCTCATCGCGAAAGACGGTCGCGAGATTCCCATCGAAGGCAGCATCAGCCCTGTGATCGATTCGAAAGGTGCCATCACCGGCCTCCTTATTATATTTAAAGACATTTCACAGAAGCTTATTCATGAGAAGCTGATTCGAGATTTCGAGAAAAAACATATGGCCGCACTCCTGGAAGGACAGGAGCAGGAGCGAAGCAGGATTGCAAAGGACCTTCACGATGGCTTGGGACAGATGTTGACCGCGCTAAAGATGAACATCCGGTTGAGCCGGATCGATGAAAAATACGCGCAGAGCCTCTATCGCTTGATCGATGAGGCTACCCAGGAGTCTATCCGGATTTCCGAAAACATACTGCCCGCAAAACTTAAGGATTTTGATCTGGCAACATGCCTGCGATCGCTCTGCAATGGTATTGACGCAACGTCTACCATACCGGTTTCGTTCGAATCGTTCGGCCAGGCTACGCCCATCGAGCAGCATGAAAAGGTCAACCTTTATCGCATAACGCAGGAGGCTGTGAACAATGCAATGAAGCACTCCCAGGCCCAATCCATCAGCGTTCAATTGAACGAAGAGGAGAATTTCATTCAGCTCACCATTGAAGACGATGGGAAGGGGTTCAGCACACGAAGCTCAATCGACCAGACCGTGCACCATGGCCTTGCGAACATGCGCGAAAGAGCCGAAATTATGGGCGGAACGCTTACAATCGAGTCGGACGAAAACCGAGGGACGTTGATCATTGTTGAAATTCCATTGAAATCAAATAGACATAGACATGCACAAACACAAGATTCTAATAGCAGATGATCATGCGATGGTTCGTGATGGTGTAAAAAACCTCGTGAGCCAGAACAAAGATCTTGCTGTCATTGGAGAAGCTTCTTCCGGAAAAGAAACACTTGAATTGTTTGACAAGTTGCAGCCCGATTTGCTGATCATGGATATCTCCATGCCTGACATGAATGGCATGGAAGTATCGAAAACGATCCTCAGTAAAAACCCAGCGGCCAATATTGTGATCCTCTCCATGTATGATGATGAGGACTACATCAGCCGTTGTCTCGAATACGGGGTAAAAGGATACGTTATAAAGAATGAAAGCGGCAGTGAGCTCGATTATGCTATCCGGTCCGTCCTTTCGGGCAAGAACTATTTCAGCCGCCACGCACAGGATGTGATTTTCAAAAAGTACTCCCAGAATGTGACGCGCAAAAAACAACATGAGTCGTCAATCAAACTCACCAAGCGCGAAGTTGAAATAATCAAACTTATATCGGAGGGGCTGACCAGCCAGCAAATGGCCGATAAATTATTTATTTCGCCACGCACCGTTGAGACCCATCGGGCAAACCTGATGAAGAAACTCAGCGTTAAAAATGCCATCGAGCTGGTAAAAAAGGCGGAACAGCTGCAGCTTATCTGAACTCCGTATTTCTACGGTGTTTCGTTCGGCATTTTAAAAAATCTTCGTTTGCACGCAGGAATCAAGTGCTGTGGAGAAATTTTCTAAGTACTTCTACCCAGTTTCTATCGTACAAGGCAGTATCCTAAAATACACGTTTTAGCGGATTGAAATCGCCTCAGGCCAACGATACTTTTACAGTATAATTTTTACACATGGCCAGGCA
>DASWTP010000071.1:0-11895 GCA_036402075.1 Chryseosolibacter sp. | reverse complement strand
TTTACTTGAGTGACTACGCAGGGGCCTGCCTCGATCACTGTGCATGCAATATTCTCGCCCCCAGGGCCGAATACGCTCGTCATTCCGATTTTCTTTCCTATAATGCCAGGCATAATGCTTGTTTTTCAGGATTTTGCGTTTTTGTAGCTGTGGTTCTTACCAACGTTATGTGGAGAATTTTGGCCTTCTGCGCAAAAAGGACTGCAAAGATAGGAAAAGAGTCTTTGAGAACAAGACCGGGTTCTAAAAAATGTCAAAAAACTGCCAAACATGCACTCTGCCATGGCTATAGCCATTAGCTATGGCTATGGCAAATGCCTCCGCTTTCTGCAAATCCGTGCCTCGCAATTGATTAAAAATATTATCATTGCAGCCTGAAAATCAAGCGCATGCAGTTGAATTCGGCTTTTCGATGGGGTATTCTGGTGGGGTCGCTTGGTCTTCTATTCGTTTTGAACCTTACGTTGGGCAGCGTCAAAATCCCAGCCTCAGAAATTTTAAACATTTTGTTGGGATTCCGCTCAGAAGAGCCGGTTTGGACGGAGATCATTTGGGATTTTCGAATGACTAAAGCTTTTACCTGTGTCCTCGGGGGCAGCGCTCTGGCCCTGGGTGGGCTACAAATGCAAACCCTCTTTCGGAACCCGCTTGCCGGACCAGACGTGCTCGGCCTCACGTCAGGGGCGAGCCTGGCTGTTTCTTTATTGTATATGGGCTCAGCGGCTGGCGTGACGGTGCTTTTTATTTCAAGTGCGTGGGCAGTTGCCATCGCCTCAAGCATTGGCTGCCTTGGTGTATTTCTTATCATGCTCGCGGTTTCAAAGCGGCTTAAGGACAACGTCTCGCTTTTAATCGTAGGACTTATGGTTGGAGCAGCTACAGCCTCCGTTGTGAGCGTTCTTCAATACCTGAGCCGCGCAGAAGACCTGCAGGTCTATATGATATGGACTTTTGGAAGCCTCTCCGGATTAAATTGGGTAGAGATACGAGTTCTGGCTGCGATCGTGCTAGCTGGTCTGGTAATTTCCGTCCTAAACGTAAAGGCATTGAATGTATGGCTGCTTGGCGAGAACTATGCCCAAAGCCTTGGGATTAATATAAAGCGCTCGCGATTGCTGGCAATCTTCTCAGCTTCGATTCTCACGGGAGGCGTCACGGCTTTCTGCGGTCCGATTGCATTTGTCGGGCTTGCGGTCCCACACCTGGTAAAGCTTTTGATCAACTCTCACAATCACAAACTGCTGCTTCCTGCGGTTGCGGTTGGTGGCGCAGTGCTTCTTCTTGCCTGCGACATCCTTGCACAACTTCCCAGCAGCAGCGCAGTATTGCCGATAAACGCAATAACAGCACTCGTTGGTGCTCCAGTGGTTATTTGGGTAATTATGCGCAATAAAATAATCCGGTAGTATGCAGCCTATGTTGACGACATCAAATCTTCGTGTTGGCTATCGGCTCGGAAAGGCAGAGAAGATCCTTTTCGAAAATCTAAACCTGGAGTTAGCTGCCGGGCAACTCGTGTGTTTTATGGGGCCGAATGGGGTGGGCAAGTCATCGCTGATTCGAACGATTGCCGGATTGCAAAATGCCCTGGCTGGAGAAATTTCATTCCGTGAGCATGAGAAAGATCCCGCCCAATTAATTTCTGTTGTCCTCACGGACAGGATTGCGTCTGGCAACATGACAGTTTATGACCTTGTAGCTTTTGGCCGATATCCATACCTGGGCTGGAATGTAAAACTCTCCTACGAAGATGAAGAGATAATTTACCGGGCGATAGCCCATGTCCGTATTGAATCGCTCATGGAGGCACCACTCCATGTCTTAAGCGATGGCCAGCTTCAAATGGCGATGATTGCACGTGCAATTGCACAGGATACCCCAATTATTTTGCTTGACGAACCCACCGCCCACCTGGACCTGAACAATCGCGTGGAAATTATGCGCTTGCTGAGGCGGCTCGCGAAGACTATGAATAAAGCAGTTTTGGTTGCCAGCCACGAGCTTGACCTTGCGCTGCAAACGGCAGACTGGATCTGGCTGACCGGACGGGATAAAAACATTTTGTCAGGTATGCCGGAAGACCTTGTGCTTGATGGATCGTTCGATACCATTTTTCAGTTTAAGGGCTTTGATCTTAAGACTGG
The DNA here is from genome assembly GCA_036402075.1 of Chryseosolibacter sp. Classification (GTDB taxonomy): domain Bacteria; phylum Bacteroidota; class Bacteroidia; order Cytophagales; family Cyclobacteriaceae; genus Chryseosolibacter. The sequence continues at coordinate 9,751 of DASWTP010000071.1, read as the reverse complement.
AAAGGTGCAACATCAAGCTGACAGAAACCTGGCTGTGAGTATTGCCGGGGACGGCTATGAATTCCTCTGGACAAAAAATGCCCTCGAAAGAAACGGGTTTTCAATAAGCACTGACAAAACAGCCTATCACATTACCGTTCTCAAGAACAAGGGCTCGGCCAGTTGGTTATTACAAAAACCCAATGGCAGTTTCGAGTTAACCTCCCTGCACGAATTGATTAAAAACATTTAATCAAACGATTGCGATGTTGAACAAGTAAGGAATTCGGCATTATTGAGATAATCGTTTGGCACGCATTTGTTAGTTTGCGCCATCATTAATAGAATCACAACCCATCCATTCCAATGTTTAACTTAGCAGAGCTTTTTCCATATAAATTCGATCCGAAGTATTCAAAGCCCGCGGCCTACTTTTCGATGGAGTTTGCGGTAGATCAACCGCTCAAAATCTATAGCGGGGGTTTAGGTTTTTTAGCTGGATCGCATTTGCGCAGTGCTTACGAACTCAAGCAGAATTTAATCGGTATCGGTATCCTTTGGAAGAAAGGATACTATGACCAGGAACGAAATCAGGATCAAACGCTGAAAGTGAGTTTCCGGGATAAGGACTATCATTTTCTTACGGATACGAAAATTCTTTTTCCGATAACCATACACGGTGCCAAGGTATTTGTTAAAGCGTTTTTGCTGAAGCCATCCGTTTTCAACACCGTGCCTTTGTTCCTGCTTACAACCGATATTCCAGAAAACGATTACCTGGCGCAAACCATCAGTCACCGATTGTACGATCCAAATGAGACGACTCGTATCGCACAATCAATCCTACTTGGTGCCGGGGGCGCAAAGCTCCTGGATATCATAGAACGTGAAACAGAGATCTATCATATGAACGAAGGGCATGCGCTACCGCTGTGTTTCTACCTGATGGATAAATACAAGGACATCAACGAAGTGAAAAAGCGCGTTGTATTCACAACTCATACGCCAGAGAAAGCAGGAAACGAAGAGCACAGCATGCCCTTACTGAATAACATGTCGTTCTTTAATGGCCTTACTCCGCAGCAAGTACAGGAGACCGTTGCTCCCGAGAATGGAGTTTTAAACTACACCCTGGCAGCGCTACGGATGGCAAAACGCGCCAATGGAGTTTCTCAGCTCCATGGGGAAGTATCTCGTAAAATGTGGAATGGCTTTGACGGTATTTGTGAAATCACCGCCATTACCAATGCGCAAAACCGAACCTATTGGAAAGACGATGAGCTTGATCGTGCGCTTGAGGCGAACGATGATCAGGCGCTTGTGAAGCGCAAGAAGGAGCTGAAGCAAAAACTTTTCCGCGTGGTCGCCAATCAAACCGGAAAATTGTTCGACCCGAACGTGTTGACGATCGTCTGGGCGAGAAGGTTCGCTGCTTATAAACGTGCGAACCTCATCATGGCAGATTTCAACAGGTTTGTAAAAATTGTTAAGAACAAGAAATATCCTGTGCAAATGATCTGGGCAGGTAAGCCGTACCCGGAGGATTTCGGAGCGATCAATATTTTTAATGAGATCTATTGGAAGACAAAGGAAATCTCCAATTGCACCGTGGTCACCGGCTATGAGCTTTGGCTTTCAGGTCATCTCAAGAAGGGTTCCGATCTGTGGCTGAACAATCCAAAACTTTATCATGAAGCATCCGGCACATCAGGCATGACCGCTGCCATGAATGCATCAATCAACCTTTCGATTCCAGACGGATGGGTTCCAGAGTTTGCGAAAGACGGACACAATTCTTTCCTGATTAAGACCGCTGATGACTCGCTTTCGCAGGAAGAGAAAGACCGGATCGAAGCAAAAAATCTTTTGGATCTCCTCGAAGAGCAAATCATCCCAATGTATTATGAGTCTCCTGAAAAATGGATCCACGTCATGAAGAACAGCATGCGCGAAGTCCTTCCGTTTTTCGATTCAGGCAGAATGGCCGATGAGTATTATCAGAAACTCTATCATTTCGAATACCAGGAACAAGCTAAGGCTCAAAGCAAGTCCTCCAGAAAGGTTCCTGCTTAGACATTCCAAGAAAATTGAATAACAAATGACGAATGGGCAACTGTTCGTCATTTTTTTATTTCGTACCATCGCCCAGGGGTTTTAGTTCGTCCCTGTTCCTTCCCTTTGACGGAGACCGCATACTTGCCGTTCTTCTCAGCAAGGCCATGCTGCTCATGAATGATGACAAGATTACGGATCGTTCAATATTGCTGCGGATGAACCGGATATAGCTCAACCTTAGTCACAGAAGCAGAGACATTTACCCGAAAAGTCACCGACATTCTCTCTCCATGTTTACCTTTGCGCGGCAATTGTGTAAAATAGCCGGAGAGATGAAAGAATTAACGCTTCGTGAAATCTGGATTTATCCTGTAAAATCGTTAGGGGGCATTCAAATGGAAAAGGCGAACGCCATGGGTAAAGGCCTGGAGTTCGATAGGAGATGGATGCTCATCGATGAACACAACATGTTTATGACGCAGCGTGTTCACACGCAAATGGCGATGTTTAAGCTCACCCTTTCCGACAGGAACATTACGGTTGCTAAAAAAAATGCCGAGCGCGAGTCTGCCATCACTTTTTCTGCCGACAGCATTCCGGTTGGAGAAAAAATGCGGGCGAAGATCTGGGATGATGACGTTGAAGTATTTGAGGTTGACCCGGGGTTAAGCAAATGGTTTTCTACCCACCTCAAGATGTCTTGTCGCCTTGTAACTTTCCCCGAAAAGAATCCGCGACCCGTTGATCCAAAATACAAAGTCAACAATGAGCATGTTAGCCTCGCGGATGCCTATCCATTCTTGATTATCGGCCAAAGTTCGCTTGACGACCTGAATACACGTTTGAAGGAGCCGGTTCCAATGAATCGGTTCCGTCCAAATTTTGTATTCACTGGCGGAGCGCCCTTCGAAGAGGACACATGGCGCGAATTCAAAATTGGCGACAAGCGTTTTGTTGGTGTAAAGCCCTGCGCGCGCTGTGTGCTTACCACAGTTAACCAGGAGACTGGTGAAAAAGGCATTGAGCCACTTTTCACGCTTTCCACCTACCGGAAGCGCGAAGCAAAAGTTCTCTTTGGCCAAAACCTTGTCGGTGTGGACACTGGCATAGTACGCGTTGGCGATAAGATATCAGTAGAAAACCATGGATAACCGCTAAACTTCAAGTGTTAATATTTCAAATTTCAAGGCTTCCATGACGCACCTTTACCTCAAGGCTGTTCACATCATTTTCATCGTAACGTGGTTTGCGGGTTTATTTTATATGCCGCGCCTTTTCATCTATCTCACCGAGGCGCACCAGAAGGCGGAACCGGAGAGATCTATTTTAGTGAACCAGTTCAAGGTCATGGCCACCCGGCTCTGGTTCGGCATTACCTGGCCGTCTGCAGTGATCACGCTCATCATGGGAATCTCCATGCTGGTCAATCAGCCGGAGTGGCTGCAGTCGGGGTTCATGCATATTAAACTGACATTGGTTTTCTTTCTTTATGCTTATCATTTTTCTTTGCAGCATATTTTCAATGCCTTGAAGAAAGATGTGGTAAAGTACACCTCGCAGCAATTGCGGATCTGGAACGAGGTCGCAACCCTTTTCCTGATCAGCATCGTATTTATCATTGTGCTGAAAGACGCATTCAGCATGCTTTGGGGTATTGCAGGGTTACTGATCATGACGGTTTTGATTGTGCTTGGAATTCAGATCTATAAAAAAATGCGAAATGGGAAATAACGTATTAGCGAAGGGGCTAGCGATCGTGATCGTTGGGTTCGCGTTTGGATGCAACGTAAAAAAGGAAGCGCCACTGCCAATTTACGGAGAAAGGGATGTTCAAAATGGGGATACGGTATATCACACCATCCAACCGTTTCAATTCGTGAACCAGGATAGCCAGATTGTGACAAACGAAACGTTCAAGGGAAAGATTTACGTGGCCGACTTCTTTTTTACTTCCTGCCGTACGATCTGTCCGATCATGAAAACCCAAATGCACCGGGTTTACGATTCGATTGAAAATGATCCGGACGTACTGATCCTATCTCACACGATCGACCCTGAATACGATACGGTGGCCTTGCTTCATGACTTCGCAGACCGACTCGGTGTAAAGAGTTCGAAATGGCATTTTGTAACGGGCGTGAAAGACTCTATCTACAACGTGGCTCAAAAGAGTTATTTCTCGGTCGCGCTGGAAGATAACTCCGAGCCTGATGGATTCATTCACAGCGGTGCATTTCTCCTGGTTGATAAGCAACAACGCATCCGCGGGAAGTATGACGGAACCAAGGAGGAAGAGGTGAATCGATTGATGGGAGATATTCAGAAGTTGAAAGCAGAAGGCGAAAAGCAAAAAGCTGAGTAGTCATGTTGGAAGAATATTCCGGAAACACATATTGGAGGAAATTCAATTCTTAAACGTAAACCCTATTCGTCCTGCTCTTGCTTCCTGCTTTATGCTCTCCTGTAATTCAAAGCTGAAAGCAGAAAGCGAAAAACACAGTAGTCATCTTGGGTAACATATTCCAAAAACAATATGGGAGAAAATTTGATCGTTAAACATAAGGCCCTGTTCGCCTGCTCCGGCTTTATGCTTTCTGCTTTATGCTTTCTCCTCTCCTGTAGCACAAATGAAAATTCAGCCAAGGCTCATTCGCCCAAATTCACCCAATACTATAACCAGGGCGAGCAACTTTATCTAAAACATTGCAGCAACTGCCATCAAAAAAATGGAAAAGGTCTCGGACGCCTGTATCCACCCGTGGATTCGTCCGACTTCATGACTCATAATTTTTCCGAAGTAATCTGCCTGATGGAAAACGGTAAGAAGGGTTCGCTGATAGTCAATGGAGTGGAGTATAACCAGGCCATGCCAGGTGTTCCAACCCTAACCGACCTTGAAGTGGCCGAAATCGCTACCTATATCTACAACAGCTGGACGCATCAGCGAGGAATTGTAGAGGTGAAGGAAGTTAGTGAGATCCTCCAGAACTGCAACCCCGAATGACGAATTACAAGTGACGAATGAAAAATGTGCTCACCAAATTCGTCACTCGTAATTTGTAATTCGTCATTGATACTAGAAATACTTCAAATCAATCGTCTGCTTAATTACGGTTCCCGCAACACTTACCTTCGCCTTATCAAACGATGGTGGTCCGAACATTCCCATCGCGTTGTTTCCAAAGGCAAACCCCTCCTTCGGCATGCCGATAGCGTTGGTATCCAGTTCACCGTTATCGTTTTCGTCATGAATCACGCTTACCGCGTATTCTCCCGCTTTAAGATTTTCAAAAACAACCTTTACTTCGCTTCCGCTTACCTTCACCACTTTGCCTTCAACTGCTTTTTTTAAAAAATTATCTTCGTTAGTGAAAAGCCCCACGCGTATGGAGCCTTTTTGCTCTTTTATGTTTTTCACAGTAACCTCAATATTCTGGCAGAATCCGCTTAACGTAGCGATAACAAATAATGCAGCCAGTAAGGATTTCGTATTCGTTTTCATTTTGTGTTTTTTTCTTACAAACATCGCTTGTCCCAGCACCATAGTAAATTAAACGTTACCGAACTGTCAAACCACAATGACCAGCCGTCAATAATCAAGCGTGAATATTTGCAGGCTGCCGAATGCGCATTTTGTCCCATTCAAATTACCGTTGGGAAAGGGTATGGCGCTTTTATCACTAGAGAAACATCCCATCGCTAAATTGGTTCAGTTCAAATTCTGTATCTTACGTATCTGATCAAAATTACGACCATGGCTTCAGTTACACTCAAGATCAATAACAAGACCTACACAGTAGATGCGGATCCGAAAATGCCACTGCTATGGGCGATCCGCGACCTGGTTGGCCTTACCGGAACCAAATACGGCTGCGGCATTGCGCAATGTGGCGCCTGCACAGTGCACCTTGATGGGCAACCTGTTCGTTCATGCTCAATGCCAGTAGCGGCAGTGAAAGAAAAAAGCATTACCACAATCGAAGGCCTATCCGATGACAACTCCCATCCCGTGCAACAAGCATGGATTGCTGAGCAGGTTCCTCAATGTGGCTATTGCCAGTCCGGACAAATTATGGCCGCCACCGCGTTATTGAAACGGAATGCAAATCCTACCGATAAGGATATTGATACTGCGATGCAAGGTCACATTTGCCGTTGCGGAACCTATCCGCGAATTCGCAAAGCGATTAAAACCGCTGCGCTCACGATGAATCAAAAAGCCTCGACCAAATAATCAACCCAACCTATGAAATCACAATCATCTCTCTCCAGAAGAAATTTCATTAAGGTTTCGGGGTTGACGGGGGCAGCGTTGTCACTCGGAATTTATTTTCCAACGAAAGCGGAAACCGAAACGATCATCACCAAGGAGGCTGCCGAAAACCTCGGGATCGAATTGAATGCATGGATTACTATTGACACGTCCGGAAAAGTGACCATCGTCAATCACCGTGCCGAAATGGGTCAGGGATCCTTTCAGTCGGTTCCACAAATCATTGCTGAGGAACTTGAAGTGGACCTTAACCAGATCAACATTGTTTTCGGAGTCGGCAACAGCAAGAAATATGGAAGCCAAATTACGGGTGGAAGTTCAACCATTCGTGCCAACTACAATAAACTTTTGCGACTGAGTGCTTCCGCCCGTCAGATGCTCATTAAGGCCGCAGCAAACACCTGGGGCGTTCCTGAAACCGAGTGTCGGGCTGAAAATGGAGCTGTAATTCATAGCTCAGGAAAAAAACTGCACTACGGTGAGCTTGTGCAAGAGGCATCGAAGCTGACGCCCCCCACCCACGTGGACTTGAAAGATCCAAAGGATTACAAAATTCTTCGTAAGCCGTTGCCTCGCCAGGACACGCCACTGAAAGTAAATGGCAAGGCTGTTTTTGGTTTGGATAAAAAACTTCCGGGCATGCTCTATGCCGTTGTCGAGCGCAATCCGAGGTTTCTTGGTAAGGTTAAGTCATTTGACGACACTGCTGCCAAAGCCGTTCCGGGCGTGAAGCATGTTCTGAAAACACAGATGAACGTGTTCTCGCATAAACGTGAAGGGGTGGCAGTTGTCGCTGACAGTATCTGGAGCGCGTTGCAGGGAAGAAAGGCGCTCAAAGTGGAGTGGGACGACTCGGGCTTTGAGCACCACAGTTCGGAACAGCTCTATTCAAAATTGAACGAATCATTGAAAGGCAAGCCGATCAACTTCAAGTCCAAAGGTGACTTCACTGACGTTTTTGCGAACTCGGCAAAAAAACTGGAGGCCGTTTATGAAACACCCTATGAATCGCACAGCTGCATGGAGCCACTCACATGTACTGCCGATGTTAAGGACAATAAGTGCGATATTTGGGGACCGATCCAGGCCCCGGACTGGATTCAGGAAGACCTGAGTCAGCAACTGAACATCCCGAAGGAAAATGTCACAGTGAACATGACTTTTTTGGGCGGAGGCTTCGGACGAAAAGCGTTTACAGATTATCCGCACGAGGCTGCGATGTTATCGAAAGAATTGAAGGTTCCGATCCAGGTGATGTGGACGCGCGAAGATGATATGACGCAGGGGCCATTCAGGCCAGGTATGTTGTATCAATGCAGGGCAGCACTGAATGAAGGCGGGCAAATTGAAGGATTCGAAACCTTGATGGCCGGTCAGAACATGGGACACCAGGACTCGTGGTCAAACAAGAAATCATATAACAATAGCGTTACGGAGGGATTTCTCGAGACGTATTTAGATTCACTTCCGCACTACAGCTTTGGAGATTTTCCGCTCGACAGTCCGGTGCCGGTGATGTGGTGGCGTTCGGTATATTCGTCCACCAACGGATTTGCATTCGAAAGCTTCATGGACGAGCTCGCCATTGCTGCAGGCAAGGATCCGCTTGATTTTCGAAAGCAACACATATGGGATGATCGCGTGCACAGTCTCATTGCCAAATTAGAAGAAGTAACGAAATGGAAATCGCGGGAAAAGAATTCCGGTTATGGTGTCGCAATCACCGAATGTTTCTCAACGTTTGTAGGGGAAGTGGTGAAGGTTTCGAAAAAGGCAGATGGCAAGATCAAGATCGACAAGGTTTGGGCAGTGATGGATTGTGGGTGGTACGTGAACCCTGACATTATCAAAGCGCAAATTGAGGGAAGCATCATCATGGCATTGGGCGCAGCAACCAAACATGAAACTCTCTTCAAGGAAGGAAAAGCCGTACAGAGGAATTTCGATTCGTATAAGATGCCGCGTATTTCTGAGATTCCCGAGATCGAAGTTCACATTATGGAAAACGAGGAGAAAGCGGGCGGTGTAGGAGAACCTTCCCTGCCACCATTTAGCCCTGCGCTCACAAATGCGATCTTTGATTTGACAGGAAAAAGAATCAGAAGGCTTCCTTTTGATCTTGACGTAGTTTAATTTGGCTTAACAATTGTAACTAAGCGAAGCAATCGAAGGGTTGCTTCTTGTTTTAAATACGTTTCTCAAATGAAAAAAGGAATTTATGCATTTGCCATTGCAATGATTGGTGTTGGTTTTTTATCGTTCAAGCAAAAATTTGATTTGAAGGCCAGCATCGCACGCGGAAAAGAGGTTTATGCCGCGCAATGTATTTCGTGCCACCAGGAGCAGGGCGAGGGCATTGAAGATGTTTTTCCACCGCTCGCGAAATCCGACTACCTCATGGCCGACAAGACGCGTTCGATCAAACAGACGCTTCATGGGGTAAGTGGTGAAATCACCGTCAACGGAAAAAAATATTCCGGTGAGATGACTGGATTTGACCTGACAGATGAAGAAGTGAGCGATGTACTTAATTACATCCGGAATTCATGGGGCAACAAGGGCGGTGCAGTGACTCCACAGGAGGTTGCCGCTGCCCGCAAGTAAATTCATGGAAATTCACGTCCTCAACGGTGATGCGCTGGCGGAGAAATTTCGATTTCCGGGAGAAACAGTCTTCTGCCGGGAGTGTATGATAGAGGGTGCCTGCGAAAAAGAGGAGAGCGTTTCTGGGAACAGCATGCGCAATTTATAGCCGGACGTTTTCAATCCTCGCAGCATGATTACCATCGTCTTGTAACAGAGGAATTCAGTTAACTAAGGCATCTCCAGCACGGCATCATCAACCTTTGGTTTGAGCACGATCTCTTTGCCAGGCAAATCTTTGGTTTACGATCGATTATATCGATCTGGGTTTCGGAACATAACACTGCCATAGACCTTCAGCTTTTTACGCGAGCCATGTGCGCGCAAACGCGGCAGACAAACAACTAGCCAGGGCGTTGTGGGATGCTTGGTGCCTGCAACCTTCAACGGTTGTAAAAGTTATCGCATGCGTCACCACCCCTGCTTCCCGATGCTCCGTGAAGTATGCCAGGCCCACATCAATCGTTTTCCGCGGCTTGGCAAGGGGCTGCCACAAAAGAATTGCAATCAATTATTTCGTCCGGAGAGACTGACTTCACTAAGATTTTCAAAGCCTTTAGCAGAGATTGAAGGAGTGTATGGACCCGGAGACCTTGAGGTGAAAAGGAATCATTCAACAAATGTCGCATTGATCCCCTCAGACAAATGTTTAAACAAGTGAATCATCATTCACTTTGTTTAATTTCCCAGCCCTCATCATTTAAGAACATCACTCACAATGAGTTGTTCAAGCGTAACACAAAAGAATTGAACGCCCTTAAAATCCCATGCCACAGAAAATTTCTATTTTCTTTCGAGTGG
>DASWTP010000070.1:0-15247 GCA_036402075.1 Chryseosolibacter sp. | reverse complement strand
GAAAAGATCTCGCAGCTCATTGTTGCTGCCGCATTCTCGAACCGAGATGAAAAGCATAAGCATGAAATGCTGAAGTTAATTCGTGAGCAAAAAATTGGAGGGCTTATCTTTATGCAGGGCGGGCCGGTGCGGGAGGCAAGGCTGATGAACGAGTACCAGGCTGCCGCCAAAGTACCGCTCCTGTTTGCCATGGATGCCGAATGGGGGCTCGGCATGCGACTTGACAGCACGATCAGTTACCCGTACCAGATGACCCTTGGAGCAATCCAAAACGATAGTCTGCTCTACAGGATGGGAGTTCAAGTAGCGCGGCAGTTGAAACGCGCGGGGCTGCATATCAATTTTGCACCTGTAGCTGACATTAACAACAATCCGGAGAACCCGGTGATTAATTTCCGTTCTTTTGGCGAAAATAAGCTCAACGTTACGCGGAAAGCGATCGCCTATATGCGTGGCATGCAGGACAACGGAATTCTCACCACGGCAAAACATTTTCCTGGTCATGGTGATACAGGCACTGACTCTCATTATGCATTGCCACAGATCAACCATTCGCGCGACAGACTGGATTCCATCGAACTCTTCCCGTTTCGTGAAATGGTAAAGGCGGGCATTGGCGGTGTAATGGTTGCGCACCTGAATATTCCAACCCTTGATTCCAGCGGTGTACCATCTACGTTGTCAAAACCAATCGTAACAAACCTTCTTCGGAAAGAACTTGGCTTTACCGGTTTGATTGTAACCGATGCGATGAACATGAAGGGTGTGACGGCAGGTACGCTTCCAGGCGTTGTTGACAAGGACGCAATTGTTGCAGGGAACGATATGCTTGAGTTTACCGAGAACATTCCACTTGCCATCGCGGAAATCAAAAAGGCGGTTAAAGAAGGCAAGGTTACCCAAAAGGATCTGGATGATCGTTGCCGTAAAATGCTGGCGATTAAATATTGGGTCGGCCTGAACCGAAACAAACACGTGGTTGTGAACAACATTGTCAGCGACCTCAATTCCGCGGAGGCCCGACTGCTGAACCGCAATCTCTTCGAAGCTGCCATTACGGTGCTGAAGAACGACAATTCCGTATTGCCGATTCTTGACTTAGACAAAAAGCGAATCGCTTCCGTATCCATCGGAAGAAAAGCAACAACTCAATTTCAACGTACGCTAAGCTTGTACACACGGGTTGACGAATTCCTCGTGCCCAACGATGCGCCCCAGTCATACCTGGATTCAGTTGCAACACGCCTTAAAGAGTACAGCCAGGTCATTGTAGGAATTCATGACGATCCAGGAAGACCTCACAACCGCATGTCCTTCAATCCAGCAGTTATTGGTTTCATCGGCACACTTTCAACACAATCCCATGTGATTGTGGCTGCATTCAAAAATCCATATGTTTTGAACAAGCTTACTTCCATTGAAGAAGCCGATGGCCTCATCGTAACGTACCAGGATAATAATGACGCTGAAGACCTGGCCGCGCAGCTTATCTTCGGAGGAATAGGAGCCTCAGGAAGACTTCCGGTCACAGTTGGAAACAAATTCCCCTATGGCGCTGGACTCGATCTGAAAGGCGGAATAAGGTTCAAGTATACACTTCCGGAGGATGCTGGCATGATCTCGAATGTCTTGTACAAGAAAGTCGATTCGCTTGTAAACCAGGCACTCGGTGTTCGCGCTATTCCCGGGTGTCAGGTGTTCGTTGCCAAAGACATGAAAGTGGTCATGTATAAAACGTACGGGTACCAGGATTACACTGACACGATTCGCGTAAAGCGTACAGACCTCTACGACCTTGCTTCCGTCACAAAAGTTTCTACAGGACTTCCCTCACTGATGAAGCTTTATGATGAAGGGAAATTCAGGCTAGACGCAACACTGGCCACCTATCTTCCGAAGTTCAAGGGATCGAACAAGGCCGACATCCCCATGTATGATATCCTCACACACCAGGCGCGCTTCAGACCCTGGATCCCGTTTTATAAGGACATGGTGAAGAAGAACGGCCATTACAAATGGGCAACTGTGAAGAAGGATTCGTCTGCACGGTTCCCGATCAAGCTGAAGCCTGGCATGTACCTTCACAAGAAGTATCCGGAAAAGATCGTAAAAGCGATTCGCAAGTCGCCTTTGGAAGGTGAGAAAAAATATGTGTACTCGGATTTCTTCTTCATTCTCGCTCCCCGTGTGGTCGAAAGCATGATCGATCAGGATTTTCAAACCTACATTCATGCAAATTTCTACGCACCCCTTGGCGGTACTTCAATCATGTACAATCCAATGCGCAAGTACCCGAAAAAATCAATCGTACCAACCGAGCATGACTACTACTTCAGAAATCAGCCGATCCATGGTACGGTGCATGACGAAGGCGCTATCATGTTGGGTGGCGTTTCAGGTCATGCTGGACTTTTCGCCAATGCCAACGACCTCGCGAAACTGATGCAGATGTATTTGAATATGGGCGAGTATGGGGGGAAACGTTTCATCAAAGAGGAGACTCTAAAGCAATGGACAAAAACACAGTTTCCTGAAAACAATAACCGCAGGGCATTGGGCTTCGACAAACCCAACCTGAAATACACCGGGGATAACAATAACACTGCAAAGGATGCAAGCGCCTCAAGTTTCGGACACACCGGCTTCACGGGCACAATTGTCTGGATGGATCCCGAGACCAAACTACTGTACATCTTCCTCTCAAACCGCGTAAACCCAACCAGGGACAACTCGCGATTGTACCAGTTGAACACGAGGACTAAAATTCAACAAGCTCTGTACGAGTCGATTGAGAAAAAATAACCAACGAAATCTAAAATCTAAAATCTAAAATCAGACGTTCTCATCGTGCTACCAATTGCTCATCTCACTTTCGAATGAGTTTATACCTATAAAATCCACCACCTTTATCCCATGCGCAGATAATCACAGTTTCTAAATCGTCAGACACGGTCATTCCCCGCGCTTCAGCGCCATCCAATTCGGGGAGCGAGAGCGTCCACATGATTTTTTGTTTTTCATCGCGAACGTGCAGCGTTGCGCCTGAAACTCCGCTGGCCCTGACCGTGGCGAACAGTTTCTCACCGGAAATTTTTATAGCGTTACTTCCTGCTGCGGTGCTGGTAAGATCTTCACTTCGCTTGTAAGTGATTCCATCGTTACTCGTGAATACCTGGATAATCGCGCTTCCAGGGTCCGGAAAGTACAGCCTTAACCCATCGGCACTCATATCGAATGTTCGAGCAAGGATTCGCTGCGGCAAGCTAATGGTTCTTAAGAGCTCAAACGTTCCAGGTATACTTTCACTTTGTTTTAATACATAGTTTGGATCTTCGGAAAAAAGTGACATGCAATAGATTTCACCTTTTTGATTCACGCGAGGTGAAGTGATCGCGCGTTTGCCTTCGGGTGTTTCCCACACGGCAATTCCTTCCCCGGTTGTTGCGTTGATCTTGATGAGCATCCGGTTACTACCAACAAGAATATTCCCGTCAAGGTCGAGTCCAATACCGTTGATAGGTTTAAGTGAATATTCTTTATTGTTGACGATCACCGATCGGAGAGGAGAGAAGGATGCATCTTTTCCGTCCGCGAGCTTTGCGTACAGGGTGCCGCCATAATCGGCAAGCCATAATTTTCCGGCCGGGTCAAACAGAGCTCCTGATCCTTGCCCTTCTGCGCCCGCGACCTTCCCGCTAAATGTGTAAACTTCCGGGTCAAGCTCAATAAAGTCCAGCAACGGCTCATCACTCGCTGATAATTTGAGAACGGATGTTTTACCTGGGGTTGTCGCTCGACCATCAGTAACATTCACCCGATGATAGAAAGTCATCGGTGAGCCCGTGGTCGATCGTGAAAGCATCTTGAAAATCCGCGCTTCCGGCATTTTGAAGTAATTCTCGCGCCCGGTGCTTTGATCGAGAATGATCTTGGTGAATAGACTGTCTTCGGCTAATTGATAGCGGTAGGTTACATCGTGCCCGTCACGATCACGAGAGGACGTCCATGAAAATCGAAATAATCCGGCAGTGTTTCGAATGCCGTACACGTTCCTTTCGTTGTGTGAGGTAATTATTGCAGGTTCAGGTGAGGTGTTGATCACCGGATAAAGCTGGGCGCGCAGTTCACCATTTGGAAACTTGTCAGTGCGGATGGTAACGTAACAGGCCCCGACACTCAGTGTCTCAGCAATCCCATCAGGAAGAGTGATCGATTCACGAAATTGGCTAGCGTTCTTTTTCTTCAACGGGATTGAAAAGATGAGTTGGCCTTTTTCTGTATGTTTTCCAAGGAAGAACGTGACAGCGTCCGACCGGTTTAACAACTTACCCTGCTGAGGGAACTCGGCATCAACGATCAATTGCCCGTCTTTTATTATTGCTTTTACAAGGCCTCGCGCAGCCGGCCCTGCCGTTGCGTGATGGACCGGCCCCTCGAACCGATCCGAAACCTGAACATCGTTCCGGATAATGATCCCATTTACGCCTGTAATGGATGCTGGCAAGTCATGGTAATCAAAGACCTTCATGTCTTTTGCGGCCTTCTCTTTGATATCATAGGTGGTGTACACGATCGTGTCGCGGTCATAGAATAAATCCATTATCGTAATGGTGTTCACCGGCTCTTTGTCACGGGTGAGCCATCTTCTCGGGCCTGATCCCGCTGCTCCACAGTTCAGCAATTGAAGCTTGCCGCGCTTACCCGGGTAGTAAGCGTGCTGGTGCCCGCTGATGTATGCCTTTACGTTGTAGTGCTCCAGTATCCTGCGAAGGCTGTCACCGTGGTTTAGAACATTCCCTTTCGAATCGCGCTCCTGCGCAACGCTGTAAATCGGCAAATGTCCAACAACAAATCTCATCTTCGCCTTCTTTGCCTCAGGGGATTCAAATTGCAAACGCAGCCACGCCAGGTTTTCCTTAGTTATTTCTGACGATGATGCATCCCAGGAAACAAAGAACGTACCCTCTGACTCAAATGAATAGTAGCTCGGGAAGTGCGTCTTGTCAACGAAAGTCAGGCGCGTGGTGGTCTGGCTGTTGTTCCAGTATCTTTCTATTGCTTTTCGTTCCTGCGGGTGTGAGCGAAGACCGTCATGGTTGCCAATGGTGAAGGCGAACGGGATATTGTTTTTTTTTAGTGGGTTCAAAATGTGCTCGGTAAATCCCGTCCACATTTTGGTCAGGGTTGCTGTGTCAGATACGCCCATCCCAGCCACCATGTCGCCACCACATAACACCAGGTCAGGATTCCAGTTTCGTGGAATGCGCTGCATAATGCTGTCGACCTGCCATTCATATGTTGCACTTCCCAGGCCTGAATTCAGGTCACTGATCACCGCGATGCGCAGGTCCCCGCGCCTTGGATCTTCGGTAATTTCGCTTACACGCACCAATCGGATTGCATCGGCAATTAGCATTTTATTTTCTGCTGGCGCGATAATCTCCAGGTGGTCTCCCTTAGCGATGTGATAGTTGCCGAGAACATTCCACCTGCCGTTTGAGGCGATCGAACGTTGATCGGCTTTAAGTGAGTCAACGAGGTTACCACGGTGCAGCACGTACCGGGCACGCTGTGAGTTTGCTTCACCAATAGTCCACCAGGCCGCGAGCTGAAACGCACCAGGCTTCACGTTAGTAAACCGAACAACAGCGCGATTGTGATTGTTGGTCTGCGCCTGGCGCGATGGCGTTGCGCCATAGTAGTTCGCGTGGTTGCTGTTCTTCCAGATGCCATACTCCTGGTAAGATGGACTGTCGGTGTCAATGACGATGACTTCCTTTTGCGATGACGGTATTTCTTCTGTCAACACCAGGGCGCTCGCGTTTTTCCGGAGGCTGTGCCGGTTTCCATTCGGCAAATCCACAGGAACATTCACCACTTCGTCTGCGGCAACCATTGCTGATGATCCGCCACCATCGAGGTTAACCGCTTCGTAACATCCAATGTCGAACATGATGCTGGCAAGTTCAGTTATGGTGACTCCGGCACTCGATTGTTGCCGGCCATCAACAACCATCATAATGAGGGTGTTTTTGTCTGTATAGCCGATGGCGGATCTTGGATGGCGAATCAGGTGACTGGCGCCAAATCCTTCCTCACTACTGGTGTCCCGAATTTTTCCGTCTTTGATGAGCACCGGCCCCGCGCCAACAAGTTGTGACGGATTCCAGGGATGAAGCTTCCTCAGAAGCTCTGACGACTTTTCTTTTTTAATATCTACGGGACGGTCGAGTTGATAGATGGCTTCTGTTGAATCAACATAGGGCCATGCGACTTCAGGTTTTCGGTTTACAAGTCCGAACGCTCCGCGAGTAAAGTTTCGCGGGCCGGGCGCGATAATCTCACCATCTGAAATGAGGACGCTTTCTGATTTGGTTGAAGAAAAATAGCCACCGTTAATAGCGAGTATGGCGTTGTGCCGGTTATATGTGTCAAGCGTGGTCTCCCGAAGCGTATTGCTCCCGATGGCGCGAAGCCTCAGGTTATGGTCGCGAAGGTCGATCATTGCATACATCGCGCGCACCGGTGCACCATCGGTGAGCTTGCCATTGGTTTCAAACACCCGAACGGATGCGGGTAACAGGATATTGAGATCTTCTCTTGCTGTCCAGGTTAGAGCCTTCTGTTGTGCGAAGCCCGTGCTATACGAGGCGAACGCGAGACTGAGATGGAACAGACGGGCAACGAACTGAAAGCGCTTTTGATACATGCATTTGAACGGTTGAAGGTTCGCTAAAGTAGTTGTTAATCGGTAGAGGCAAATCACTGGTTTCAGTGATTGGAAGAGGCGAAACAATTAGTTTTTGATCGTGTGATCAATGCGTATATTAACGTGTAATTTTGGTTACTCCCCGGAGTGAAATTTTGCACGTATGAAGAAAGTCCTTGAGCGAAGCATTCAGACCATGCGTCAGCATCTTATAACGAAAACGGAAGCGAGCCGACAGCTTGGAGCGTTTATCCGTCACATTGCTTCAAACGACAACGATTCGCTTTGTGGAGTTCTGGTTTCAGGTTATACGGGCACCGGGAAGACGCTCCTTGTCGAAAGTTATCTTCAATCCGTTGACATTAACCAGCCTGTCCTGATTGCACGACACCACCAGCAGCATCAAAACATTCCGTACTTCGGGTTCAAATACTGCATCTCTGATTACCTGAGCAAAATCTACAACCGGTCAAGCAAGGCTGACCTTCACACATTTTCTGACAGATTGAAAGAACATCTTGGTGAAAGCTTCCTCTTGCTCATCGATTACATTCCTGAGCTTTCGGTAATCTTCGGTAAGGAAGTTTCTGTACCCGTGCGGTCGCATCTCACTATTGAAAATCAATTGTACCCGTTGTTCAAGCGGTTTTTCCAATTCCTGGCAGATTATTACCATCGGCCTGTATTCTTTTTCACTGATGATTTGCAATGGATCGATGCCTCGGGTGTCAACCTCCTGAAATACCTGCTTGTCAATTTGTCGAGCCAGAAATTTGTATGGATTGGCGCATGTCGTGCCCCGCAAAACAAGATTAGTCTGCTCCGCCAACTGATCGAAGAACTCCGCCTGCAGGACAGACGCGTGGAAAATATTTTCATTAAAGGACTAAATCGTGACGAAGTCCGGCAATTCATTGAGTTAACGCTGGGAGGGGAGTGTCATCCCGACCTGCTTGACACCTGTAACAAGATCACCGATGGCAATCCTTCGCACCTGCAGGCATTGTTGGAGAGTTTGAAGAAAACGGATCTGATCTGGCTCGAGCATTCGCGCTGGCATTGCGATGCCACTGCCGTGAGGAAGCAATATGAAGGGCAGAATGCGCAGATCATGGTGCTCGAACATGTCAAAAAACTGTCGCCAGCGGCTTATGACGTACTCTGTATTATGGCATGTATGGGACGTTTCAATAAGCAGATCATCATAGACTGGCTGGAGGGAGATACCACCCGAATGAAAGCATTGCTGGACGAAGCGCTTGATGCAGGCTTGCTCGAAGCACCCGAGCAGGAAGTTCGCTTCTCCGAGATGTATGTTGGCGAGATGATCTATAACCAGCTTTCGGAAGCCAGAAAGCTGGAACTGCATTATAAGATTGCCAATCTTTTTTACTCCAGGCTTGAGCGGTTAAATAGCACGGACATGATCTTGCTGGCCACCAGTTTTAATCAGTCACTGGATCGTGTTAAGCAGGACAACCGGATCGGGCTCGCGGCAGAGCTGAACTATCGCGCTGGCAAAATTCTCCAGAGCGATAAGGCGTACGATCAGGCCCGCTACTTTTTCAAGATGAGCGCGGAGCTTTTAAAAGAATGCCGCTGGGAGGATGTGAAAGAACAGGTCTGGCTTGTGTACATGGACCGGGCCCGAATAGAATATTATCTTGGCGAATACGACCTGGCGGAAATCCATCTGGATTACCTGCTGGAGCGGATCACTGACCCGCTGAAGCGCGCAAAAGTATTTGAGCTTAAAGTAACTATCAACAATCACCTTGCCCGCTACCAAAAGGTGGTTTGGATTTTAAAGGAATGCCTCGCGGAGTTGGGCGTAGAGCTCCCTCTTGATGAGCAGCCTTTGCTTGATGAAGTAAAGCGGCTGAAAGAAATACTGGCGCAGCGCGAACAGGAATCGCAGGCGGCAACGATGTCGACCGAATCAGACCCGGAAACATCTGAAGCAATTTTGAGATTGTTGTATGTTGGTGGTATGAGCCTCCATCATACTTCTGATGTGCTCATGACGTGGGCAGCCTTGCAAATTATTTTGAGTGCGAATCGCGAGAAGCCATCGGTCGTGAAGGCTATCGGATATGTATCGTATGGGCGTATGCTCATCATCTCCGGGGAGATTGAGAAGGGATACGAGTACGGCACGAAGGGCCTTGCGATCAATAAATCGTTGGACGATATTAGTTTGCGATGTCGTGTCTTTGGCGTGTATGCTTTTTATATCCAGCCCTGGATGAAAGCGTTTTCGGAAAGCAAGCTTCTGCTGGAAGAAGCCGCCAATGCCGGGAGGAAGGCGGGCGACCTCATTGGTATCTATATCCTCAAGACGCATCAGCTGAATCTCCACCTGATCTCCGGCCTTCCGCTGAAGGGACTTTCACAATGGGATTTCGAAGAGTCGTATCCAGGAATGGAACTCACGTACTACATCACGCATTACCAGAAAAGTCTCATTCGATTTCTAACAGGAGAGGCTTCTGTCTTTTCGATCCCGAGGCAGAACCCATCTTCACTCGCAGGACGACTAACAATCCAGGAGGAAAAGTTTTACCGCAACTATGTCTGGGCTCGTTATTATTTCCTCTTTGGTCACTATGAGCTCGCTGCACGGTCTGCCCAAGAAGCCCACGCAAACCGCAAGTTGCAGGAAGCGTCACCGTTGCTTCCCGCCAACCTGATGACATGGTTCGTTTCGGTGACTCAAAACTGGTTTAATTACCCGGAGCAATCACGAAAAGAACTCATACCAAGGATCGATGACGTTCTCCAGTCGTTTGAAGCCTGGAAGAATTCTGCACCTTCCAATTATCGTTCAGCGTGGCTGCTGGTCACAGCGGAATGGTGTCGTGTAAATCGCAGAGACGAAGAGGCGCAGCAATATTTCCAGGAGTCGTTTGAATCTTCTGGGTCAAACATTTACCACCGCGCCATCACAAGTGAGCTCTGGTCAAAATTCCTTCTCAGCCAGAACCCGTTGGATTCGTTTGCACGGAAACTTTTGCTTACGTCTATTGAGTCTTTTGATCTTTGGAATGCCGTGGCCAAGAGCAAGCAGCTTATGCAACAATTTGCAGCGATTTTACCCGATGGGGAAAACCGGTTGCAGGCAATAGATATTGAAACCATACAGTATGAGCTCAGTGGTGACATGGAAGTTCAGTCACTGGTAAAAAAGCTGATGGTGTTGCTTCTTCGTATCTCGGGATCGACCAACGTGGTTGTTGAATTGGTGGAAGACTCCGGTGACAGGATCTGGTATGATGAGCTGTCGTTGCTGCATGAACCGGATCTTAAGCAACCAACAGTTCCTAAATCAATGATCCTGATGGCACTGAAGTCGCAAAATGTGCTTGTCGTTAATGAACTCAAAACGGAGCGCGGCTTGCGCGACTATGATGACCTCCAGGCGAAAGGGGTGCAGTCATTTTTAATCCTGCCGGTAACGATCAGCGGTCACCTGTCCATGGTGATTTACCTCGAGAATGTTTTTGCGCAAAATTGGTATGTGCCCGAGCGTTTGAAGTCGATCAAGATCACTGCGAACCAGGGTGCTGTGATGATTGAGAACGCGCGTATCCATGAGCATTCAGTGAAGTTGAATGAAGAGATTCGAAGGGAGATGAAGGAAAAAGAGCGCTTGTCTTCGCTGATTGAAGCGCAGAAGGATGCTCACTTGAAAGCATTGATTGAAGCGCAGGACAACGAACGGAAACGAATTGCCAGCGACCTGCACGACAGCCTTGGCTCACTATTATCAAGTGTTCGCCTTCGGTTTAACGGGCTTCAACATGAATTTTTCCAGAAGGTGCCGGAGAAACAACAAAGGTTCACCGATAGCCTTAAGCTGCTGGATGAAGCCATCGATGAGTTGCGTCAGATCTCCCATCACATGGTTCCGGTGTCACTCAGTCGATTCGGTTTGCAGTCAGCATTGGAAACGTTCGTTGGGCAGATTAACACGTCAGGTCAGTTATCCGTTGATCTGCAAATTCTTGGGCTCGAAAAGCGACTTCCTGAACAAATGGAAGTGCGGGTGTATCGCATCTGCCAGGAGCTTGTGCAAAACGTTATCAAGCACGCTAAAGCAACAACCATTCGGATCCAGATCATTCACCACAACGACTCACTCAATCTCATGGTAGAGGACAATGGGATAGGGCTTCTAAAAGACAACATGTCCCGCGGCTTTGGCTTCAGCACCATCCAATCGAATGTTGATTTACTAAAGGGCACATTTGGCATTGAAAGCCAACCAGGAAAGGGTTGCCTGGTGCTGGTGGATCTGCCAATCAACTAGCTGGTTTTTTCTGACCGTGCATTTGTCTTTGACCGGCTTCTGATCCGGCTTAGTGTCTCTCGCCTGATACCAAGGAAAGATGCGAGATGCTGCATAGGAAATCGCAGGACGGTCTCCGGGGACTTTCGTACGAGAAATTCATACCGTTCGGCAGGGTCGTAGAGTGTATACATTTCCTTCCACGAATTTTCATAGATGACCATCGACTCCAAAACCTTACGGCCCAACGCTTGCAACTCGGGCGATCGGGCATACAATCCAATCAGTTTGTCTTTGTAAAACCTCGTGATCACGGCAGTTTCATTTGCTTCGAGGTTGAGCTCCGATGCCGTTTCCTGGCTCAGGCTCTTCATGTTGGTAAGGCACAGTCCTTCCGTGAACAGGCCTGTCGTAAATTCAGCCCCGTCTTTGTTGTAGAACATCCGAAAGCTTCCGGTTTCGATGAAATCGATGAAGCGGCATACCTGCCCCTCCTGGAGAGTCAGCTCGCCTTTCTTCACTTGTTTTCGTTCCAGTATTTTGGCCAATAGAACCCAGGCGTCATCTGAGATGGGCCCGGTCAGGTCAATGAATTTTTTAAAAGCTGCGAAGGGGGAGGACTGTTCCATGATCTAAAATAAGCAATTAGGAATCTGCTTTTGTGACTTAAGTCAAAAATTACCACGCTCGAAGGGCGAATATTTGTTCAAAAAAAATAGTATGAAGGTAACACAAAACGAACTGGAACACATGGCAGTACAACAGTATGGCATGGTTCCGCCTTTGGTAAAACAGATTTCAGCAGTATCAACTTCGGTGGCCTACCATTATTTGGTTGGGCTTTCGCTCGTAAAGGAGGGGGCGTTTTCTCCGATTGAGCAAAATGTCATTCAGCTGCGAACCTCGATTCTGAATCGCTGCGAAGCGTGCATCAAAGGACACAGCTTCCTGCTGAAAAGCCTGGGATTGCCGGACCTGGAAATTGCTGCGATTCGCGGGGGCCTCCTTACCTCTGACAAGGCTGTCAATCGCGTGATCGACCTGACGAACACGGTGTTCGATGCTGGAAGAAATGGTTTTGCCGCTGAACACCTAGAGAAACTGGAAGCGATGAATGCATCTCAGGCAGAATTGTATGAGGTGATCTCTATGATTGCATCCAAGACGATCTCGAATTACATTAACAACTACAGTCAAGCAGTAAAGACGAAGGTGAACGCTTAATTCAGGTGCGGATGAGTAACCAGCAAATAATATTGGATTACATTCAAACGGTATGGAACGAGCGTAGCCTCGACCAGCTTGAAAGGTTTGTTTCGCAAAGCTATGTTGACCATTCATTCATACCCGCTGTTCCACCAACCCGGGACGGACTTAAGCTTTGGATTCAAAGCACGTCAAAGGCGTTTGATCATAGGACAAAGGTGGAGGCCGTGGTGGCTGATGATGACCAGGTTGCCGTTCGCGTCTCCTTTCATGCCAAACACATTGGAGAGTGGCGCGGCATTAAGCCGAACGGAGTCACAGTAGTAGTAAGGGGTTTCCGTTTTTTCCAATTGCGTGATGGGAAGATCATCGCGCACTGGGGCATGATTGATGGCGAAGGGCTGCAGACAGCATTGACCAACGAGCGCCATGGGTGCAGCCTTGCATCGTAATGGGAATACAAAGGTTTACCAGCCTTCTTAAATCCTTGCGGTGCGTGTTATCCAAACAGGAACTCGATGTCTTCGCGTGAAAGATTTTTCACGAAGCCAGCGTCTTCCTGGATCAGGTCATCAGCCAGCATCTTCTTTCGCTCCTGCATCTGGAGGATTCGTTCTTCAACCGAATCTTTGCAGATCATCTTGTAGGCAAAGACCTTTCGCGTTTGGCCGATACGATGAGCCCGGTCAATGGCCTGCATTTCGGCTGCAGGATTCCACCATGGATCGACAATATAAACGTAGTCCGCAACCGTAAGATTGAGTCCAACACCACCGGCTTTCAGGGAGATCAGGAAAGCTTTGATGCTTTCGTCTTCCTGGAAGCTTGTTACCTGTTCTTTACGTTGATTCAGTGAGGTGCTTCCATCAAGGTAGCAGTGTTTGATGTCGTTCTTCTCGAATTGTTCGCGAATCAAGCCAAGCATCTCGGTGAACTGTGAAAATATCAGGAGCTTGTGATTTCCAGCATTCTCCTGCACTTCGCGGATCAGTTCTTCCACTTTCGCGGAAGCGTAGTTCGCGTCAGGCGTCTTGGTTACCAGTGCGGGATGGTCGCAGATCTGGCGAAGGCGAAGCAAGCCCTCAAGAACATCCATGCCTGATTTTGTAATACCTTCTTCATCTATCTTTTTGAGAAGCTTCTTCCGGTAGCCGTCACGATATTCATTGTATAATTTGCGCTGCTCCGGTTCCATAGTACACCACAACACTGTTATCGTTTTGTCCGGCAGATCCTTTGCCACTTGTTCCTTTGTTCGCCTAAGCGTAAAGGGATGAATGAGCTTACGAAGTTGCTGTGTCTTCTCTTTGCTACCAAACTTATCGATGGGTGTTGCAAACTCGCGGTTGAAGTATTCTCGCGATCCCAGCAGTCCCGGATTGGCAAAATTGAATTGCGAGTATAGATCTGAAGTGTTGTTCTGAACGGGTGTACCACTGATCAGAAGCCGGTTAACTGATTGCAGCTGTTGCAGCGCTTTTGTTACTCGTGCATCGGGGTTTTTGATCGCCTGGCTTTCGTCAAGGATGATGTACTGCCACAGAAAGCCGCTCAGCTCTTCGATGTCGTTGCGTACCACACCATACGTTGTCAGCACTACATCAAATTCGTTAAAATGAGTTTCATTGAACTCGCGCTGGAGGCCGTAGTGGATATGGAACTTCAGTGTCGGGCAAAACTTTTTAATTTCATTTTCCCAGTTGAAAATAAGCGAAGTTGGACAGATGACGAGCTGTGTGCTGCCCGGATATTTGTCTTTCAAAAACTGAAGAAATGAAATGGTCTGGAGCGTTTTGCCCAATCCCATATCATCGGCAAGACATCCGCCCCAACCCAGGTCGTCCAGCGACTGAAGCCAATTAAATCCCGATTGCTGATAAGGGCGAAGCGAAGCCTTTATTTCTGCTGACAGCGGTCGCTTTTCAAGGGTGTCAAATTGAAGCAGTTTGTTCTTCCGTGCCTCAATGTCTTGCTGCACCGTTTTGTCATCGATCTTATCGAGGATATCTTCTAAAACGGTATAGTGAATTTTGTTGATCCGAAGGGTCCCGTCAACTTCAGCACCGGTTCTGAAAAGCAGACTATACTGGCTGATCCATTCCTCGGGAATATGTCCCAGCGTTCCATCTTCGAGCATGATGGTATCCTGACGATTCAAAATCGCCTGACGGACTTCCTTGAGGCTAACGATCTGATCTCCCCAGAAGATCTGGACTTTTAGTTCGAAGTACTCATTCGAAGCACGTGCTTCAATCGTCAAGCGTGGCACATGGGTGGTATACCTGAACTTTTTCAGATCTTCCCAACCAAAAATGCTGTGGCCCTGGTCCTGCACCTTTCGAAGCATCGTAATAAACCAGCCCTTTTTCATGACGTCATCGAACGGAAGATAGAAGT
Organism: Chryseosolibacter sp.; assembly: GCA_036402075.1. GTDB lineage: Bacteria > Bacteroidota > Bacteroidia > Cytophagales > Cyclobacteriaceae > Chryseosolibacter. Next base: position 647 of record DASWTP010000070.1, on the reverse strand, counting down.
AGGGATTGTTGCGCTGGTTATTAAACAATGCGTGGAGAGTGCGCAAATATTCAAAGACTTTCTTCTCCTGTTCCTTGTCACGTTTGATGATTTTGAATTTGTCCCCAGACTCTTCAACAAAAAACGTTGTATCGCTGAACTCAACCGCAGATTGATCATAATGAAATTGCGGACGGATCATCAGGTTGCTCTCATTCAGCTCACTGAGATGAATGCGGGTGGTCAGCTCGGGAGACGCCAGCTCAATTTTAAGTTGTGGACTAATAGTGACCCCGTAACGTTCGAGCCAGGGAAGTATAAACTTCGTGACAACTTCTTTTTTAACAGTGAGCGGAAAGGACAGCGGCCCATTCTTGAACTGATCGAATATAGCCAGGGCGTGATGGTCGGGGGGACGGAAAAGCTTGCCATCATTTTCCAGCAGCAGTCCGCTCTTGAGGTTGATGTCAGCTTCTTTTCCATCGAGAAGAAGATTCAGTTTTAAAACGATCAGCGTTCCCTGCAGCTCAGCTTTGAATGAGAACCGGATTTCGCTGCCGAGCTTGATGTGCGTTTGCTGGGTGTTGCTGAACTTGCCAAACTTCAGGCTATACAATTCCGGCCACTGCTGAAGCTTCGGCCACATCGGGCGCAACAGGTCCAGGTAA
>DASWTP010000069.1:0-12316 GCA_036402075.1 Chryseosolibacter sp. | reverse complement strand
GATACCAGACGGAAGAATGGATGTACTGTGCCTGGGGAGATTTCAGATAAGTATAAATAGTGTTAATGTGTTAATGTGTTAAAGTGTTAGTGTCGTTGCGGTTACTGATAAGCTTTATGAGAGGAATTATTTTTTTATTGCTTTTTGTTGCAGGCGTTACAGCGAGAACCCAGGCTCAAAATATCACGCACTTTATTCTTGTGCGGCATGCGGAAAAAGCGACCAGTGATAAAGACACAGAGTTAAGTGAGGCGGGTAAAGAACGGGCGTTACGCCTGGCGGAGTTATTGAAGAATTCAAAGATTTCTGCAGTCTATTCCACGAAATACAAACGGACACGAAACACCGTAGCCCCGTTGGCGCAGGAACGCAATCTTTCTATCACTGACTACGAAACAATGACTGGCGAACTTCTCGAAAAAATTGCAGCTGAAAATCGTGGAGGCACCGTAGTGATCGCGGGACATTCGAATACTGTTCCCGTCATCGCCAACACATTGCTCGGCACAAGCGAGTTCCAGAACTTCCCCGACACCGAATACGGAATAATCCTTGTCATCTCCGTTGTAGAAGTAGCCAAAGTGGCCAGTGTTTTGCGTTTGAATTATTAATGTGTGCTCATGTGTTCATGTGCTCATGCGGTCAGGTAAGTTTTTCCTTTTGCTGTCATTACTCTTCGTAGGTTACGGTTGGTAGTCACACCGTAAATTTTAGGACGAACCGACACGAGCACCTGAACACATGAGCACCTAAGCACATTCTGCTCGTCTTGGCACACTTTTTACCCACCAGCCCTTATCTTCACCGAAGAAAAAATTGTGTTCACGTGGATCTTCTTCAATTCACCGATAAGGGAATTTATTGTCAGCAAGCCGGAGTTTACCTCGACCCGTGGAAGCCGGTTGACAAAGCGCTGATCAGTCACGGGCATTCAGATCACGCTTATTTCGGGCATAAACAGTATTTGACCTCTACGCTCGCCATGCCCGTTATCAAGCACCGGCTCTATCTTCAAAACAATATTGAGGCTTTGGAGTATGGGCAGAATGTGGCCATCAATGGTGTGAGCTTTTCATTCCATCCTGCAGGGCATATTCCGGGATCGTCACAAATTCGTGTTGAATACAAGGGCGAAGTGTGGGTGTTCTCGGGAGATTATAAACTTGAACATGACACTATCTCAACCCCGTTTGAACCGATCAAGTGTCATGCTTTCATAACGGAGTCAACGTTTGGGCTACCTATCTACAAATGGAAACCGCAACATGAAGTTTTCACCGATATCAATGAGTGGTGGCGAAAGAATCAAAGCGAGGGGAAGACTTCGGTGATTGCGGGGTATACGTTGGGAAAAGCACAGCGTATTTTGAAAAATGTAGACTCATCGATTGGAAGAATTTTTACGCATGGTGCTGTTGAGTCAATCAATCATGTTTTGCGGAAACAAGGTCTCGAACTTCCCGATGCTCCAAGGATTTCGGATGAAATTAAAAAAGAAGATATCAAAGGCTCTTTGATTGTGTGCCCGCCTTCAGCAGTAGGATCATCCTGGATGCGAAGATTTTTACCGTACTCTTTGGGCGTTGCCTCAGGATGGATGAAACTCCGGGGCACTCGAAGAAGGAGGGGAGCTGATCGGGGATTTGTATTAAGTGATCATGCCGACTGGAATGATTTAAACAAAGCAATTCTCGCTACCGGGGCAGAGCGAATTTTCGTCACGCATGGTTACACGGAAATATTCGCCCAATGGCTTCGCGATCGCGGACTCGATGCAAAAGAGGTGAAAACAAAATTTGAGGGCGAGCTTGGCGAGATGGCCGAAGCGGGGACCGCAGAAACTGCGGAGCAGGTTGCCGGGGAACCAGGGGCCAGGATTTCAGCGGACGAAATTTGAATGTATGGGGATGGTGTCGGAGACATCTCGTTTGGAGAACAATCAGCGGTGGACTATAGCTAATGGCGATGGCTATAGCAAATTCAGATTGTGGACTTTTAACAGGAGTAAATGAACTTAATGCACAAGAATCATTGCATGAAAGATGGAAATTACCTGGAAAAAATATTATGAGAAATTTTAGGGAAATGGTCATCTGGAACCAAGGAATCGAACTTGCAGTTAAAATCTATTCCATTACAAAGAAATTTCCGCATGAGGAGCGCTTCGGGCTCACAAGTCAGTTAACGAAGGCTGCGGTTTCAATTCCATCGAATATTGCAGAGGGATGTAGCCGTAAGAGCGAGAAGGATTTTGCAAGATTTCTTGAACATTCACTAGGCTCGGCCTATGAAGTTGAAACTGATTTAGTAATCGCAGAGAAGATCGGCTATGTCAGCAGGGAAGTAGCTACTAACTATTTTAACGAACTTCAATCAGAACAACGACAAATTCACAGTCTGATCAACAAGCTTCGATTCTAAGTAGAATCTAGCTATTGCTATAGCCAAATGCCATCGCGATTATGAAGCACTTCACCCGCCTCTTCACCGAACTCGATCAAACCACCAAGACCCTTGGTAAGATCAAAGCGTTGATGGATTATTTCGAGCATGCGTCTGACCAGGATAAATTGTGGACGATTGCTATACTTTCTCATCGCAGGCCCAAGCGAAGCGTGAATGCAACCTACCTTGCGGAGTGGGCACGCGAACTGTCGGGGTTGCCTGAATGGATTTTTTACGAGTCGTATACGGTAGTGGGAGATTTGGCAGAAACAATCACGTTAGTGCTGCCATCGGAATTTGAACAGTCGGACTTTACATTAACATACTGGATCGATTTTATCAAGTCGCTGGAGACACTTGATGTTCCGCAGAAGAAGGAAAAAATCCTGCAGGCCTGGAAGCAACTCAATGAATCGGAACGATTCGTATTCAACAAACTGATCACCGGAGGCTTTCGTATCGGTGTGTCGCAGCAACTCATGGTAAAGGCGCTGGCCAGGCATGCAAACGTGAAAGATAACATCGTGGCGCATAAGCTCATGGGCAACTGGTCGCCCGACCTTAACACCTTCCAGGAACTTTTGCACTCCACCGAGGGTACAGACATCTCTAAACCGTATCCATTTTATTTAGCCTATGCGTTGGAAGATGATGTAAGCACACTTGGAGATCCGAATGAATGGATTGCTGAGCGGAAGTGGGATGGAATCCGCGGGCAAGTTATTGTGCGCAACGGTCAGCTCTTTGTCTGGTCAAGAGGCGAGGAGTTGGTGACGGATAAATATCCGGAGTATGAAGTGATGCTGAAACTCCTGCCGGATGGAACCGTCATTGATGGGGAGATTCTTCCGTTCAAAGATGACCTGCCAATGTTGTTTAGCGCGCTCCAAACGCGGATCGGACGAAAAACTTTGTCGGGCAAAATATTGAAAGACGTCCCGGTTGCTTTTGTAGCCTATGATGTGCTTGAATGGAATAGTGAAGATTTCAGAAATCGCACCTTCGAAGAACGCAGAAAAAAAATCGAAGAAATCTGCGGTAAAGCAAATAGCACGGTCCTGCGCTTATCTCCGCGGGTCGCATTTGATACGTGGGAGAAATTAGCGGAAGAACGAATGCGATCGCGTGAATTCCTGAGCGAAGGAATCATGCTGAAGCGTAAAGATTCCATTTATCGCAATGGAAGAAGACGAGGCGACTGGTGGAAATGGAAGATTGACCCGTTTACCGTTGACGCTGTGATGATCTACGCCATGCGAGGACACGGTAGACGCGCCAATCTCTATACAGATTACACCTTTGCTGTTTGGGATGGTGATCAGCTCGTCCCCTTTGCAAAAGCCTACAGCGGTTTAACAGATGAGGAAATCAGGCAAGTTGATCGTTGGGTAAAGGCAAATACGGTCGAGCGGTTTGGACCTGTCAGGAGCGTAAAACCGGAGCTTGTTTTTGAAATTGCGTTTGAAGGAATCAACAAGTCAACACGGCACAAGTCAGGAATTGCGCTACGCTTTCCAAGAATGGCACGGTGGAGAAAAGACAAAAAGGCGAGTGAAGCGAATACGTTGAGTGATTTGAATGCGTTGTTGGAAGTAGACAAGGGCGACAGCTGAATTCAGCGTGATTTCCATTTAATAAGGTAACGAAAGTATGCAATGGTAGTCTTGAGAATTTTCATTTTTGATTTTCCAATTCGTCTGGAGGAATGCAGTTGCATAGGCACCTCAATTACTTTTGCGTTACACCAAATTGCTTTGGTAAGAATTTCAAGCATTGAGACGAACCCTGACTCACCAATAATTTCTCCTTGATAGGTTTGATTTATTTTTTTGATGAGTGATGCCTTGTATACACGATAGAATGAGCTTAACGTCAAAACCTTAATATCGAACAGAAACCGATATAAAAAATTTGCGGCCGCTGAGATAAACTTTCGAATAAAAGAAGTCTGGTCGAATCCTCCGCCTTGCGCATAAACCGATGCCAAGACGAGGTCGTATCCGAGTTTATTTAGCACTAGCATTGTGTCAAGGATGGAAATGTCTGATGTGCAATCCGCTTCCATCGTGACAACGACATCGTCATCGGCAAGCGACTGGCTAAGTATCCATTTAAAGCCGGTGTTAAAAGCAGCACCAGGTCCCCTATTAACACCATCGCCAAGTACCACGTGACGGGTTTCATCAAAGTATTTCGCAATTGTTGATTTGGAGTTATCGGAAGATCCATCGTCTGCGAAAACGAAATAAACCTGGTCGTTTAAATGCAAACCCGACATTTCGCGATGGAGGTTGGGAATGTTAGCCTCCTCGTTGTAGACCGGTATAAGGAAATAAATCATTTACCATTCTGGTTTTTCCTAATTTCATCCAGCGTAAGCTGTACAGCATCTCTTAGTTTCACTTTTGGCTGATAGCCAAGAATGGTCTTAGCTTTAGTCAAGTCCGGGATCCTCCGTTGAATGTCTTTGTACTTGCCGAAAACTTCACTCATTGGAACAAATTTCAACTTAAGCGACTTACCTGTGTCGGCAATTTGATGGATAAGTTTTGCTGTATCAAGGACAGAAAGTTCTTCGTCATTACCAATATTGATTACCTCCCCAACAGCGTTTTCGTTTTCCAGCGCGAGAATTGTACCCTGAACCAGATCGGAAACAAATCCCATTGAGCGTGTTTGCAGACCATCGCCATGAACGATGACTTCCTCGTCATTTAATATCGATCGGATAAATATAGGGACATGACCACCGCTCCACGCAAAACTAGACCTTGGGCTAAAGGCCCCAAAATAGCGAAGAATGACGACTGGAATTTTGTGATCGTTGTAATATCCGAACGCCAGTTGTTCTCCATAAAGCTTTGAGACAGCATAACTCCAACGTTTTATCATACTCGGACCGATCAACAGATCACCATCTTCGCGCAAAGGGAGGTCCGGTGACATGCCGTAAACATCTGACGTGGATGCGAAAACAACCTTACATCCCCACATTTTCGCCACTTCGAAAATGTTCTCGGTCCCTTGTGTATTGACAACCAGGGTCGGCAGGCTAATATCCTTCTCTGCAATCTTTTTTACAGCCGCGAGATGGATGATCGTATCGATATCCTTGCTAAGAATTTTTAATGTATCAAAGTCAAGGATGTTGACCTTATAAAACTGAAACGAGGGATGCTCGAGACTGCGTTGAATATTCAGTTTGTTCCCATATGAGAGGTCGTCTATGCCAATCACCGTATAACCCAACGCCAGTAATTCTTCAACGAGGTGCGATCCAATCATGCCGGCAACACCCGTAATGAGGAGTTTCTTTTTTTTCATTCCTTTTATAGAGTTGCTTAAAAGCAGGCTCGCGATATTATCTTTGAAGTTTTAGACATAATCGGACCGTGCATTCGTTATCTCATCAAAATAAGACCACAAGAATAATGAAAGAAATACAACCTAGTAAGTTCTTCAGTGACAAAAATCGAAATTTTCTTCTTTTTTTTCTTCTTATAACGGGCTTAGTACTCCAAGTGTACTGGGCTGCTCACGCGCTGAGCGATGGCAAATTTTTCCTCATCCATGAAGACGAAGTAATCTACTACTGCTCAGCCAAGTTGTTTGCAGAGACCAATTCAATTCAAGCTGAAAGTTGTATTGAAGAGAAGGTTTCTTCTGTAGGAAACATGAATTGGTATGGCGCTGGCTATCACGTTATCTATGGGACGCTGTTCAAAATTTTTGGTGAACATCCGGCAGCTTTTCCCTGGTTTCATGCGGTGCTAGGCTTCGCCAGTATTGTAATTATACTCATGTTCCCGATTCAAAAAGAATTGAGACTTGTGGCGGCAGTTGCCGTGCTGTTTTCTCATCAATTCAATGTTTATAAATTCACCTTTTTCCCCGAAAATCTCGTTTTTTTCCTCGCTACTGTACTCACGTGGATACTGATTTTACTATATCGGTCACAGGGAAGCGATATTCGTAAATTCTATGCAGCGTTTATTTTACTGGCAATTCTTTTCATGCTTGTTCGGGTTTCTTTCATTTTCTGGCTAGCCGGACCGATTGCATTTGCCGCTAACCGAAAACAATTGATTAAGCGTACTTTGGTCTTTATCGGTGGCCTTGGACTAAGTTTATTCTATCAAAAAGTATTCATAGCGCCACCGTATGCTCCGGCCATGCAAAAAGTCGATTATTTATTCTCACTTGATCTTGTCGATTTTATGGTGCAGACCACAAATTCGACCCTTTCCAACATTGGCCATTTCCTTACTCCCCGAGCATCTGTCCTGAGGCTGCTTTTGCTGTATGTAGTAGGTGCGATAGCTCTGTTTTGGTTTCACAGAAGCAGATTTACCTTGGCGTGCCTCCTCATTGCCGGCACGCTCATTCTTGTAATGGCTGCATTCTATTATATCGATGATTTTTATTTTGTGAAGCAAACGGGAATGTTGATACCGCTCCTGGTTGTCGGTGTCATTGTTGGAAGTAAAAAAGTTTGGGTTCCATTTGTCTTACTGTTCATGGTTCTCATAACATTTCCAAGCCCGTTCCGAAAAGTAAACGAAGCTATTGCTACAGGACGCTCTGCTTTCCAACACTACAAAAATCACCAATCGTTTCAAAACGCGCTTTCTCAAATAAGACAGCAAATTGGCACTGATGCTGCCGTCATTCTGTGGGACTATCGCGAGTATGACTATGGTTATTCTGCCGAGGCGTTGCTGCCTTTCTCAACGTTGGGAAAAAATCCGATCATGTATACCACGAATATCGTTGACTCTGGTGCAACGCAGGAGGAACGTTTTAAGATGTATGGACGACTCCCGATCGACTATATACTGAGCAGGCACTCGATAGCGCTCACGGGGGCGAAAGAAGTATATACCAATGAGTTTTATCATCTCTACAGACTTACATCCAAACAACCACAGGTGTACCCATGAAAGTTGTTACAGTTCTTGGGGCGAGACCTCAATTCATTAAAGCAGCCGCGTTAAGTCGAGCGATTAAAAGCGACACTGCTTTTGAAGAAGTTATTGTCCACACTGGTCAGCATTATGACGACAATATGAGCGATATCTTTTTCGACCAGATGGGCATCCCAAGACCTCACTTTAATCTAGCAGTAAAATCATCGAGGCATGGTCAAATGACAGGACAAATGCTAGAGGCCGTTGAGGCGGTAATATTGGATGAGAAACCAGATGTTGTCTTGGTTTATGGTGATACGAACTCTACGCTTGCTGGCGCATTGGCGGCAAGGAAGCTACATATAAAGGTTGCCCACGTTGAAGCGGGTCTCAGAAGTTTTAATATGCGAATGCCAGAAGAGGTCAATCGTATCCTGACAGACAGAATTTCAGATTATTTGTTTTGCCCCTCACAAGATGCCGTTAATAATTTGGTACGCGAAGGCTTCCGAAATTATCCATGCGTCATCCATGACGTAGGTGATATTATGAAGGACGTAGCGTTATACTATCGCGACAAAGCAGTCAAACCAGACGTGAGCTTGCCAGGCAGCTTTGTGCTTGCAACCCTGCACCGCGCGGAAAATACAAATGATAAGTCCAGACTCATAGAACTGTGGAATACGTTTGATGAGATTTCCCGAATTGTTCCTGTAGTGATTCCTTTGCACCCTCGTACTCGTGCTATGGTAACTGATTTAACGGCTGGTCGTGGTAATGCAAACTTCATTGTCATCGACCCGGTTGGTTATCTTCAGATGGTTTACCTCGTTCAACATTGCGACCTCGTTATCACCGATAGCGGAGGTTTACAGAAAGAGGCTTACTATTTCAAAAAGTATTGTCTTACCATCCGCGAAGAAACGGAATGGACAGAGCTTGTTGGCAGGGGGTATAATATGCTTGTTGGATCGAATGCTTCTAAAATATTTGGAGCTCTACATAAGTTTCGTTCTAACCCAAGCAAAGGCTTTGACGATGATTTGTATGGCGATGGTAAAACAGCTTCCAGAATTTTAGCCGCACTAAAGGCATAGCAACGGAAGCCCTATGCTGAGGCACTAATAATCCATAAATTCGTTACACCGGTGCTTTCGCTAGCGATGATTTCGTATATTCGCTCTATGCGACTCCTCTATTGCATTTTGCTGTCTTTCCTCACGCTTCCTGCGGTAGCGCAGCAGTCGAATGAAGAAATACGGATGAGCATTTTCTTCGGAGGCGGAAGTTATTACATCTCGGAAGAGCAGGTCGTTAAACTCAATGGCTGGCTCGATTCTATTCCAAACCTTCTTGAAAAATACGAGATCCACCTCATCAGCCATACGGATCCCATTGGAGGTAAAGAATACAATGAATGGCTTTCCAAGATGCGAAGTGGTGCCGTGCAGGGAATTCTCCTTCAATATCCCATCCCCGAACAGAAAATTCACATTAAAGACTGGGGCCTCGACAATGCCGTATACAGCAACGACACCTTCAGCGGCATGATTATGAATCGAAGGGTGGATGTGATACTATACCCGATCGTATTTTAGTCTGGCAATGGCCTTTGGCTATTAGCTATGGCGTTTACTGCTTCTTTATCACGCTCACCCAGAATCAAGACTGTGCTATTGCGAATGCGCCCTAAAGTTCCGGGGCAATGCCATAGCCATGGCCAACAGCTTTAGCCTTTCCGGTAGTCGTGGAAGTGTCATTTAGGGGTGAATCTTGTTTATCCGTTTCCGGACACCCTTTTTCATATCCGAACGTCCAAATCCATCGAAAAACACCTTTTCCACCAACCAGAACCGGAAATTTCCGTTGGCACCATTATTGGCTTCCGGTCACTACTTTCGAAATAAGCAGCTTATTTAACCTTCATTTTAACCGTTTTCACATGATTAAACTACGCGATATTGATAAGTATATCGATTCACGCTTCCAAAGAACATTCATCTTAAAAGGTGTCAACCTCGACATTCAGCAAGGCGAATTTGTGACGATTATGGGCCCTTCCGGAGCCGGCAAGTCCACCTTGATGAACATCATCGGCATGCTTGACGAACCCTCTGCAGGTGAATATTATTTCTTTGACGAGCCGGTTCACAAAATGAAGGAGAAACAGAAATCTGATATGCACAAGAACTATATCGGTTTCATATTCCAGGCTTATCACCTTATCGATGAACTGACGGTGTACGAAAACATTGAAACACCACTCTTGTACAAAGGTGTTGGGGGAAGCCAACGGAAAAGCATGGTGGCCGAAATGCTTGATCGATTCAATATGGTTGCGAAGAAGGATCTCTTTCCTGAGCAGCTCAGCGGTGGTCAGCAGCAGTTGGTCGGCATCGCCCGCGCCATCGTGGGGCAGCCGAAGCTGTTACTTGCTGATGAGCCTACAGGAAATCTTCACTCCGATCAGGGGAAACAGATCATGGAGATCTTTAAAAAGCTTAACGATGAAGGGATCACCATCGTACAGGTGACGCATTCAGAAGAAAATGCGCGCTATGGAAAACGTATCATCAAGGTTGCCGATGGTGCCGTGGTGGAAGACAATTTGGTTTTAGAAAGAGTTTAGAAAATTATGAAGTCGAAAATACTTTTACTTTTATTCACGCTCGTATCGGTAGTGTCGCACGCGCAGGAAGGACAGGACTCAACGGTACTCACGTTCGAGGAGGCGGTTAAAATTGCCCTGCGAAACAACATCACGCTACTACAGCAACGAAACAACCTTGAGCTAAGCCAGATGCAGAAGCGCTCAGCCTTCGCATCGATGGGGCCAAACGTTGAACTTAACGCATCGGCCACGCAATTTAATGGTAACTCCTTCAACCAGCAGCAGGGTCGCGTAATCAACGGTGTTCGCGACAACGTATCAGGATCTCTCAACGCGAATATTAACCTCTTCAATGGTTTCGGAAGGATCAATTCCATTCGTGCCAGCATTGCAGCCTTCGATGCGCAGCAATATTTTGTAGAACGTACAGCGCAGGATGTGATCAACAACGTGGCAACGCAATACCTCCAGGTGCTGCTCGACCTAGAGCTACGGAGAATCGCCAAGGAAAACTTTGACGTGCAACAAGCAACGCTCGACCAGATCAAGGCATTTGTAGAAGTCGGATCGCGCTCACAGGTTGATGAATACAACCAGGACGCGCTCACAAAAAACTCCGAGCTCCGCTATGTCCAGGCCGATATTGCCCTTACGAATGATCTGGCAACGCTCACGCAGACGTTGCTCATCGATCCGTTCGAAAATTATGGCGTGAAAAGGCCGGATTGGGATATTAATGCAATCGGAATTCAATCCACCGGTTTGGAAGAGATGCTCACCGTGGCAAAGACGAATCGCGCAGATTACAAACGCGCTCTCAAAAATGAAGATGCTCAACGGTATGGCTCGATGGCAACACGTTCGTTGATGTCGCCTTCGCTGGTAGCATTCTTCAACTATGGATCGGGCTACAACTTCCAGCACAATGTTCCGGATTCTGCAGTGCGCACCAATCGCCCCCTGGTACAAATCTCGCCCGGAGTTTTCGGCTTCGGTCCGGAAACATCGGAAACCATTGTGAACCCAGACATTGCACGTCCGTTCTCTGAGCAGTTCAGAACGAACAACGTTTATAAGTCGTATGGTCTTCAGCTAAACATCCCGTTGTTCCGGGGCCTGCAGAACCGCACGCAGTATGTTCAGCAGCGCGTTGCCCGCGACAATGCGACCTTACTGGCCAAGCAAGCTGACTTCCAGCTCAAAAACGATGTGTTAAGAACTGTGAAAAACTTTGAAGGTGTAAAGAAAGCTTACCAGGTTGCGCTCGATCAGCTGAAGGCAGCCGAGCTGGCATATCAGTTCGAGAGCGAGCGTTATAAGCTGGGTGTTACTAACCTTGTTGAATACACCACCGCAAACCGCGCTTATATCCAGGCTGCTACCGACAAAGCACAAGCCGAGTATAGGCTGCTCTTCCAGAAAATCCAGCTGGATTATGCATTGGGGACGCTGAAGATAGAGGACTTCAAATAGAAAGCACCAATAACCAAAAGCACCAAATACCCAACAGGGGCGTACACGTTTGAAGTGTACGCCTCTTTTTTTGATTGAACATAGGATTAAATTTGCATCGAACATTCAATACTCAATGTCGAATGTCGAAGTTAGAGTGTGCGTAACGGTGGCAAATTTGCACCACGCGGACTTTTCTCCTTCGAAATTCGTTATTCGGTGTTGAATGTTCGACATTCTTATTGTGACCAAGCCTGTCAATGTGAAGCGTTCGAAGTCAGAGACGAAACCAATACGCGAGATGACACTTGCGTGAGCGGCAGGAGCGGCACCCCGCACCCCGATAGCATTTGCGTTGGCCTGCGCGCATCGGGGGAGGAGTATAGCGGATGACGCGACCCCGATGCGCCAGGACTGCGCGGTGGCGATCGGGGGCACGCCCAGGAAAAAAGCACCAATAACCACTTGCGAAAAAGCACCAATAATCAAATTCCAAATTTCAAATGGAGAAGTATACGTTCGAAGTACACGTCATCTGCTGTGATATGAGTGAGTTCTGAGGAATACATGTTCAACGTAGACGCCCCTATTTGATATTTGGTGCTTGGTGCTTGGTTATTGACCAATGCCCGGTTCTTATCCAAAGCCGATCCCTCAATCCCTTGACTTTCTTATAATTATTGCCCAATTCCCGGATTTTCTTTACCTTTGCAGCCCTGCTCGAGCGAGTGGGACTCTTTCGTTTGGAAGAGCTTATGTATCACAAAGTTGCATCGGCAAGCCCGGCCGCTGCATGTATGAAAGGGCGAAATTCATTTTATGGCTAAAGCACCACAAAAAGGTCCGGATCAGAGACCTAGAAGAGCTGCAGGTTCCTCATCATCAGCTCCGACAAGCAAAG
>DASWTP010000068.1:0-23284 GCA_036402075.1 Chryseosolibacter sp. | reverse complement strand
CCTTGCCCTTTTGGGAAACAATAACTTTCCCGGATGAAAGGAACTCGTCCGCCATTTCGATGGCCATGTTCATGTATCCGCCACCGTTTCCTTGAAGGTCGAGTATCAATTTTTTCATTCCCTTCTCGCGGAGTTTTTTCAATGATTCCTGGAATTCGTCATACGTTGTTGCCGAGAAGCGATTCACCTTAATATAGCCAGTCTCTTTGTCAACCATGTAGGCTACATCAACCGAGTATTGTGGAATCTTGTCGCGAACGATCTTATACTCAATCTCCTTTTGGCCGCGTTGAATGGTAACTTTCACTTCTGTTCCTCGCGGTCCTTTCAACGATTTCATGACATCGGCAGTGCTCACGCCAATGCCGGCCATGTTCTTGTCATCGACTTTAATGATCTTGTCTCCCGACTGGATGCCGAGCATCTCGGATGGGCCGCCACTTAAGGGCGTTACGACCACTATTGTATCATTAAAGATGTTGAACTCCACGCCAATACCATCAAAATTGCCCCGCAGGTCCTCATTAGCGGCTACTTTGTCTGTTGCAGGAATGTACGCTGAATGTGGATCGAGCTTTTGCAGGATATGAGCGATGGCATCGTCAACCAGTCTTCCGGTGTTTACCGTGTCCACATACTCTTCTTTGATCTGCGTGAGGATTTCCCTGAATTTCTGCACGTCTTTATTTACATCGGCAGCGGGTTTCCCGGTATTGAGTGTTGCCCCAACAAAAACCCCGGCCGCCAGCCCCAGGCATAATACAATTGGCAGGCGGATCTGGTACTTCGAATTCTGACTCATATTTTCTATTCCAACAATAACAGTGTATACTCTAACGAAGTGCTAAAATAATTGTTGGGCTTAAAAGATAGCGCTTTTTTATAAAGCCGGTTGCTTTTCAGTAAAGTTGCGGTGCTGAGAAGGGACCTGTGTTTTGCCCGTTTATTTTTCCGGGTGAGATGGGTGACGCTGAAAATCTTTTCCCGTCTGAGACCCTAAAACGGAGAAATCGTGCCTTTCGTTGTTAATGCACGCCAACTTTTACTTTGAATCGCAGTTTTTTTATATTTACTGATTGTCATGAACAAAATATCCTTAAAAGACAGGCGAATTGCAGACCTCGTAGACCAGAACTACGTGCACGCGTATGTCCTTTTCTATTTTGGGATTAAATTTTACGAGTATTCCGAATTTACACTTGAGCAGGTTTGTCAAAAGCGCGGACTAAAAACTGAGCAAGTGGTGAAGGAACTGGAGTCGCCCGCGCACCTTCAGGAGGCCGAGCTTCCTCTGGTGAGCTATCCGATCGACCTTATCATCGAGTACCTCAAGCATTCGCATTTCATCTTCATCAAGCACAAACTTCCGTACATCGCACGCCTGGTGGAAACTTTCCGTGCGCATAACGACAGCTTCGCGAGCATTGAAAAAGATCTGAAGATTGTGTTTCCTCTTTTTGTGGAAGATTTCATCGAGCACATTTACGAAGAAGAAGACACGCTTTTTCATTTCATATTAGCGATGGAGAAAGCGTCCAAGGCTCCGTTCCATCCTGGGAAACTTTACTACATGCTCGAAAAAAATTCGGTTCACAAGTTTGCCATGGAACATGAAGCGCATGATGACGAGATGGAAGGGATCCGGAAGATTACCCGGAACTATGCGCTGGATGCCAACGCCCCGCTGCACGTGAAAGTGATTTACAGCGAGTTGAAAGCATTTGAAAAAAGCCTGATTACACACGCCAGGATCGAAAACGAAATCTTGTTTCCAAAAGCTATGGCAATTGAGAACAAGGTGCGCAAGTCGTTTTTTGAACGTGCTGCCTTCAACTGATCCATGGGCAGGATTCTTGCTATTGATTACGGGAAAAAACGAACCGGGTTGGCAGTGACTGACCCCAATCGGATTATTGCTACGGCACTTGAAACCGTTGACTCTAATTTACTACTCGAGTTCCTTAAAAAGTATTGCACCAAAGAAACTGTTGACGCGTTTGTTGTCGGGATGCCTAAAACCCTAAGAAACGAAGATTCGGAAATCGCCCCGTTAGTGCGCGCATTCATCGAGATTTTAAAAAAAGAGTTTCCCGAAAAGCCAATCCATCTTGCGGATGAACGTTTTACCAGCCGCATCGCCCAGCAGGCCATGATCATGGGCGGAATGAAAAAGAGGGACCGGCAAGTGAAAGCCAATGTCGACAAAATCAGCGCTACCATTATTCTGCAGGATTTTATGAATGCGAAAAAATAGTCGACTGCTAACAGTCGATGGTCCACACCCGTGGTCTGTTGTCTGTCGACAGTTGACTTTTCTGAAACGCATGCAAAATCTGATTTCATGTGCTAACTTTGCCCCATGATTTATCCTATTGTAATGTATGGTGATCCGGTGTTGAGGCAGCGGGCGAAAGATATACCACAGGGAAGCGACATCACGCAGTTGATTGCCGACATGTTTGAAACCATGGACGCAGCCAGCGGAATTGGCCTGGCAGCACCACAGATCGGGAAGCCGATTCGATTGTTTGTTGTTGACGGAACCGGGCTCGAAGACGAACCGGATATGGAGAATTTTAAGAAAGCATTTATCAATCCAGAGATCCTTGAAGAAACTGGAACGCCCTGGGAATTTGAAGAAGGCTGCCTGAGTATTCCAAACATTCGCGAGAAGATCTCCCGCAAGGAAAAAGTGAGGATCAGGTATTATGACGAAGGGTGGAATCTGAAAGAAGAAGAGTATGACGGAATGAAGGCCCGTATAATTCAGCACGAGTACGATCACATCGAAGGGAAGTTGTTTGTTGATTACCTCACTTCGCTCAAGAAACGTCTTCTGAAAGGAAAGCTTGCTGATATTTCGAAAGGCAAAGTGGATACTGAGTATCGCATCCTTGCGCCTGCAAAAAAGTAATTCATGAAAATTACGTCCCGTCTCCCGGATGTAGGTACGTCCATTTTTTCTGTTATGTCGAAGATGGCGCTCGATCACGGAGCGATTAACCTTTCGCAAGGTTTCCCCGACTTCGCCATTGACAAAACCATTATTGACCTCGTGCATCGCTTCATGCTGGAAGGGAATAACCAGTATGCGCCCATGCCAGGTGTGCCCTTGCTCCGGCAGCAAATCGCGAAGGTTATTGCTGAGGCGTATAACAATCGTGTTGACCCGGACTCGGAAATTACCATCACGGCAGGGGCAACGGAAGGAATCTTTGCAGCCATCGCTGCTTTTGTGAATCCCGGTGATGAAGTAATCGTCTTCGACCCCGCATACGACAGCTACGACCCGGCCATCCGCCTGAACGGTGGGGTTCCGGTGCAGATCAATCTCACGTATCCGGGTTTCTCGATAGACTGGGATCTTGTCAAAAAGAAGATAACAAAGAAGACGAGGATGATCATGGTTAACACCCCGCACAATCCGAGCGGCTCTGTGTTGAAGCCCGATGATCTTCTTGAGTTGGAAAAGATCGCGCTGACAAACAATATCCTCGTGTTAAGCGATGAGGTTTATGAGCGTCTGATTTTTGATGGAATCAAGCATCAAAGTGCCCTTAGCTCGCCAGGCCTCGCCTCACAAAGCATTGCCATCTATTCGTTTGGCAAAACCTTTCACGCCACCGGATGGAAAGCCGGCTACGTGGTTGCGCCACCTCACCTGACGGCTGAGATCCGAAAAACGCATCAGTTCATCGTATTTGCTGTGAACACTCCTGTCCAGTTCGCGCTGGCCGAATACCTGAAGAACCCCGATCATTACAATAGCCTTGGGCAGTTCTATCAGGACAAGCGCAACTTTTTCCTCCACCACGTGAAAGGGTCGTCACTGGAGCCCCTGCCTTGCCAGGGCTCGTATTTCCAACTGATGTCCTACCGGTCAATTTCCGATAAGCCAGATGTAGAAATGGCTGAAGAGCTGACCAAGAAGCTCAAAGTTGCTGCTATACCCGTATCCGTTTTCTACAAGGACAAGACAGACAATCGTTTGCTGCGCTTTTGTTTTGCCAAAAAAGAGGAAACGCTATTGCAAGCCTGCCAGATTTTGAAGGGTTTGTAAAGGCATTAGGAATTGGGATCAGGCATTCGAGAATCCAGGATAGTTTTCAATTTCGGGTTCGTCTGAAAAATATTTTCCCACGTGACATGTTGGAAACACGCGCCAATGCCCAATGCCTAATGCCTTTCGCTTAGGAAATTTTCCGCTCGTTTGACGAATCTGGGCTACAGGCGGAATTTCCATTAGAAGTTTTCCCCTCATTTGGCTTTCTTTGCGGTCCCATTCATCCGTTGGGACAAACCACTACGTCTTATGCAGGATTTAAAGATTACCCTGGTACAGTCAGATTTGCATTGGGAAGACATTGAGGCTAATCTGGCCATGTTTGAGGAAAAAATCTGGCAGATCGGCAATACCACCGATGTTATCATCCTGCCGGAAATGTTCACCACCGGCTTTACCATGAACTCGCATAAACTGGCTGAGCACATGAATATGCGGACATTCAAGTGGATGAAGCAGATGGCTGACCAAACCGGAGCCCTGATTATGGGAAGCTACATTGTGACGGTTCATGAACGGTATTACAATCGCCTGCTGTGGATGGAACCGGGTGGCCACTATAAGACGTACGACAAACGTCATCTGTTCAGGATGGCCAATGAAAACAAGAACTATTCATCTGGCGAAAGCCTTTTGATCTCAACTTGGAAAGGCTGGCGAATCTGCCCGCTTGTGTGCTATGACCTTCGTTTCCCCGTCTGGAGCCGCAACCGGTGGGACAATGCCGCGAAACGACCAAGCTATGATCTGGCTGTTTACGTTGCCAACTGGCCGACAACCCGCATTGATGCCTGGGATACGCTGCTGAGAGCGCGGGCCATCGAAAATCTAAGCTATGTGGCTGGCGTTAACCGGATTGGTTTGGATGGTCATGGTATTGAACATAATGGCCATTCGGCTATAATCAGTCCAAAGGGCGATGCAGTCTGGTCAAACGAAGGAGATGAAGTCACTCGCACGATCGAGTTAAGCGCAAACTCTCTCCAGTCCTTCCGCGATCGTTTCCCTGCATACCTGGACGCAGACGACTTTAGTATCGAATTCGAAGAGTACGAAGAACGTGACCTCGAAGGAATCATCTAACCCGAAATCCGAAACCCGAAACCCGGAATATAACCCCGAAACCTTAAACCTTGAATAACGCCCCCATGTCTCACCGGAAAATCACCCGTGCCCTCATTTCAGTTTTTTATAAAGACAACCTTGAGCCCATTATCCACAAGCTCGGCAAAGCAGGGGTAGAATTTGTTTCCACCGGGGGGACACAGGAGTTTATTGAGAAGCTCGGATACAAAGTAACACCGGTTGAAACGCTTACCGGATACCCATCAATTTTTGGCGGGCGGGTAAAGACGTTGCATCCTGCAATTTTCGGAGGGATACTTTACCGAAGGGAGCACAGCGGAGACCTTGGGGAAGCCAGGCAATATAACATCGGCCCGCTTGATCTTGTTATTGTCGATCTTTATCCCTTTGAAGAGACCGTAGCCAAGGGAGGGACAGAAGAAGAAGTCATCGAGAAGATTGACATCGGAGGGATTTCGTTGATCCGGGCTGCCGCCAAGAATTTTGGTGATGTAATAATTGTATCATCTCGTGAACAATATCAGGAATTGCTTACGCTGCTTGAGACCAAAAGCTGTACTTCAGAGCTGAGCGACAGGAAGCGGTTTGCTGGCCTTGCATTCAATGTGACCTCACATTACGATACTGCCATCTTTAATTATTTCAACAAGGATCTGAACGTACCGGTGTTCAAAAAAAGCCTTCAAAAGGGACGGGTGCTCCGGTATGGTGAGAATCCGCACCAGCAAGGCATCTATTATGGCGACCTCGATGGCTTGTTCGAACAATTGAATGGAAAGGAGCTTTCCTACAACAATCTGGTTGATGTTGATGCAGCCGTAAATCTTGTTAAGGAATTCGAAGGTGAAACGGCTTTTGTGATCATCAAACATACCAATGCTTGTGGCGTGGCAATTGGTTCAACCGTGAAAGAAGCCTACCTTAAAGCATTCCAGGCCGACACTATCTCTGCTTTTGGCGGGGTCCTGGCTGTGAACAAGGAAATTGACCTCGCTGCTGCGGAAGAAATCAACAAGCTGTTCTTTGAGATTCTTATCGCACCTTCCTATTCCCCGCAGGCGCTAGAGCTTCTTAAATCGAAAAAGAACCGCATGTTGTTGCGCCAGAAACAGGCCTTGACAGAAAAACGCCAGGTGAAAAGCATCCTCAATGGCATAATCGAACAAGACCTTGATCTCAAAACGGACTCCAAAGGTGATTTGAAAGTGGTGACGAAAAAGGCACCAACGGCCGCTGAGGTTGATGCGCTGCTTTTTGCGAGCAAGATCTGCAAACACACGAAGTCAAATACAATTATTCTAGCCGTGAATGGTCAACTCCTGGCAAGCGGTGTTGGTCAGACTTCCCGCGTTGATGCATTGAAGCAAGCCATCGAAAAAGCTGCTGCTTTTGGCTTCAGCCTAAAGGGTTCAGTCATGGCTTCTGATGCGTTTTTCCCATTTCCCGATTGCGTGGAAATCGCCCACCAGGCCGGTGTTAGCGCGGTTATTCAGCCAGGTGGTTCCGTTAAAGATCAAGACTCGATTGCCTTCTGTGACAACCATTCAATGGCAATGGTTTTCACGGGAACCCGCCACTTCAAGCACTAATTTCTGCTGCAAGCTCAAGCTTCAAGTTTTTGGTAACACGCACGGCTTGGAGCTTGTAGCCTGCAGCTCTCAGACAACGGCCATTCCCAGTAATCCAAAAGTCAACCCATGTACGACTTTTGGTCAAAGTACTCGGTGATTTACCTCCTTAAACCATGTTGTAACGGATAGGTCGTTAACTTTATCCTTGTAAGTTTTTTCACTCCTTTTTACTACAGAATCAAGGCAATTATTATGTAATTTCGCCCATCTAATTTTTTACCAACTCACAAAAGCCTCCAACACTCAATGGGATTTCTCGATTTCTTCACCAGTGACATTGCAATCGACCTGGGCACTGCGAACACACTGATCATTTACCGTGATAAAATTGTAGTAGACGAGCCATCGATCATCGCGCTCGACAAGCAAGCCAACAAAGTGCTGGCGATTGGAAGAGAAGCCATGCAGATGCACGAGAAGACGCATGAGCACATCAAGACTATCCGTCCATTGAAAGAAGGTGTTATTGCCGATTTCCAGGCGGCTGAGATGATGATCCGCGGGTTGATCAAAATGATTGATACGGGTAAGAGAATGTTTCCGCCAAGTTACCGTATGGTGATTTGTATCCCATCAGGTATCACTGAAGTGGAGAAGCGTGCCGTTCGCGACTCTGCGGAGCATGCGGGAGCGAAAGAGGTGTACATGATCTACGAACCGATTGCAGCTGCTATCGGAACCGGCATCGACATTGAAATGCCAGTCGGTAACATGATCGTTGATATCGGTGGAGGAACGACTGACATTGCCGTAATCGCCCTTTCCGGTATCGTCTGTGATCAATCGATCCGCGTTGCCGGTGACACATTCAACCGCGACATCCTTGACTATATGAGACGCCAGCACAACCTTTTGATTGGCGAACGCTCTGCCGAGAAGGTGAAGATTGAGGTGGGGTCAGCCCTGACGGAGCTGGACGAAGGACCAGAAGATTATGAAATCCGTGGCCGCGACCTGATGACGGGGATCCCCAAGACGATCAAAATTTCTTACTCTGAAGTTGCTTTTGCGTTGGATAAGTCAGTTTCGAAACTTGAAGAAGCAGTGCTGAAAGCTCTTGAAACTTCACCTCCGGAATTGTCAGCGGATATTTACGAAAGAGGTATCTACCTCACAGGCGGTGGCGCATTGCTTCGCGGCCTGGATAAGCGTCTGGCGTTGAAAACCAAACTTCCGATCCACGTGGCGGAAGATCCGTTGAAGGCGGTCGTAAGAGGAACCGGTGCAGCCCTGAAACAACTCGATAAATTCCGTGCTGTATTGATGACCTGATTCCATGGAACGGCTCTTTTTATTTTTTTACCAGTACCGGGCCTTTTTTACGTTCCTTGTTATCGAAGTTATCTGTGCCTGGCTGATTATCCAGAATAATCAGTACCAGAGCGCCAGATTTTTCAACTCTTCCAGTAGCATGGTAGCGAGCCTCAATAACTTTTCGCAGGACGTGCGCGAATATTTCCTGTTGCGAAATATCAACAGCACCCTGGCTGAAGAGAATGCCGTACTCCGTAGCAAACTTGAACAGTTCAACCAGCTCCAGCAGGCCTCCGATTCCATCAGCCGCAGAGACTCATCCGTGATCAGGCAATTTGATTTCATTAGCGCGAAAGTGGTCAACAACTCCGTGAATCGATTCACCAACTACCTCACCATCAACAAAGGCTCTGACGCAGGCGTAAAGCCCGGAATGGCAGTAATCAGTCCGTTAGGTGCTGTGGGGAAAGTGAAGGCCGTATCAAACCATTATAGTGTTGTTACTTCCATACTCCATAAAGATTACAAACTCTCGGTTCTCATGACGCGCACGGGCTATTTCGGCTCGGTCAGCTGGGATGGTCGCGACCCGGACTTTGCTCAATTGAATTTTGTACCACGGCATGTCAATCCCGCCAAAGGCGACACGGTGGTCACGTCTTCTTACAATGCCGTTTTCCCCGAAGGAATCATGGTCGGCATCATTGAGGATGTGAAACAGAACCCCACCCTGTTCTATGATCTTACGGTGCGTTTATCGCAGGATTTTAGAAAACTCTCCTACGTGGAAGTGGTTCGCAGTCATTTAAAGAATGAATTGGATTCCCTGCAGGGTCCATTCCTGGAGGAGGGTAACAAATGAACCGAAACCTGATCATCCAGGCCATTTCTTTTTTCATCTACCTGTTCTACCAGGTGCTGATCCTCAAGAATATTGTGCTGTTCAACACGGCTTTTTGTTTTCTCTATGTGGCGTACCTCTTCTTCCTGCCCGTAGATTCGAACCCCTTGCTGCTCATGGTTGCCGGATTCCTGCTGGGATTCATGGTAGATATTTTTTATGATAGCCTCGGTTTGCATGCGTTTGCCTGCGTGTTTGTGATGTACCTGCGCAATTACTGGCTGTCATCCATCACGCCTCAGGGTGGCTATGACAGCAACGATACGCCATCCATCGCAGCCCATGGCATGCAGTGGTTTTTAGTATACACCATTCCACTTGTGTTTGTTCACCATGCTGTGCTGTTCTACATCGAGGCTGGCGGATTCGGAATGTTCTGGTTTACACTTTGGAAGGTTATTACTAGTACAATTTTTACAACTGTTGTAACTTTAATAGTGCAGTATCTGTTCCCCAGTGGCAGGTATCGGTGATTTTTTAAACTTGTTCGTTGGCCTGAAGGAAATTTGTTTCTATGAACGAAGGCAGAAGGGAAATTATTCAGATTGGATTTGCGTTGGTGGGAGTCATCTTTCTCATCAAGTTGTTTTCTATCCAGGTAGTTGATCGCAAATACAAAGACCTGGCGAACAGCAATGCCGTACTGGAAGTCGTTGATCCTCCGGTTCGCGGACTGATCTACGACCGCAACGGAAAACTCATTGTTTACAACACGCCCGAGTTTGACCTTCTCATCCTCAAAAAAGAAGTTAAGCACCTGGACAGCGCGGCATTCTGCGAGGTATTCTCGATGACGATGCCGGAACTACGCGAGAAATTCAGGGAACTGCGCAGAAAGAAGGAGTACTCGCCTCGTAAGCCAACCGTTTTCCTCACGCAACTTTCTAATCTCGACTTTGCCAGAATTCAAGACCGCATCGATGAGTTTCCGGGCTTCATGATCCAGGCACGCAGCACAAGAGCTTACACGAAGAACGTAATGTCAAACGCTCTTGGCTATGTCAGTGAAATCTCAAAAACCCAGTTGGAGAAAGATGAAAGCAAATTCTATCGGCAGGGCGAAGGAATTGGCCAGAGCGGAATTGAAGCTTACTACGAACAATATCTGCGCGGCCGAAGCGGTAAACGGTTCCTGCTGCGCGATGTAGACGGCATTATTAAAGGACCTTTCGCTAATGGTGAATACGACACGTTATCTGAACCTGGGCAGGATCTCATCAGCACGGTAGATATCGATCTGCAGGAGTATGGAGAATTCCTGATGAAAGGAAAAGCCGGAAGTATCATCGCGATTGAGCCGGCCACGGGTGAAATTCTTTCGATGGTGTCGGGGCCATCATATGACCCCACGCTGCTGACGGGCAAACGTTACAGTGAGAACTTCGTGTTAATTAATAGCGACACCAACAAACCACTGTTCAACCGGCCGCTGATGGCACAATACAGACCTGGTTCGATCTTTAAGATTGCCCAGGCGATGGTTGCTTTGCAGGAAGGTGTGATCACGCCCGAGACGCGATTCAAATGCGAGCGTGGTAAGCCAATGAATTGTCACGGCCCTCATTCCAACGAAGATCTTCGTGGAGCAATTACCAACTCATGCAATCCTTATTTCTATCAGACGATGAAACGTATGGTGAATAAAGGAAAGTCTGACAATCCGTTTGATGATACGCGAATCGGCCTTGAAGAATGGAACAAACACATTTCAAGCTTTGGATTCGGAAAGAAGCTTGGAATTGATTTGCCCAATGAGAAGAATGGCCTGGTCCCAAGTCCCGCGTTCTATGACAGGGCGTACACCGGTCGCCCATGGAAATTTTCCAACATTTATTCAATCGCAATCGGAGAAGGAGAGAACCTGGTGGTGCCGTTACAGATGGCGAACTTTGCTGCCACGGTTGCCAACAAGGGATACTACATTACGCCTCACCTGGTAAAATCAATTGGTAAGACAGGTAAACCGTTACCTCAGTTCGAAGAGAAGCATTACACCACGATCGATCCAGAATATTTTGAGATTGCAGCTGACGCCATGGAGGAGGTGGTTCGATCGGGTACCGGTAAACACCGCGCAAGTTTGAAAGACATTGTCGTTTGCGGAAAGACCGGGTCAGTTCAGAATGACGCAAAGACGATGAAGAACGCGCGGCCAGACCACTCGGTTTTCATTGCCTATGCGCCAAAGGAAAATCCCAAGATTGCCGTTTCAGTTTATGTGGAGTGGTCAGGACAAGGTGCACGCGCTGCCGCATCCATCGCAAGTTTGATGATTGAAAAATATTTGTACGGTGAAACGAAAAGACCGCACATTCAGGATTACGTTTTAAAGGGAGATTTTCTGGATTGATACCGTGAGACAGGAAGAAAAAATAATCACCACCAAAGTCGACTGGGTAACAGTTGGCATCTATGTAGCCATCGTATTTTTTGGCTGGCTGAATATCTACGCAGTGACTTACGACCCCGAGGCAGACACGAGTATCTTCAGCCTTCAGCTGAACTCCGGCCGACAGCTTCTTTTTATCGCGGGGTCAGGAATTATCATCGCGGCTATTCTGATCATTGACCGGCAATTTTACGAGACATTCGCTTACATTATTTATGGCCTTGTTCTCTTTTTGCTTTTGCTTGTTCCAATTATTGGTAAAGAAGTTGGTGGAAACAAGGCTTGGCTCGGGATAGGTTCGTTCGGTGTGCAGCCTTCTGAATTTGCAAAGTTTGCTACCGCCCTCGTAGTGGCCAAGTTTATTGGCTCCATCGGCTTCAAGATGGATAACCTCAGGAACCAGGTGGTGTTGTTTGGGCTCATCGGTGCACCCATCATGCTCATTCTTCTGCAGAAAGATTACGGAACAGCCATGGTGTTCCTCATTTTTACAGTCGTGTTCTACCGCGAAGGAATGTCTCCCTTCCTGATCTTGCTCGGACTTGGTGCTGCCATTCTCTTCATCCTTACGCTCCTGGTGGAGAATAATTGGATTCTTTTTGGAGGGATTGGAGTGATCTGGGGGATTGCCATTTTCCTCAATCGCAGAAAGAAAGTCAAGACGCTCGTGACGATCACGGCCGGGGCCGCGGTGCTCGCATTTTTTATCGGTAGCGTGGAGGCCGTGTTCGGACTCCTGGAAGATCACCATCAACGAAGAATTGTATCAATGCTTAATCCCGATGCCGATCCGCTCGGCTATGGCTGGAACGTAACACAATCCAAAATTGCCATTGGCAGCGGGGGATTTTTCGGAAAGGGTTTTCTCGAAGGCACGCAGACTAAATTTGATTTCGTTCCCGAGCAAAGCACCGACTTTATTTTCTGCACGATCGGTGAGGAGCATGGCTGGATCGGAAGCCTGATCGTGGTGGTGCTTTTCATGTCGTTGCTGATGCGGATCATATTTTTGGCGGAGCGACAGAAGAACCGTTTTGCCCGTGTGTATGGCTACTCCATTGCCTGTATTTTCTTTTTCCATTTTGCCGTGAACATTGGCATGACCATCGGCCTATTCCCTGTGATCGGAATCCCACTTCCGTTCTTCAGCTATGGCGGATCTTCATTGTGGGGATTCACTGTGATGCTGTTCATCTTTTTGAAATTGGATGCCCACCGGATGCAAGTGTTACAGAGGCTGTAAAGGAATTAGGCATTAGGGATTAGGAATTGTTCCCTATTGCGCTTACCGATTGAGAGCGCTGCATGATTTTCATGGAAGTGTCCGGCTGTTTCTAATGCCCAATGCCTGATACCTAATGCCGTCTCTCGATTAGCGTGACGGGCGAGTAATCCTAAGACGAACTTTTGACCCGGAGTTTATGCGAACATCTGTTCCACCATCTCCATAAACTCATGGAACTCCTTGCTATCGCGGTCCCAGTTTGACGAGTGGCGCTCAAGGTAGCGGAGGGCGGCATTCATGTCAGGGAGTTGGTCGATATCATCGATAGCACGGCTGAACGACTCAAAGTCACCAAAGAAGAGTACCTTCGTGAACATGAACTTCTGGTTGATGGAAAGGCTTTCCTTGATCCGTGAGATCTTCTTCAGGTTATCCATCAATGCTGGCCGGCCGGCAGGCACCCGCTCGTTGATCGAGTCTTTCTTGGTCTCCTGCACGATTACTTTCTTTTCCTCGACAATGACTTTGTCTTCCGTGTAGGTAGTACGTGTTTCGCTCATTTCCGACTTTACCTGCTGGTGTGGGTGGCGAAGCTCTGTTTCCACAACGGGCTTTGTAATGTAGAATGAAGACGGATCCAGCGGATGAACCTGAGAGAATTTGTCGATGTAGCCGTCCAGGTCCTCAGGGGTGAAGTTTACTTCTTCCAGGATTTGGTCCAGCACGGCAAAAGCTTCATTGCCGGGGATATGCTCCACCTTTCGCGCCTCCAGTGTCTGGAGCATTCGTTCGATTGGAGCTTTATTGATCTTGATGTACTTCAGCTCTTCACGCAGGGATGCGACTTCCAGCTTGTTGTCTTTGCCGGTTACCAGCATGGAGAAGAAGTCGTAAGGATCGAAGATGGCAAGCAGCGTCTGGCTGACGGCTTTTTTCAGAAGCGGAGCAAAGTGTGCGCGATCAATAAGAATATGATTTGACACCACTGACATATAGGTGGCAAGCGCCTCTTTTACTTCGGGGTGTTCATTGTCGAAATACGAACTCTTTTGCTTGCGGGTCTCTTCTTTCCACGCTTTGAATAGTTCGCGGATGACGAACAGGTTGACTTGCTGTATAGAGGATAGGGATAGAATTTCCTGGCCGCTGATCTTTTCTTTGGTGGCAAAGAAGTTCTTCAGGAGCTTTTCAGCATAGCTATCTCCATACAGTGCAATTGCTTCGAGACTAATCTTTTCATCCATGTTGATCGTATCAGATTAATGCCTTATTTGGCGGTTATAAAGTTAATTGTTCTTGGCGCATTTCCACACTCAAAAAACCGAAACATGCCCCTGATTGTCATCGAGAACTGGAAATCGAAAACGCTTACCATAAACGACACCACGGTTTCGCTGCTTAAACATTTCCAGAACAACAGGCTTGACTGGATGCATTCCTGCGGGGGCAAGGGCAGGTGTACCACGTGCAAGGTTATTGTGCTGGAAGGTCATGAACATTTAAGCCAGGCAACCCCGGCCGAAAACCGGTATCGGGCCATGGGGGCACTCCGGGCGAATGAACGATTATCATGCCAGGTGCGTGTGCTGGGTGATGTGAAAGTAGCAGTGCCGGAGGAGTATAAGCTGCCACACATTGAATACTGAAAGCACGCAGGACTGATCGATTCGCTCCGAGGGATGGAAGTGCCTGGGATCTTTCTGATGTGCTCATGTGTTCAAGTGCTCAGGTGCTCATGATGTCACGTTTTTGGAATGGTTATCATGATGGTGGAGATTCGGCATTCGGGTGAGGTGTGTTAATGTGTTAAGGTTTTAAAGTGTTAATGTGTAAAGCCACCAGGATCTGCGATCCCTCAGCTCGCATTTTACATTTTCTTAAGGTTCCATCGCACTTCATCCAAGCAATAGCGCGGTGAGGTGCTCGTGTGTTCAAGTGCTCATGTGCTCATGTTGACACGTTTTTGGAATGGTTATCATGATGGTGGAGACTCGGCATTCGGGAGGTGTTGATGTGTTAAGGTTTTAAGGTGTTAATGTGTAAAGCCATCAGGATCTACGATCCCTCAGCTCGCATTTTACATTTCCCATAAGGTTCCTTCCCACCTCGTCCTAGCGTCAGCGCGACAACACAGCTCTCTGCGTCCTTTGCGGAAGCGCACAAACTATAGAGTTCTAAAACCCTCTTATCCCGGAGAAAAGAGCGCTGAGCCGCACGTGTATTTAAAATATCCTCCGCGTTAAAACTGCATTTTGTATTTCCTTAAGGTTCCTTCGCGCCTCATCCAAGCGTCAGCGCGACTACACAGTTCTCTGCGTTCTTTGCGGAACCGCAGGCTCGATAGAGTTCTAAAACACTTTAATCCCGGGGAAATGAACACTGGGCCGCACGTGTATTTAAAATATCCTCCGCGTTAAAACCGCATTTTCGTATTTTGCACCCATGTTTATTGAACCGCATTTTGGAGGGAAATCGCAACAGGACCGGGCCGGCTGGATTGAAGTGATTTGTGGCTGCATGTTCTCCGGAAAAACCGAAGAGCTGATCCGCAGGCTCAACCGCGCCATCATCGCCAAACAAAAGGTCGAGATCTTCAAGCCCGTGATCGATACGCGGTACCACGAAACCAAAATTGTATCGCACAACGAGAACGCTATCCGTTCCACACCCGTTAATTTTGCCAATGATATTCTTCTTCTTGCCGGTGACAGTGATGTCGTTGGTATTGACGAAGCGCAGTTCTTTGATGAAGCCATCGTGGAGGTCTGCAACACGCTCGCCAACCAGGGCAAACGTGTGATTGTGGCGGGCCTTGACATGGACTTCGAGGGTAAACCTTTTGGACCTATGCCGTTTCTCCTGGCGGTGGCGGAATTTGTTACAAAAGTACACGCGATCTGCGCGCAGACGGGGGAGCTGGCATCGTTTTCCTACCGACTCACCAAAGACGATAACCAGGTAATGCTGGGTGAACTCGGTCAATATGAAGCGCGTAACCGCAAAGCATTTTTTGAAGGCATGAAGAATCGCAAGAAATAATTGCCACGCCTGGCGCCATTTTCATGATTCACAAGACACGAGGTATCGTTTTCCGTTTCACGCGCTATGGCGAAACCTCCATCATTGTCACCATCTTCACGGAAGCGTTCGGGTTGCAGAGCTATATTGTCAATGGTGTCAGAAGTAAATCTGCAAAGAACAAAATTGCGTTGTATCAGCCGCTCACGTTATTAAATCTCGTAGTCTACCATCGCGAGCACGCCAACCTGGAGCGCATCAAAGAAATTCAATGCTTCTATCCCTATCAATCGCTGACCGTGGATATCCGGAAGTCGACTATCGGAATGTTTATTACCGAGTTGCTCAACAAAACACTGAAAGAGGAAAGCGGAGTTGGAAACCTTTTCCAGTTCCTTGTGGATTCACTGGTGCGTATGGATTCCCTTACCGCGGGAGTTGAGAATGCGCATTTGGTCTTTATGATCAAGCTGAGCCGGTACCTCGGCTTCGGACCACAGTTCGTAAATGAGATCCTCGGTGGTCGAGTCACGGATGAAAAGACAGAGATCGTATTGCAGCAGATGATCACGTTAGAGTTTGAAGACATTATTATTGCCACGAATGAACAACGTAGGAACATCCTTGAGTTGCTGCTGAAGTTTTACCAGGAGCACCTGGAGAACTTTGGGGAATTGAAGTCGGTGCAAGTTTTGAGGGACGTGTTGTCTTAGTGGCGAAAGGCATTTTTCAACGCAAAGGATATTTTAAATGCACGTGCGTCTCAACATTTCGATCGCGGCCTCTCGCAGGGACCTTTTCTTTTCATAGCGAGTTTGGTGACGGGTGAAATATTAATACGGAGCGTAACCCATTAACACATTAACACCTCACCCGAAAGCCGAGTCTCCTTCATCATCACAAAAATCCTACAAACGAGACAACATGAGCACCTGAGCACGTGAACACCTGAGCACATCACTGGCGCTGCGCTTGGATGGATGCGTGAGAACTTCAGAGGAAATACAAATGCAGATTACCGCTATGAATTATTGAATGCATGTAGGTTCCTGAGGTCAGTGCCCCGGGATTGTGAACTTATAGTACTTCATTGCTAGTGCGTTTCCGCAATGGGACGCTATGGAGTGCGCAGTCGCGCGGACGCTTGGATGGAGTTGGTGCGAACCTTCTAGCGAAAAGGATGGCGCGGCCTCTGCGCATTAACTCCTAAACACATTAACACCTAAACACCTTCACACATTAACACCTAACCCGAAACCCGAAACAATCTAACCTCGAAAGCCGACTCTCCTCCATCATCACAGAAACTCCACAAACGCGACAACATGAGTACATGAGCACCCGAACACATGAGCACAACTTCACCTCACTTCCAACCTGAAACCCACCCCGTGGTAATTCACAATCTGGATGGATGGGTCTTCCTTAAGATATTTCCGAAGCTTCGAAATGAAGACGTCCATGCTTCGGCCCATGAAGTAATCGTCATCGCCCCACACTTCTTTGAGTATCTCTTCGCGCTTGAGCACGCGGTCGCGGTTTTGGTAGAGGAGCTTGAGGACTTCCGCTTCCTTTTGTGTAAGTGTTTTTTCGGTGGTGCTATTTTTCAGCGTGAGGTTCATAGGGTCGAAGGCGAAACCGCCTACGGTGTAAACCTGTTTGCCATTGCCTTCGCTGGTGTTTGCTGAGCGTCTCAGGAAAACATCAATACGGCAGATGAGCTCGTCAAGGCTGAAGGGCTTTGTGATGTAGTCGTCAGCGCCTGTCTGGAAACCGGCAAGTTTGTCTTCCATCATCGACTTAGCCGTGAGGAAAAGGATGGGCACTAACTTATCTTTTGCACGGATGGATTTTGCAATGGTAAATCCATCTTTTTTCGGTAGCATCACATCCAGGATACAGATATCGAATGGATGATTGTGAAAGGTTGACTCCCCTTCTTCACCATCTTTACACAGTGTCACATCGAATCCTTTGAGCTGGAGATTATCCTGGATCACAAATCCGAGGCTTGGATCATCTTCTACCAGTAAGATTTTCTTGCGGGTCATCATGGAGTATTAGAACGGAATAGAGATCTTAAAGATACATCCTTTGCCAAGGTCGCTCTCTAATTTTATATTCCCTTTGTGTGCTTCAATGATTGACTTCACGTAGTTCAGGCCAATGCCGAAACCTTTCACGTCATGCACATTCCCGGTAGGCACGCGGAAAAATTTCTGAAACACGCGCTTCTGGTTTTCAGCGCTGATACCGATACCGTTGTCTTCCACTTCGAGCAAAAGGTGCTTATTTGAATCTTTTGTCCGGATCACAATGCGTGGTTCTGCCTTACAGTATTTGATGGCATTGTCGATGAGGTTGTAAAGCACGTTGGTAAGGTGCAGCTTGTCAGCTTCAAACGTGTGGCGCGTTGCATTCAGCTCGCACTCAATCGTTCCCTGGCGTTCATGCAGCGCAGTTGATGTGTTGCGAATAGCCTCCTGGATGATTTGGTGCACATCCACCATTTCTTTTTTCAGTCCGATATCGTCACGATCGAGGCGCGCCATCTGCAACACGCGTTCAACCTGCTGCTTGAGACGCGTATTTTCTTTTTCGATGATGGTGGTATAGTTCAGCAGGCGCTCCGGCTGGTGCACGATGTTGGGATCTTTCAGCACCTCCGTTGACACCGCGATAGTTGAGATCGGTGTTTTGAACTCGTGCGTCATGTTGTTGATGAAGTCCTTCTGAATTTCCGAGAGGCGCTTCTGTTTCAGGATCACAAACAAAGTATAACCGAAGAAGAGAATGACCACCAGGAGCACGACAGAGGAGAAAGACCAGATTCCCATCTGGTTGATAAGGTGGCCTTCGTGGTTAGGAAACTGTACACCGAAATAATAAGCATAGTGGCTGTAGGCTGGCAGCTTCTTGATTTTGCCTTTTTCGTTTGCAGCCGGGAGAGCCGTCTTTTCCGATGCCGTTTGCAGGGAAACGTAGTCACCGTACTTCATTTTTTCGCTGGAGCAATCGTAAACCCCATATTCGAAATCGTATTTGATGTTGCGTTTTTCGAATTCGGTCTTTAACAGGTATTCGAGCAGGTTGCTGTCTACTTCACCGTTCACCATCACCACGAAATAATTAGTGGAAACCTGTTTCACCGGGTTCATAGCCGGGGACGGTGTATGGTTGATGTCGAAGATCTGGTATGCAACGTTGAAAAGTGCTGCGTTTACCGTTCTTTCGAATTCCGCCTCTTTCAGGTCAAACGCGCGCCTTACCCAGTAGAGCTGTGTAATGGTGATTCCAACGATACAAATCGTGGCCAGAATCACAATAAAGCGAATGGACGAACTTTTCACAGTATAAAATTACTATAAAGCTGAATTTACGGGTTATCTTTAACACTTCATTAACATTAATTAGAAGACTGTTAACACGATATTTGCTCATCCAATGCGAGTTTTGTGTTGTTCGAACGCGTAAAATATTTGTAAACAATTAATATCTAGTCATGAAAAAAATTGCTTTAACACTATTCTCCCTATTGCTGGTTGCCAGTGTATTCGCACAGGAAAAGGATGTAAAGGTGAAGCCATCAAAAGCTTTGGTTGATCAGCCGGTTTTCACCTGGGCTTCAACCACCCACGATTTTGGAAAGATCAAGCAGGGCGTTCCGGTAACACACGAGTTCACCTTCACCAACACAGGCGATGTTCCGTTGATCATCTCAACCGTGCAGGCGTCTTGCGGCTGTACAATTGCCAACTATACGAAAGATCCTGTTGCTCCTAAAGGCACCGGCTTCATCAAGGCAACGTTCAACGCTGCATCCATTGGCGTGTTTACCAAGACATTGACGGTAAATGCCAACACGGCTGAAGGTGTGGTTTACCTCACAATTAAAGGCGAAGTGGTTACCACCGCCATGCCGTAACAGTTGTTAGGCGCAAAAAATTAGTGGCTTCCATGACAACATGGAGGCCATTTTTGTTTTATGAGCCTTTCTGAAATCGATTCCATAAAAATTATTGAAATAATAGAATCCCACATAGCAGGTGCATGGCCGGGTAGTGATAAATTTGTTTGACGCCAAAAACCGACCTAATGTCAAACTTCAACCAGACCGTTTCAACTCGCTATCACATCTACAATAGCCTCTTCCTGAACCTTCCGTACTCCGGGATCTACAGAACCGGAACCCTGCTGCCGCTGCTGCAGCAAGCCTGTGAGAAGGGCTTTGAGGAGGGCCTCGACCCGAAAGCGATCATTGAGAAGTTTTTTGCCGATTTTACTCCCAAGGCTACCCGCGAAGAACAGTTCGACCTGCTTTTCAATTTCATTCAGTATGCAGAACGCCAGGTGGTGCTGTTCGATTCTGTGGAAGATGCCGCCTTTGACAAGATCAACGATGTGAACGGAAAAGGAACGATCTCTGCGCTATTGCTACGCGCGTCAACAGAAGGATATACCGAAGATCTAAAGAAGAAGCTCGAAGACTTCAGCGTGCGCATAGTGCTCACCGCGCACCCTACGCAATTTTATCCGGGGCACGTACTCGCCATCATTAACGACCTTGAGGAAGCCATTCGCCAGGGACACCTCGAACATATCAATTTACTGCTGCGTCAGCTGGGCAAAACAGGATTCATCAACCGCGAAAAGCCTACGCCATTCGATGAGGCGATCAGCCTGAGCTGGTACCTCGAAAATGTTTTCTATGAAGCTGCGCCACAGATCTTCCTGAAGCTGATGGAGGGTTTACAGATTGCCCCTGAAGACTGGACAAACTATGATCTGGTGAAGATCGGTTTCTGGCCCGGTGGCGACCGCGATGGCAACCCGTTTGTAACGCATGAGACCACCCTGCAGGTAGCGCAACGGTTGCAGCAGTCCCTGATGCGGTGCTACTACCGTGACGTGCGATTCCTCAAACGCAGGCTGACGTTCAAAGGCGTGGCCAATATTATTGCAGATGTTGAGCGCCATGTATATCCGCTGGCCTACGGAAGTGGCGAAGGGGGATATGAGTCGGCTGACGAATTGCTGAGCGACCTGCTCAAAGCGCGCACTGCGATTGTGGACGAACATCGCGGGCTCTTCCTCGACCTGCTTGATGAAGTAATTCTCAAGGTCAGGATCTTCGGATTCTACTTCGCCAGCATGGACATCCGCCAGGATAGCCGCAAACATATTTATGCGTGGGATGCAATTCTCAAACAATTGGAAGCGAAAGACAGCAAGCTCAAAGATCTCACTGCGAAGTCGGAGAAGGAACAGATCGATACGTTGCTCTCGCTGAAGTTCACACCTTCTACCATGAAGTTTGAAGATCCGTTTGTGACGGAGCTCATAGAAAGTATTAAAGTGATCGGCAAGATCCAGAAACGCAACAGTGAAGAAGGCTGCCATCGCTACGTGATCAGTAACTGCCAGTCGGCACTCGATGTAATTCGTGTGTATCAGCTAGCCAAGTTGTTGCTCGCCCAGAAAGATAATCTAACGGTGGATATTGTTCCGCTGTTCGAAACCATTGAAGACCTTGCTGCGGCACCCAAGGTGATGCGTGCACTCTACGATATTCCTGACTATCGCGCACACCTGGAGCGCAGAGGCAACAAGCAAACGATTATGCTCGGGTTCTCTGACGGAACAAAAGATGGCGGATACCTTCGCGCCAACTGGAGTATTTTCCGGGCCAAAGAAAACCTGACGCTGCTCTCGCGCGAGTATGGATTAACCGCGGTGTTCTTTGACGGTCGTGGTGGTCCTCCGGCACGTGGCGGTGGCAACACGCACGACTTCTATGCGTCACTCGGACAAACCATTGAAGACAAGGAAGTACAGATCACCATCCAGGGACAGACCATCAGCTCGAACTTTGGAAAGCCGGTGTCGTGCCAGTTCAACCTTGAGCAGCTGGTGTCTGCGGGAATTGAGAACGATGTGTTTAAGAACCGGAAGATCCAATTGACGGAAAGTGAGAAGCAATTGCTCGAGTCGCTTGCCGAAGCCGGGCACAAGGCTTACCTCGCCTTGAAGAACCACGAGAAGTTTGTTCCTTACCTGGAGAAGATTACACCTCTTGCGTTCTTCGGTGACACCAACATCGGCTCGCGCCCGGTAAAGCGCAGCTCTGGCGACAAGCTGAAGTTTGAAGATCTGCGTGCTATTCCCTTTGTTGGTTCATGGGCGCAGATGAAGCAGAACGTTCCGGGCTTCTATGGTGTAGGTAGTGCGTTGAAGGCACTAAAGCAGGCTGGTAAAATGCCGGAAGCGAAAAAGCTTTATGCCGATTCTCTTTTCTTCCGCACATTGCTTGGCAACAGTATGATGAGTCTTACGAAATCGTACTTCCCGGCAACAGCTTACCTGAAAAAAGACAAAGAGTTTGGCGATTTCTGGCAGATCATGTACGATGAGTACAAGCTGTCGATCGAAATGATCCTGGAGGTATCCGGTTTCACCGAGCTGATGCAGAACAACCCAATGAACCGCGACTCGGTGAAACTTCGCGAACGCATTGTGCTTCCGCTGATCACGATTCAACAGTTCGCCCTGCAGGTGCTGCGCGAAAACGATGGCGGTGAGGTGCAGAATGAAAAGCAATACCGCAAGCTTGTGCTGCGCTGTATGTTTGGGATTATCAATGCTGCGAGGAATTCGGCTTGATGAATGTGCTCAGGTGTTCACGTGCTTATGTGCTCATGTTGTCTCGTTTGTAAGATTTTTGTGATGCTGTAGGAGACTCGGCTTTCGGGTGAGGTGTTAAGGTGTTAGGGTGTTAATGTGTTAATGGGTTCCGCTTCGGATTAATATTTCACCCGAGATAAACGCGAGAAGCAAGGGTAATGTGTTCAGGTACTCGTGTATTCATGTGCTCATGTGGTCTCGTTTGTAAGATTTTTGTGATGCTGAAGGACACTCTGCTTTCGGGTGAGGTGTTAATGTGCAGAGGCGCATTATTCTTTTTCACCAAAAGGTTCGCACCCACTTCATTCAAGCGTTAGCGCGACTGCACACTCCATAGCGTCCCATCGCGGAAACGCACCAACAGTGAAGTACTATAAGTTCGCAATCCCGGGGCACTAACCTCAGGAACCTACATGCATTGAATAATTCATAGCGGTAATCTGCATTTGTATTTCCTTTGTAGTTCTCACGCACCTCATCCAAGCGTCCGCGCTAGTGATGTGCTCAGGTGTTCACGTGCTCATGTGCTCATGTTGTCTCGTTTGTAGGATTTTTGTGATGCTGAAGGACACTCGGCTTTCGGGTGACGTGTTAAAGTGTTAAGGTGTTAAGGTGTTAGGGTGTTAATGTAAAGTGCGCATTATTCTTTTTCACCAGAAGGTTCGCACCCACTTCATCCAAGCGTCCGCGCGACTACACACTCCTCCGCGTCCTTTGCGGAAGCGCACCCACTATGGTGAGGTGTTAATGTGTTAGGGTTTTAAAGTGTTAATGTGTAAAGCTACGTTCACCGGTCACCAAACTCGCTATGAAAAATGAGATAGCCGCGAGAGGCCGGGATAAACACCGCTGAGCCGCACGCGCATTTAAAATATCCTCCGCGTTGAAATTGCATTTTGCATTTCCAAAAGGTTCGCACCCACTTCATTCAAGCGTTAGCGCGCCTGCGCACTCCATAGCGTCCCATCGCGGAAACGCACCAACAGTGAAGTACTATAAGTTCGCAATCCCGGGGCACTAACCTCAGGAACCTACA
>DASWTP010000067.1:0-52258 GCA_036402075.1 Chryseosolibacter sp. | reverse complement strand
CCGGTGCTCGCAAAGATCGGATGGGCGGTTGGTGCGCATATAGCAGATCACAACAGTATGCATTACCTTGTATGGGTTAAATCACTTTTGCCACCGGGCAACAAGTCATTTAGCGAAGCGCGTTCTTCTGTAATCTCCGACTATCAGAATCACCTTGAACAAGAGTGGCTCAAAACGCTCAGAAAAAAATATCCCGTGAAAGTAAACAAGAAGGGCAAGCAAAAACTTTTTGATCAACTGATTAAGAAACAAGCATGATCAGGTCAATCGCCATAGTCACCTTTCTGCTGTTCGCATTTGGTTGCGATTTTATCAAGATGCGTCCGGATGGCGGAGAACTGGATGCCAACCGACAGCCGATAGCAAAAGTGGGCACTACGTATCTTTACAAAGATGAACTCGCTGGAATTGTTCCTCCAAAAGTTGAGTCAGCCGACAGCACCGCGCGCGTAGAAGCTTATGTCGACAGCTGGATTCGAAAGCAATTGCTGATCCAGGAAGCCACAAAGAAAATAGATATCAACGAAGCAGAAATCGAGCGCAAGATTCTCGACTATCGTTACAGCATCATTGCTTACGAATATCAGACTTATTACATCAAGCAACACCTGGACACCGCCATCAGTCCGCAGGAGATCGAAAAGTACTACAAAGAGAATATTGATAACTTTGTGCTGAAGCAGAACATCATTCGGGCAACATTTTTGAAAGTACCGAAGAATGCTCCGCAGGTTAAGAAGGTAAAAGAGATGATTTTCGCTAAAAGCGAAGCCGGGAAGGCTGAATTGAAGTCGTTCTGTCTCAGCTTTTCGGCTGCTTATCACATCAGCGACTCAACGTGGATGATCTTCGATGAACTGGTCCGCAACTCGCCAATCATTGAAATCCCCAATAAAGTCCAGTTTTTAAAGACCAATCCTTATTATGAAACCGAGGATGATAACTACCTTTACTTTCTTAAAGTTGACGAATACCGCATTTCAGACAATGTTTCTCCGCTGGAGTTCGTTAGGGATGAAATAAGCAACATTATCTTAAATAAAAGAAAAGTAGAACTTGCCAAGAAATTGGAAGATGAGGTTTATAACAATGCGCTCGAGCAAAATGATTTTGAAATATATGGCCGCTAGTGGGAGAAATTTTGTCGTGCTGGCGCTGCTTTCGCTGGCTTCATTAGCCGTGAACGCCCAGGACAATGAAGGTTTTGTGGTTGATGAAGTGATTTCAAAGGTTGACAATTTTATCGTGTTAAAGTCTGACCTTGATAAGTACTACCAGGATCACCTGACTAACGGTGGCAGCCCCTCGCAGGAAGTAAAATGCCAGATGCTGGCTGTGCTGGTACGCAACAAGCTTATGATGGCAAAGGCCGAAATCGATTCGGTGGTGGTGCTCGATGCTGAGGTTGACAACAACACCCAACGCAGAATGAGCATGATCCTTGCCCAATCCGGAAGAACGCCCGAAGAACTCGAGCAATTTTATGGCAAACCCCTCGATCAGATCAAACTTGAGCTGCGGGATCAGATCCGCGAACAGATGATCGTTCAGAAAATGGAAAGCACGATCACAGAGAAGGTAACAGTAACCCCTAACGAAGTAAAGCGCTTCTTCGATAAGATTCCGAAAGATAGTCTTCCTTACTTTTCGGCTTCGGTAGAGGTAGCGCAGATCGTAAAAATTGCAGAGAGCAGCAAGGCGCAGAAAGATGCGGCCAGAAATCAGCTGTTGGAATTGCGTACGCGAATTCTAACCGGTGAAGATTTTAACGCGCTCGCTTCTAAATATTCGGACGATCCGAGTGTTGTTCAGAACAGGGGCGACATGGGTTGGGTAGGTCGTGGCGAGATGGTTCCGGAGTTTGAAGCGATGGCGTTCAAGTTGAAGCCAAATGAGATTTCAATGCCCTTCGAATCTGATTTTGGATTTCACATCATGCAGCTACTCGAGCGCAGAGGCAACGAGTATCACTCGCGCCACATTCTCATTTCACCGAAGCCATCGCCCGAAGACCTGAAAGCTGCCTCACATTTCCTCGACAGTATCCGGACGTTGATCCTGGCCGACAGCATGAAATTTGAAACCGCTGCCAAAAAGCACTCAGATGATATCGGCACGAAAGGTAATGGTGGCTACTTCCTTGACCAGGCGGGAAGTACCAAAGTTCAAATTGACGAACTTGACCCTATCGTGTTCTTTAAGGTTGACTCAATGAAAGTTGGCGATATTTCAAAGCCAATTACATACCGCACCGATGATCAGAAAGATGCCGTACGCATCCTGTACTATAAGTCAAGAATTCCTCCACACCTCGCATCATTGAAAGATGACTACCAGCGC
The DNA here is from genome assembly GCA_036402075.1 of Chryseosolibacter sp. GTDB lineage: Bacteria > Bacteroidota > Bacteroidia > Cytophagales > Cyclobacteriaceae > Chryseosolibacter. The sequence continues at coordinate 49,918 of DASWTP010000067.1, read as the reverse complement.
ATCCAGATGGCCACCCTCAATGAGAAGAAAAATAGGATACTGGAGAAATGGTTTCTAAAAGCGAGACAGGATGTGTTTATCAATATCGACCGCAATTACGACTACTGTGGAATCCTTGATTAGTTTTTTGTATGTAGTTTGTGGTTCGTAAGTTCTGCCTGATTATTGTCAGTCTCACAACTATAAACCACAACTAAAAACGCTAAATTTTTTTCGCCACCTCGTCCCAGTTCACCACGTTCCACCAGCTCGCGACATATTCATTCCGCTTGTTTTGGTACTTGAGGTAGTAGGCATGTTCCCATACATCAAGTGCAAGAAGCGGGGTACCTTTCAGATCTGAGGCGCCCAGCCCCATTAGCGGATTATCCTGGTTTGCCGTAGAACCGATCTTCAATTTTCCATTATCGTCTACCAGCCAGGCCCATCCGGAACCGAAGCGAGTCATGGCTGCTTGCGTGAATTGCTCTTTGAATTTTTCGTACGAGCCAAATGCCCCGTTGATTGCATCGGCAATTTTTCCCGTTGGACTTCCACCGTTGGCTTTCATCCCCTGCCAGAAAAAATTGTGATTCCATGCACCCCCACCGTTGTTCCGGAGCTTTGCCGATAGTGATCCGACATTCTTGAAGAACTCTTTTTCGTTTTCAAATTTCACACCTTCAGCAGTAATCGCTTCGTTCACATTCTTGATATATGCAGTGTGATGCTTGGTGTAATGAATCTCCATTGTCTGGGCATCAATGTGTGGCTCCAGTCCGCTGTAGCTATACGGCAAGGCGACTTGTGTGAACTGGAGCGGTGCCGACCCATTACATGTTTCACCATTTGCTTTGGCGGCTGATATGATAAATGGGGTTCCTATTGTTGCGATAGCAGTGGCTTTCAAGCCTGATTCTATAAACTTTCTTCGTGATGTTTTCATAGCTTCTTTGGTGTTTGATACGAACTTCCTACAAGGTGAATGTTGGCGAATTTAGACAAAAAACTTTAGCTTGCATGGTTCAATTAACCGACCGGAACTATGGAAGAAATACTGTACGACAAAATCCCTTCGCTTGACCTGGCAGAATTCACCAGCAATGATCCGGCCAGGAAGAAAAAATTTGTTGAAGAGCTCGGAGCTGCTTACCACAATATCGGTTTTGTCGCTATTCGTAATCATTTCTTGAGTGACGATCTGCAGCAGCGGTTATACACCACAATCAAGAAGTTTTTCGCACTCCCGGATGACGTGAAGCAGAAATATGAACGACTCGAACTTGCCGGCCAGCGTGGTTACATCGGCAAGGGAAAGGAACACGCGAAAGGAAGAAATACCGGTGACCTCAAAGAATTCTATCACGTAGGACAGGAGTTAAGCGAAGCGGAGCTGAAGAAAGAAAACTACCCGGCAAACATTTGGCCGGCCGAGGTTCCGGAATTAAAGCAGGTAAGTGTGGAAGTGTACCGTGCCCTCGAGGAAACCGGCAAGTATATGCTTCGCGCGATTGCGTTGTATCTGAAGTTACCCGAGAACTATTTCGATGATAAGATCAAGAACGGAAACAGCATTCTGCGTCCCATCCATTATTTCCCAATCGAAAATCCTGATTCGGTTCCCGCTGACGCAGTGCGCGCTGCAGAGCATGGCGACATCAATCTGATCACGTTGCTGATGGGTGCCAGCGCGGATGGATTACAGGTGTTGAGACGCGATGGAAAATGGATTCCTATTACCGCTCTGCCTGAGCAGCTTGTTGTGAACGTGGGCGACATGCTGGAGCGCTTCACTAACAAAACGTTAAAGTCTACTATTCACCGTGTAGTCAATCCACCAAGACACTTGATGAACACCCCGCGTTATTCAATTCCTTTCTTCATGCACCCACGCTCTGAGATGAGCCTGGCGGCACTACCAAGCACAGTGACGAAAGAAAATCCAAAACTGTGGGAAGACATTACAGCGGGGGAATTTTTGGATCAGCGATTGGCGGAGATCGGGCTAAAGAAAAAGAAATAGACCCAACCCGATCCCCCATTGGTAAAACGGGTTAGATATTACATTTTCCTCAAGGATATTTTTCTCCTGGCGATCTCAACGTTTGGAGGACCACAGGCGCACCTTGCCCATTTTCAAAAAGTACTTGTAGACAAGCGAAGGTACCTTACCGATGAAGACCTGGTGGAGATAAATTCGCTATGCCAGATGCTTCCCGGCCCTGCATCAACGCAAACACTTACAGCGATAGGATTTAAGATTGGCGGACCCGTGCTTGCCTACCTCACGCTGCTGGTGTGGATCATCCCTGCTGTTGCCATCATGACCACTGCGGCAGTACTGATGGGTGCCATTGATGAAAAAAAGCTGATCGAGATGACAGACTTCCTCCGACCCATGGCGGTTGGATTTGTAAGCTATGGAGCCTACATGATCAGTCTGAAAACCGTCAACACAAAAACCGGCATTGGCATTCTGATCCTGTCAGCCGTGATCTCCTATTTTTTTCAGTCTCCTTTTGTCTTTCCGATAATTCTCTTGTGTGCCGGTCTGGTTACATCGTTGAAATTTCGAGCGCAGCCTAAAGAGCAAAAAAGTAGAATTTCGATTCAGTGGGCGAATTTTCTGTTGTGGGCCGGGGTACTGATCTTCGCGGCTATTCTAGGGGGTGTCACCAAACTTCTTCCGATTAAGCTATTCGAAAACTTCTATCGAAATGGAAGCCTGGTATTTGGCGGAGGACAGGTTCTTGCTCCACTGTTGTACACGGAGTTCGTTCAATATGCTAAGCCCCTCCACTTCCCAACAACACACAATGAATTTCTTTCGGGCTACGGATTAGCACAAGCTATACCCGGCCCCAACTTTTCATTCAGCGCCTATATCGGTGCGCTGTCCATGCGTGACTATGGTGTGGGTGGACAAATTTTGGGCGCTGTGATGTCGGCCGCAGGAATTTTTCTTCCCGGTACATTCCTGATCTTTTTTGTAATTCGGTTTTGGGAAAGTTTAAAAAAATATCGTGCGGTACGCGCTTCGCTAGAGGGGATCACCGCTGCCAGCGCGGGACTGGTTGCTGCATCTGCCATCATCCTTTTTCAGCCGTTGGAGAATTCGCTTCTTAATTTTAGCGTCACGATCGCGACCTTTTGCCTGCTCGTGTTCACCAAAATTCCGTCACCATTTATTATTGTGCTTGGTGTGGTGCTGGGAGTGGTGTTCAAATGACGAATGTAGAATTACGAATTACGAATGTTCACGGTGCATTCAATTCGTCATTTGTAATTGGTGATTCAACTCGGGGATTACTTCCTGCTTCCGTAGAAGAGTGTAAAGAACAACGTTGGAAAAATAGCGTAGTTCTGTGCGGTTGGCACAATGATTACTTTGCTTGTGTAGGCATCAAGTAAGAAACCAGCTTCAAAGCCTGTTACCTGGCTTTTAACCGTTCCTAATTCAAAATTAAGGGCAACTTTAGCGTTAGCGCCAACCTTCAGGGACGATTGTCCGAGGCCTTCAAACAGCCTGCCAGGGCCATAAATTTCTTCTGGACGGATGCTCGGGTTATAGGGCTGACGAATTGTTACGAATCCGCCCTGATCAGCGGGGCGTTCGATATAATAAGGCGCAACCACACCAAGGGTAGGGCCAATTGCAGTTACCGCTTTGATTTCAACACCTTGCTGCGGAGCTTTCTTAAACAAGATCAGATCGCGACCGTATTGGAACCGCAGCGCGTACAGGTAGTTACTTTTTCCATAGATGAAGTAATTTCCGGTGCTTTGTGAATTCTGCCTGACTTCCTGTGGGTGTTTCACGTTCATGATCTCCAATCCGAACGTTTCCAGGAGACGGTCATTGAGTTTCCGGGCCTTTTTAAATACAAATCCACCAATTAAGCCCCCATATGTATTTTTATTGATACCCCAGGTAAACTCACTTTGGTAGTCGTAGCTGTCTTGCGTTTGGGCCATGGCATTGGCTCCCAAAAGGCAAAAACCGAGTAAAAAGGCTGAAATTCTAATGAGACCCTTCATCCTGACAAGAAGTAATAGATTAAATTTAAGGCTTAATTTGGTATCGCAAAATAGAACGAAAAATCTTATTCCATATGGTATCTATGACCGGTGTTTATTTGGGTGAATTGAGGACGGAAGCAACGCATTTACGCTCTGGAAATAAGATAATTACGGATGCTCCCCCCGATAATAATGGCAAAGGAGAGGCGTTTAGCCCAACCGATTTAACGTGTGCTTCCCTGAATAGTTGTATGATGACGCTGATGGGAATGCTTGCCCAGCGTGAACAAATTGATATGACCGGAATGCGGTCTGAAATCGTAAAAATAATGGCAGCAAATCCGCGAAAAATTGCGGAAATCCAAATCACGTTTTTTCATGAAAATCTGAAGGCGACCGATATCCAGAAGGAAAAATTGAAACGTGCCGCGCTTACCTGCCCAGTTGCCCTCTCCCTGGGCGATGATGTAACCCAAACCGTGACTTTTAACTTTTAGCCGCGGCCTTGATTTGGTCGTAGTCAATCGAAAAATGCGATTGGTCCAGGATTGCTTTGCCGTTGTTAATCAGCAGTATTTGGGGAGATTCGTGCTCAACATTGAATTGGCTGGCGATCAAGCCTGAAATTTCCCTGTAATTCAACAAATCGAGGAAGTACGGCTTCACATTCGACATTTCCTGATCATTCCACTTACGTTCAAGCCTGTCAAGGGAGGCGCGGCTGATGTTGCAGCGCGTGCTGTGTTTAAAGATGAGGATGTTTTTTTCTGCTGATTCTTTCTTAATCTGCTCCAGCTGATCAGCAGCATTCAATTGATTCCATTTCATCGCGTTCCGAATTATTCATACCACAAACCCTGCTCACCCTTATCGTACCTTGGTTTATGGCCCTTGTCTTTAAGATGGCCTGGCTGAGTTTCGCTTTTCTTAAATAAACGCGCCCACCATAGCTTAAAGTTCGTGAACATGTCTTTTTCTCCTTCAACGTTATTTTTGTTTGTTTTCACGAATTGCGCATCCGGATGCAAACCTCGCTTTCCAAAGAGGTCAAACTTTTTCATTTTGATATTTCCCTGGAAGTCGGTTGCCCTGCCAAAGGCTTTGCCCGGTTCCCTCACTTTTAAAGCAACGTCAGCGCTGCTGGGATTCCGAACATACTTATACGCGCGAATTACTTTAGTGAACTCGCTGGCGCGGATTGATTCCTTTGACGGTTTCCATCCCGGCAATGAGCCTTCGGCTGCACTCGGTTTTTTGCCGTAGGGATGCTGCTGGACACGGACCTGTAGCCCATCCGTTAGGAATGTATTTCTTGGGCGGTTTTTCTTTAACGCCTCTTCGGCCGCATTCGGGTTCTTGACATAACCTCTTCGTAATTTCAAATTACCGCGGAACTCGCCTCCCTGGTCGCTTTTTGGTGCCCGCACGGTGATTGGGCTTTCGTTGTTGTTCCAAAGTTTACCGCTCACGCTTCCTCCGCCTTTCGCGGGCCTACGTGCCTTAATGAAGCCGCTAAACTCCTCTCCCTGATTTTGAAACGATCGTGTTGGACGTTTGATGTCACCCGTATATTCTTCACCCTGGTTTCGAAACGTTCGCGTTGGGCGCCTGATGTTCCCTGTATATTCCTCTCCCTGGTTCTGGAACGTGCGCCCGGTGCGCCTGATCTTACCCGGAAAACCCCCTGCCTGCATCGCAGCTTTGGAAGGGGATCTTGACGGAATTGCCGTTCCATTGTTGTTCCAAAGTTTGCCGCTCACGCTGCCCCCGCCTTTAGCCGGCCTGCGCGCCCTGATCATTCCCGAGAACCCTTCACCCTGGTCAGCGAATGATTTGCCTCTGCTTCTTATGTTACCCGTATAACTTTCACCCTGGTCTGCAAACGATTTGCCTTTGCTTTTTATGTTCCCGGAATAACCTTCACCCTGGTTTGCAAACGCCTTTCTTCCAGCACGGATGTTTCCGCTGTAGTTCCCTATTCCGCGTGAGCCAATTCCTGGTGTGCGCACAGGATTCGGTTGATTGTTGTTATTCCAAAGTTTACCACTCACGCTCCCACCTCCCTTGGCAGCCCTTCGTGATTTTATCGTTCCTGAAAAACCTTCACCCTGATCGTTAAATCCTTTTTTGCCAGCACGAAGTCGGCCTTGATATTTGCCAAGCCCGGATGCACCAATTCCCGGTGTGCGCACCGGTGTCGGCAGGTTGTTGTTGTTCCAAAGTTTGCCACTTACGCTTCCTCCGCCCTTCGGTCTGCGTCTCGACTTATAGTTTCCAGAATATCCTTCACCCTGATCAGCAAACCCTTTGCGTTGCTGGCGCAGATTACCACTATAGCCCTCTCCCTGATTTCCAAAGCCTTTTTTGCCGCGCATGTTGCCACGATAATTTCCAATTCCCAAACCAGACTTTGGCGCTTTCACTGCGATTGGCCCTTTGGCTGTGCGAGATTCACCGGATCGGGTTTGGTACCCGCCTGGTTTTGCTTTCCCGAGAAATCCGCGGTCACTGCTTGAGTTCCGATCAATCAATCGCCTTCGTGCTACATCGCCCTTCCATGTTCTGCCACTACGGGTGGCGCTTCGGTAGCTGCCGGAGGCAGGACCTTTGTATGGCCTGTCGCCAAATCGGGATACACGCGGTGATGATTGGATCAACCCGGGCTTTCGAGTCTGAAAGTTTTTTGTCCGCAACGGTTTGCCCGCAATGTCGGTGGTGACAGCTCTTTCCTGCCTGCGTTTTGGCCGAGGAAAATGAGCCCAGACATTTGTGCTCTTTCGTTTGAGAAAGGGACTTGAGGCTGAACGTGGAACAACCGAAATTTTCCTCCCGCCCTCAGGTCGCCTTTTCGACTGCAGGCTTTTTAAACGGGTTAACGTTGAGCGATTGGACACAGGTCGTTGTGTGTTGCGAGGTGCGGTAGCGTTGCCGCTCACATATTGGTTTCTGTTTCCAGCGCGAGCCCTGGGCCGGGGAGCGGGCTGTCTCCTGGCTGTGGCAGGAGCATTTACGATGGCTGGTCTTTTCGTTTCGAAATTTCTTGTCCTGATTCTTCTGCCTGCGATGTCGCCCGAGTATGCGCGTTCTTTCCGCTGCCGTGGTCGCGAGAAATTTGCCCACACATTTATACTTCGTCTTGAAATGAACGAACGCGATGCGGAGCGTGGGGATACCGTTCGTTTTTTCTTCGGAGGTTTTCGGTCAGACGTGGAGGAATAGTTTACATACCGTCCGGACTGTGGATAGGTATTTCGTGTGCTTCGTGTGGCGCTGCGCGGCTGAACAATTCGCGGTGCGCGTTTTGAACTTCGTTTCTCCGTATTTCTTCCCGATTCCGATTTATTATTGACATAGACACCGCGTTGGGGATACGTGTTTTGTGAGCCCTCACGACCGGGTCGTGAGCTTCGGATATTGCCAAACGATTGGCCAACCCGCTCTCCTCCTTTCGATTTTTTGCGCGGCTTGTAGGCCCGCAGACTTGTGGTTGTCCGACCCTTTGAAGAAACGCGTTTTGCAGACTTTTGCTTCTTCGTTTTTTTGAACCGTGTCTCCCGTGACTGTGTTGGCTTGTCTCCCTTGGTATTTTGAGCCATCACCGGAATAGAGAGCACAAGCGTCAGAACGCTCAGGCAAGCTAATCGGATGACCATTTTAACCATAACAACTGAATAACGAATTCCCGCGAAAAATAATACGGTTCAAACAGGCTAAGTTAACTAAAATTTCAGCAACTCTTCAATCGCACCTTTTAGTCGATTCCTCGGCAAAAAGTTCTGTTCAAGTGTTGGCGCGAACGGTATGGCAGTGTCGAGACTCGCCACGCGTTTTACGGGCGCGTCCAGCGAGGTGAAGCAGTGTTCGTTGATCCATGCGCTGATCTCCGCGCCAATGCCTCCGGTCAGCGTGTCTTCATGCAACACAATCACGCGACTAGTCTTTTGCACGGTTTCCCGAACTGCCTCCTTATCCCACGGAAGTAATGTTCTCAAGTCCAGGATGTCCGCTTTTACGTCTGGCATTGCAGCCAGTATTTCCTGAGCCCAGTGAACACCCATGCCATACGTGATGATGGAAAAATCATTTCCTTCGGAGACGAGCTTTGCCTTGCCCACCTCTACGGTGTAGTAATCGTCAGGGATCAGATCTTTGACCGAACGATACAACAGCTTATGCTCGAAAAACATGTAAGGATTCGGATCTTCCAGTGCCGCACAAAGCAGGCCTTTGGCGTCATAAGGATTGGAAGGATATACGATCTTTAAGCCAGGGGTGTGAAAGAACCAGGCTTCGTTGCTCTGCGAGTGAAACGGGCCTGCAGCGGTGCCGGCACCGGTTGGCATTCTCACAACCACGTCTGCATTCTGGCCCCAGCGCCAGTGTGCCTTCGCAAGGTTGTTCACGATTTGAGTAAAGCCTTCCGTTACAAAATCGGCAAACTGCATTTCCACCATCGCCTTCATGCCTTTAATGGAAAGTCCAAGACCTGCACCCAGAATCGCTGACTCGCAGATCGGAGTGTTACGAACCCGTGGCTTTCCAAATCTCTCCACAAAACCATCCGTGATTTTAAATACACCCCCGTATTCTGCAATGTCCTGGCCCATCAGTACCAGGTTTGGATGCTTCTCCATACTTTGGCGTAAGCCATCGCTGATCGCATCGATGAATCGTTTCTCCGACCTTCTCTCCGACTCCGGTTCCACTACGTGTTGTGTGAAGGGAGCATGCACGTCATCTAGTTCAACTTGAGTGTCTGCCTCCGGGTGTGTTTCTTCAAATGCTTTTTCAAGCCCAGCCTCGATTTCGTTTTTGATTTCTTTGCGGAGGTTGTAAATGAAATCTTCATCGATCACGCCTTCCTTCAACAAATATTGCTCATAGTTGTCAAGCGGGTCTTTTTTGGCCCAGGTTTCCATCAACTCTTTCGGCACGTACTTCGTTCCGGAAGCTTCTTCGTGACCGCGCATCCGGAATGTGCGACATTCAATGAGCACCGGTCGGTTATTCTTGCGGATGTTTTCCGCCAACAGGCGAATCGTATCGTAAACTTCGAGGATATTGTTTCCATCAATGCTTACGGCTTCGATGCCATAACCGATTCCCTTATCGGCAAAACTTTCGCAACGGAATTGTTCGTTGCTGGGCGTGGACAATCCGTAACCGTTATTCTCGATGATAAAGAGAACCGGAAGGTCCCACACGGCAGCAACATTGACAGCTTCGTGAAAGTCGCCTTCACTGGTTCCGCCATCACCGTTAAAAACGGCAACCACTTTTTTCTCATTCTTTAGTTTTGACGCCAGGGCTATTCCATCTGCAACACCATTTTGAGGTCCGAGGTGTGAGATCATCCCAACGATGTGATGCTCATTTGTTCCAAAGTGGAACGAGCGATCGCGACCTTTTGTGTAACCCATCATTGTTCCCTGCCACTGGGCAAACAGCCTGTCGAACGGCATATTACGGGAAGTGAATACACCCAGATTTCGATGCATGGGAAGAATGTACTCATCCGGCTGAAGGGCCGTTGTTAAACCAACCGAGATGGCCTCCTGGCCGATGCCGCTGAACCATTTGCTGATCCGGTTTTGCCTGAGGAGGATGAGCATTTTTTCTTCGATCATCCGCGGGAAAAGCAAGCCGCGGTAGAGTTGTTTTAGGAGGTCGTCTGAGTACTGTTTTCGCTGAAAATTCATATGGGCGTAATCGTGTGCAAATTAAGGAGTTTTTCAACCATTCACCTCATCCATAGCCATACTCGTAAAGGAGAAAGGTACCAGGCTCCCGTTACCTTTAGGAGAGGGCCGGGGGTGAGGTAAAAACAGTTTGACCGAGTTGCAAAATCTACCGTTATTTGACCCCTTATGATTCATTTTGAAGAGTTTACGCTGGACAACGGGCTGCGCGTGATTGTACATGAAGATCCAACCGTGGAAATAGCAGTCCTGAATATTTTATATGACGTTGGTTCGCGTGACGAACATCCCGATAAAACTGGCTTTGCGCATCTATTTGAGCATTTGATGTTTGGGGGTTCAGTCAACATTCCGAATTATGATGAGCCGCTTCAGAAAGTGGGTGGTGAGAATAATGCGTTTACGAATACCGACATCACGAACTACTATTTAACCGTTCCGGCTGCCAACATTGAAACGGGTTTTTGGCTGGAGTCCGACCGGATGCTAAGCCTGTCGTTTGATCCGAACGTGCTTGAAGTTCAGCGAAAAGTTGTAATTGAAGAATTTAAGCAGCGCTACCTGAATCAACCTTATGGCGATGTGTGGCTGCGACTTAGGCCGTTGGCTTATTTGAAACATCCATACCAATGGGCAACGATAGGTAAAGAGATCAGCCACATTGAAAACGCTACCATGGACGATGTCCGCGGGTTCTTTTTCAAACATTACGCACCCGACAATGCCGTCCTGGTTGTGGCAGGAAATGTGAACAAAGATCAGGTTAAAAAACTTTCCGAGAAATGGTTCGGGCCAATCCCAGCGCAGAAGATTGCCAAACGAAATCTACCAGTGGAGCCTGCGCAAACAACGAAGCGTTTTCTCGAAGTGGATGCCAAGGTCCCCGCCAGTGCATTATACAAATCGTATCACATGCCGGGAAGATTCGACAAAGACTACTACGCGGCAGACCTGCTGAGTGATATATTGAGTCGCGGACATTCAAGTCGGTTGTACCAGAAACTAGTAAAGGAGAAGGAACTCTTTACGTCCATCTCTTCCTTCGTGATGGGGACAATCGATCCGGGTTTGCTGGTGATCAACGGTCGGGTGAAACCAGGAGTGAAGCTGTCTGATGCCGAAGTGGAGGTTAATCGGATTGTCGATGATTTGATCAGCGGGGGCGCAACGGACGAAGAGTTGACAAAGGTGAAGAACCAGGCTTACTCCACGCTTGAGTTCGGTGAAGTGGAGGTGATGAATCGCGCGATGAACCTGGCGTTTGCCAAACTTTCGGGAGACGCAAACCTTGTGAACCAGGAGGCACACGATATTGAGTCGGTAACACTTGCCGACATCCAACGTGTAGGTAAGCAAATTTTACGGGAAGAAAATTCGAGTGTGATGTATTATCACGCTAAAAACTGAAGAAATGAAAATACGAGTAGGCATGGGTTTCGATGTTCATCCGCTGCAGGCGGGTCGGGAACTCTTCCTGGGAGGCATTAGACTTGAAGCAGAAAAAGGTGCCGTAGGTCATTCCGATGCCGATGTACTCATCCACGCAATCTGCGATGCATTGCTGGGTGCCGCAAACCTGCGTGATATTGGCTTCCACTTCAACAATAACGACAATCGCTGGAAGGGCATGGACAGCAAATTTTTTCTGAAGGAAGTGACGCGGATGCTGTCGGACAAAGGGTGGACCATTCAAAACGTGGACTGCACCCTTACACTTGAGAAACCCAAAGTGAATCCACATATTCCTGCCATGAAGAAGGTGCTCGCACCGCTGATGAATGTTTCAGAAGACGATGTGTCCATCAAGGCCACCACAAACGAAAAGCTCGGCTACGTTGGCCGCGAAGAAGGTGTGAATGCTTACTGCGTTGCCCTGATCTCAAAAAATGCCTGACGAAATTCAAATCATCACGACCGGTGACGGATCACACTCGCTGTTAAATACGGCATTGAATGAAACGTACCATTCTGTTCATGGTGCAAGACGCGAGTCCATTCACGTTTTCCTTAAGCATGGTGTCGAATTTTTTCTTAAAAAAAACGCAATTGACGTTGTTAAGATTTTTGAAGTCGGATTTGGCACCGGTCTCAACGCATTGCTCAGCGCCTCATTTGCTGAACAGAAGCAGCAGAGAATTACCTATACATCTATAGAAGCATTTCCGTTGTCCTTTGACATCATTCACAAGTTGAATTACGCTGAATCGGATGTTGAGAAGGACTTGTTCGCGAAACTTCACGCTGTCGCGTGGGAGAATGAAGTATCGATGAACAATTACTTTTCGCTGATGAAAGTCAAGACAACGCTGCAAGAAGTTATTCTCCCTCCTCAATCTTTTGATGTTGTTTTTTTCGATGCCTTCGCGCCAAGTAAGCAGCCGGAATTGTGGGAAATTCCGATGTTGAAAAAAATCTTTGACGCGCTAAAACTGAACGGAGTTTTCGTTACGTACTGCGCCAAAGGCCAGCTGAAAAGAGACCTCAAAGCGATTGGCTTTCTGGTTGAAACACTGGAGGGCCCCCCGGGAAAGAAAGAAATGGTCCGGGCATTGAAAATCTCTTAGCAGATTGCAAAAAGCATTGCAATTGTTTCAATCGTTTTCGGAAAACTTGCAGTTTTTCAAAAAATTGCGGAGCGCAAACGTTCTCACTTTTTAAAATTCAAAGTATTCTGAATCATTTCTAAAAAGATTCAAATAATTCTGCCTTGTAGGCCGGTTGCCCCAATTTTCTTTTGCCTATTGGGTAACTTCAAAAAATTGTTTGGTGACAAAGACGCCATTTTTTCACCAGGATTTAGAAGTAACAACCATGCAAAAAACAACCACCAAAGGTCTCTACACACCCGAGCTCGAGCACGATGCATGCGGTATCGGATTTGTGGCCAACATCAATGGGACAAAATCAAACAACGTTCTGCGTGACGCACTTTCCATGCTTGAAAACATGGAACACCGCGGTGGCCGCGGATGCAACGCCAAAACCGGAGACGGAGCAGGCGTGCTGATTCAACTACCACACGATTTTCTACAGGAAGAAGCTTCGCGCTCCGGATTTGAACTTCCGGCACCGGGCAAATACGGTGTTGGGATGGTGTTCTTTCCGCGCGACAAGAAAGTGATGAACGCATGTCGCGAGACACTGAAGAAAAATATTGCCACGCTGGGTCTTGAACTTATCGGCTTCCGTGGCGTTCCCGTGGATCACAGCATTCCCGGACCCGGTGCGGCCGAGGTTGAACCCATCATCGAGCAGGTTTTTGTAAAAGCGAAGTCTGAAGATTTTTCGCAGGACGTCCTTGAACGCAAACTGTTCGTTTTGCGAAATTTCACATCCCATAAAATTGCCAAAGACGTAAAGGGAAGCAACCGTGAATTTTATATCACAAGCTTCTCTTCCAAGACGATCATTTACAAAGGCCAGCTTCGCACGGAGCAGCTTAGAAAATATTTTTTCGACCTGCAGGATCCGCGTCTGCGCACAGCGCTAGCGTTGGTTCACTCGCGTTTCTCGACTAACACGTTTCCTAACTGGAAACTGGCGCAGCCGTTCCGATATATCGCGCACAATGGTGAGATTAACACGATCCGTGGCAACGTGAACAAAATGAAATCTAAAGAGGCATTGTTCAAGTCGACATTGTTCACCGATGAAGAGTTGAAAATGCTTTTGCCGATCACCGTTGCCGATGGTTCCGATTCAGCGAACCTCGATGCCATGGTGGAAATGCTGGTGTTAGCAGGAAGATCCATCCCGCACGTGATGATGATGCTCGTGCCTGAAGCATGGCAGGATAACAAACTGATGGATCCGCACCGAAAAGCCTTTTACAAATATCACGCTTCAATGATGGAGCCATGGGACGGCCCCGCAGCACTCGTCTTCACGGATGGATCACGAATAGGTGCTACGTTAGATCGAAATGGATTGCGCCCACTCAGATATTTCGTTACGCGTTCAGGCCGGATGGTGATGTCTTCAGAAGCAGGGGCATTGCCCATCGAACCCAAAGATATCCTTGAAAAGGGCCGCATTACACCCGGTAAAATGATGCTCGTGGATCTGGAGCAAGGAAAAGTGTTCGATGACGAAAAAGTAAAACGTTCTGTATACGAGGGCAAACCTTATTTCAACTGGATTATTCAAAATCGTTTGAAGTTAAGATTAGAACCCGAGCAGGAGTGGTTTGAAGATAATTATGACGACAAAACGCTCACTCAGCGTCAAAATGCATATGGCTTTACGGAAGAAGATGTTAAAACGATTCTTACTCCGATGGCCGCCACTGCATACGAAGCAGTTGGATCAATGGGTGACGATACTCCGATTGCAGTGCTCTCGAAAGAAAGCCGCCACATCTCGAATTATTTCAAACAACATTTCGCGCAGGTAAGTAATCCACCCATAGACCCGATTCGTGAGCGCTTAGTAATGTCGTTGTTTACACGGATCGGTGTGAGCTTGAATGTGCTTGAAGAGACCCCCCAGCACACGAACCAGATCCATATTTCGCAACCTGTGCTGCTCAATTCAGATCTCGAAAAACTAAAGCACCTTCCGGCACATGGCTTTGAATATGCTGTGCTGCGTTCGGTATTTCTTGCCGATGGTCAGCCGGGCAGATTGGAAGAAGCACTTAACCGTATTTGTCTCGAAGCAGAGAAAGCCGTTCGCGCGGGAAAGAAGATCATCGTTATATCCGATAGAAAAATTAGTGCTGAATACGCTCCGATCCCATCGCAATTAGCGATAGGTGCGGTTCATCATTCCCTCGTAGAAAAGAGAATTCGTACGCAAGCCGGACTCCTTGTGGAGGCAGGTGATGTTTGGGAAGTTCATCACTTTGCAACGATCATCGGCTATGGTGCCAGTGCAATCAACCCATACATGGCGTTGGAAACGATCCACAACCTCAACAAGAATGGATTACTTGGTAAAACGATGAGCGATGAGGATGCCTATCACAATTACCAGAAAGCCATTGGAAATGGATTGCTCAAGGTTATGTCGAAGATGGGCATCAGCACACTTCAGTCGTATCAGTCTGCGCAGATCTTTGAAGCGCTTGGTCTTGCCAGCGAAGTAATCGACAAGTGTTTCCGTGGCACGATCAGTCGCATTGAAGGACTTTCGTTTGATGACCTGGCCAAGGAAGTGTTGGTTCGTCATCACAATGCGTACAATAAAGAAACGACCAGCCTGCCGGTTGGCGGAATCTATCAGTGGAAGCGCAGAGGTGAAAAGCACCTGTTCAGTCCGGAGGTAATTCACTTGCTTCAGCAGTCCACGAAAACCAACAACTATAGCCTCTACAAAAAGTATACGGAGAAGATAAACAATCAATCGAAGGAAACGCTGACGCTGCGCGGACTGTTTGAGTTCAAGAAGCGCACAGCGATACCGCTGGAGGAAGTTGAACCGGTTGAGGAAATTGTAAAACGATTTGCCACAGGTGCCATGTCATTCGGATCGATTTCGCACGAAGCGCACAGCACGCTGGCGATCGCGATGAACCGCATTGGAGGAAAGAGCAATAGCGGGGAGGGTGGGGAAGACTCAGTCCGGTTCGAGAAGAAAGAGAATGGCGATTGGGAGCGTTCGGCCATCAAGCAGGTTGCCTCGGGTCGTTTCGGTGTGACAAGCTATTACCTGTCCAACGCAGACGAACTTCAAATCAAGATGGCGCAGGGTGCAAAGCCTGGTGAAGGCGGCCAGCTCCCGGGTCACAAAGTTGATGAGTGGATCGGTCGCGTACGTCACTCAACACCAGGTGTTGGATTGATCTCTCCACCACCACACCACGACATCTATTCAATTGAAGATCTCGCGCAGCTGATCTACGATTTGAAGAACGCGAATCGCCAGGCGAGAATAAATGTGAAGCTTGTTTCGCAGGCAGGTGTTGGAACTGTTGCTGCAGGAGTTGCAAAAGCGAAGGCTGATGCGATATTGATTTCCGGTGCTGACGGTGGAACAGGTGCTTCGCCAATCAGTTCGGTTCGTCACGCAGGGTTGCCTTGGGAACTTGGTCTTGCCGAGGCGCATCAAACACTGGTGAAAAATAATTTGAGAAGTCGCGTTGTTCTGCAGACCGATGGTCAGATCAGGACAGGGCGTGACATTGCCATCGCCACCTTGTTGGGGGCGGAAGAATGGGGAGTAGCAACCGCAGCTCTTGTCGTGGAAGGTTGTATCATGATGCGAAAGTGTCACTTGAATACTTGTCCGGTGGGAATTGCCACTCAGGATTCTGAACTAAGAAAACTCTTTACCGGAAATCCTGATCACGTTGTAAACTTCTTCT
Source organism: Chryseosolibacter sp. (assembly GCA_036402075.1). Lineage (GTDB taxonomy): Bacteria > Bacteroidota > Bacteroidia > Cytophagales > Cyclobacteriaceae > Chryseosolibacter. The sequence goes on along the minus strand of DASWTP010000067.1, from coordinate 33,916 downwards.
ACTTCCTGGCCAATGATCTTCGCGAAGTAATGGCGGGTCTCGGGTTCCGAAGCATTAATGAAATGGTTGGTAGAACAGACCTGTTGCGAGTTCGCCAGGACATCGATCACTGGAAAGTGAAGAAGCTTGATCTATCACCGATCCTGTATCGTGAGCCAGCGCGTGAACATATTGGTGTTTACAAACAGATGGAGCAGGATTTCGAGCTGGAGAAGGTACTCGACTGGAAACTTGTCGAAGCTGCAAAACCTGCCCTGGAAGATGGCGAGCGGGTTCAGGATAAGTTCATCATCAAAAACACAGACCGCACAACGGGCGCGCTATTGTCTAACGAGATCTCGAAACGCTACAAAGGCGCTGGACTTCCTGCAGACACGATCCGGTTCAGCTTCAAAGGGTCTGCTGGTCAGAGTTTTGGAGCATTCGTTGCACCAGGTGTCACTTTCGAGCTCGAGGGTGAGGCAAACGACTACTTTGGAAAAGGACTGTCGGGAGGAAAACTGATCGTCTATCCCGATAAGGAGGCCACATTCAAACCAGAAGATAACATCATCATCGGGAACGTAGCATTTTATGGAGCAACATCCGGTGAAGCTTACATCCGGGGTCAGGCTGGTGAACGTTTTTGTGTTCGTAACTCGGGCATCAATGCCGTTGTAGAGGGAGTTGGCGATCACGCCTGCGAATATATGACCGGTGGACGGGTTGTCGTGCTCGGAAAAACCGGAAGAAACTTCGCTGCAGGTATGAGCGGTGGAATTGCCTATGTGTTCGATCCCGAGCATAACCTTGAGCGACTCTGCAACAAAGACATGGTTGAACTCGAAGCAATGTCTGAAGAAGACCTTCATGAAGTTCGCACCATGATCGAGAATCATTTCCGTTATACCGGCAGTGATCCTGCGGAATGGGTTCTTGAGAACTGGGAAGTAGCCCAGGAACTGTTTGTGAAAGTGATGCCAAAAGATTACAAGGCTGTACTTCAAAAACAAAAAGCCAAAAAAGCTTCAGTGAAAACGCCAGCTGAGGTTTTAAAATAACAGACGCACTAAACGACCAACCAAATTTACTGAAATGGGACAAGTTGATGGTTTCATGAAATACGATCGCGAGAATCCGAAGCCTCGCGATGTGAAAGACCGATTAAAAGATTATAAAGAGACATACACTCCGCTTGAAAAAGAAAAAGTAAAGACGAACGCAGCCCGGTGCATGGATTGTGGCGTGCCTTTTTGCCACAACGGTTGTCCGCTGGGAAATAACATTCCCGACTTCAACGATGCGGTTTACCAGGGCCGTTGGGAAGACGCGGTGAAGATATTGAGTAGTACCAACAATTTCCCTGAGTTTACCGGAAGAATTTGTCCAGCGCCATGCGAGGCGAGCTGTGTGCTGAGTATTAACAACAACCCTGTAACGATCGAATACATCGAGAAGACGATCGCTGAAACGGGATTCGAGAAAGGCTACATCAAGGCTTCTCCGCCAAAAACGCGCACGGGAAAACGTGTGGCGGTGGTTGGGTCAGGTCCTGCCGGCCTTGCTGCGGCAACGCAGTTAAATAAAGCCGGACATTGGGTAACGGTGTTCGAACGCAGCGACAGAGTTGGCGGTTTGCTCCGCTATGGAATTCCGGATTTCAAACTGGAGAAGAATGTGATCGACAGGAGAATCCGGCTGATGGAGCAGGAGGGAATTATCTTCCGGACAAATGCCCATGTGGGTGTGAACATCAGTGCAAAGCATTTGCAAACCGAATTTGATGCCGTAGTGTTAACAGGAGGCGCTTCTGCTCCGCGTGATCTGCCAATTCCCGGAAGGAATTTCAAAGGGGTTCACTTTGCAATGGAGTTTTTACCGCAGCAAAACAAGCGCGTGGCTGGGGACCGCATTTTCTCTGGCGATATTTTAGCAAGTGGAAAAAATGTGCTGGTGATTGGTGGCGGTGATACAGGTTCAGACTGCGTAGGCACGTCCAATCGTCAAGGCGCTAAGAGCGTGACGCAAATCGAACTTCTTGCCAAGCCTCCGTTGAAGCGTACCGAAGACAATCCTTGGCCATTGTGGCCGATGGTGCTGATGACTTCATCGTCACATGAAGAAGGCGTGAACAGACAGTGGGCGATTCTCACTAAAGAATTCCTGGGCGACAGCAATGGCAGACTTACCGGCTTGAAAGTTGTTGACATCACCTGGGGCGTGAACGCGCAGGGTAAGATGGGCTTCCAGGAAGTTGCTGGAACGGAACGCATTCTTCCTTGCGAACTTGCTCTCCTTGCGATTGGTTTTGTCGGTGCAGAGAAGGGTGGAATGCTGGAAGAACTTCAGGTGGAGCTCGATGAGCGCGGAAATATTCGCACGGAAAACTACATGACGAACCAGGAGGGAATTTTCGCAGCAGGCGACATCCGGAGAGGGCAATCGCTCGTGGTTTGGGCTATTTCCGAAGGCCGCGAAGCTGCGCGTGCTGTTGACACCTGGCTGATGGGAACATCACAGCTCGAGGCAAAGGACGAGTCGTTCGTGCACCTGGAAAGGGCTTAAACAAATAACCCATATCAATTCCTGCCTGCAATTTATTTGCGGCAGGAATTTTCATTTCTATAATTTTTCGACAAGAAGAACTAATTTTGCGCGACTTATATTATAGTGACGTGTCAAATAAATTAGTGAATGTTGGCCTGGTACAGATGTCGTGCTCGGCCAACCCCGATGAAAACCTGAAAAAGGCGATTGAAAAAATCCGTGACGCTGCCGCTAAAGGCGCTCAGATCGTTTGCCTCCAGGAGCTTTTCCGTTCATTATACTTCTGCGATGTTGAAGATTATCAGAACTTCAACCTGGCAGAATCTATTCCAGGTCCTTCCACTGAGGCGATTTCAAAAGTGGCCAGGGAACTTGGTGTGGTGGTGATCGCGTCTCTTTTCGAAAAAAGAACGAATGGAATCTATCATAATACGACCGCAGTAATCGATGCGGACGGTTCGTACTTAGGAAAGTATCGAAAGATGCACATCCCGGATGATCCAGCTTACTACGAAAAATTTTATTTCACACCGGGCGACCTGGGATACAAAGTGTTTAAGACAAAATTCGCCACTATCGGTGTGTTGATCTGCTGGGATCAGTGGTATCCGGAAGCCGCCCGGATCACTGCGCTCATGGGCGCTGAGATTCTTTTCTATCCAACCGCGATTGGTTGGGCGACTTCACAGGACGAGGACACAAACTCGGAGCAATACAACGCGTGGCAAACCATCCAACGCAGCCATGCGGTGGCCAATGGCATTCATGTGGTAAGCGTGAACCGTGTCGGCTTTGAGCAGAATGGCGCGATGAAATTCTGGGGCGGATCCTTCGTAGCAAACCCTTTTGGAAAACTTTTATATCTCGCATCGCACGATAAGGAAGAAGTGCACGTGATGCCACTCGATCTCAGCAAAACCGATCGCTACAGAACGCACTGGCCATTCCTCCGCGACAGAAGAATCGACTCATACCAGCCGATCACAAAACGATATATAGACGAAGACTAAAATAGTCCACGGACCACAGTCGAGTGTCGACCGTGGTCTGTTGACACTTTCAACACCAATGACACCGAAAGAGCAAGGCTACTATTTCCCTGCCGAATTTGCACCTCACACCGCGACCTGGCTTAGCTGGCCCCACAAGGAGGCATCCTGGCCCGGAAAAATTGAATCGATCTATCCGGTCTATGCGGAGTTTATTAAGCTCGTTGCCGAAGGTGAGAAGGTGAACATCAACGTGCTGGATGAGCCAATGAAACAGAAGGCGATTAGCTTCCTTCAAAAGGCGGGCGCTGACCTGCGTAACATAAATTTTTTCCTGCATCCAACAAACGATGCGTGGTGTCGTGATCACGGCCCTGCTTTTCTGATCAATCCAAAGGCCTCGGACAAAAAAATGATTGTTGATTGGGGTTATAACGCCTGGGGCGGAAAATATCCTCCGTTCGATCTCGATGACAACATTCCAACGCTGATTGCGCAGCATTACAAAATTCCAGTTGTCTATCCAGGCATTGTGATGGAAGGCGGTTCAGTCGAATTCAACGGGAAGGGTACTGTTCTGACAACAACGTCCTGCTTGTTGAATGAAAACCGCAACCCAGAGCTGAACCAGGAGCAGATCGAAAAGTATCTGCACGACTTCTATGGTGTTCACAACATCCTTTGGCTTGGCGATGGAATTGTAGGAGACGATACCGATGGTCACATCGATGACCTGACACGTTTTGTAGACGAGAAGACCGTTGTGACAGTTGTTGAAGAAAATAAGTCGGACGAGAACTACGGCCCACTCCAGGAAAATCTGAAGGAGTTGAAGAAGCTGCGACTGGAGAATGGAAAACAGATGGACATTCTCGAACTTCCGATGCCCCGAGCCATCATCCATGAGGACATGCGGCTGCCTGCCTCTTACGCCAATTTTTACATTTCAAATAAATACGTAGTTGTGCCGACCTTTCGCGACAAAAATGACGACAAAGCACTAACCCTTCTTGCGGGATGCTTTAAGGATAGAAAGGTCGTTGGCCTTGATTCTACAGATATTATTTGGGGCTTAGGCTCGTTCCATTGCCTGAGTCAGCAAGAGCCTGAGGTGAAATAATACCCTCCCATCATAAAAAGAGTAGACAAACGGGCATCCTTCTGCTATCTTTGGTGCCTAATTTTTTTTACGTTGAAGAAGTTTGTACTCCTAACTCTCCTTTTGGTGATAACACTGAAAGGGGTAGCCCAGTCCGTGTTGGATATACCCCTCTCGGTGAAAGAAAAGACCCCATTGTCGGAGGTTTTCTCTGCAATCGAAAAGGAACACCCTGTTCGCTTCTTCTATTTGGAGGAGTGGGTTTCGAATCTTTATCTGGATGAAACCTACGATGGATATTCGCTGGAGCGTTCATTGAACACCGTTCTCAACAATTCCGATATCAGCTTCAGCCTGATGTATAATTATGCGATTGTTCTGGCCAAAGATCCTGCCAAGGCGCTCGATCGCGAAAATATCCTGCGTGAAGCTGTCGTTCAAAAAAAGAATGTCAACGAGCAGATTATTGGCAAGCCGGAAAATCTTAAACCGGGAGCGAAGGTGCAACTGCAGGGAACGGTGAAAAGTGAAACCAATTCACCCTTGGCAAACGCAGTCGTTTATGTTCAGGATCTTAACCTTTCTGTAAATACTGATCAAAGCGGAAGGTATCAGCTTTCCCTTCCCGCAGGCGACCACGTGGTGGTTTTCCGATATGTGAACTTCGGTGAAAAGTTAGTGGATTTGAAAATTTATGAGAGCGGATCTTTGACTGTCGAGCTGGAGGAAACGCCAATTGTGCTCGAGGAAGTTGAAGTTAACGATCAGGCCATTTTAACGACACGCCTTGGCCAGTCAACGCTGAAGATGAAAGACATCAAACGCGCTCCCGCATTTCTTGGTGAGGTGGATGTGATCAAGCAGATCCAGACCCAGGCGGGTGTTACCACGGTAGGCGAGGTGGCCTCCGGATTTAACGTGCGCGGAGGGAGTGTCGACCAGAATCTCGTGTTGTTTGATGGAGTTCCGATTTTCAACACGTCTCACGCGTTGGGCTTTTTTACAGCCTTCAACTCAGATGCCGTGAGTTCTGTAAACTTTTTTAGAGGCGGAATTCCGGCTGAGTACGGAGGACGTGTTTCGTCAGTGCTCAGCATCACGTCACAGGAGGGCAATAAGGAGAAATGGACCGGCAGCGGAGGAATTGGCATTATCTCCAGCCACCTGACCATAGGCGGACCGATTAAGCGCGACACAACAACCATTATGCTCTCGGCTCGCGCCTCCTACTCAGACTGGATGCTTTCCACCATCAAGTCTAATTATCAAAACCTGCAGAACAGCTCCGTTGCGTTTTACGATGGCTCGCTAAAGTTCAATCATAAATTTTCCGGCAAAACAAAAATGGTGCTGTCGGCTTACACCAGTCACGACAAATTCACCCTTTCCAACGATACCCTTTACAGCTGGCGTAACATGACGGGATCGTTGCGCATTGACCATGCGTTCAGCGATCGGTTTTACTCCTCGATCACATTCGGTGCGGGCAAATATGCCTACCAGCTTGAAGAAGAAGACCCTTACAACGCCTTCACCCTTGACTACAGTGTAACCTATCCATCTGTCAATCTGGACTTCAACTTAAATGGAAGGCACGAGCTCTCCTTTGGTTTGCACAATATGCTCTACGATTTTCAGCCGGGTGATACGAGGCCCACACATCCAGACTCCGACCGCCAGACAGTGCACATTCCCAACGAGAAATCGCTTGAAACTGCCGTGTACCTTAGTGACGGGTTTTACTGGCGCGACAACGTGTATATCGAAGGAGGGATCCGATACAGCATGTTCAACAGGCTCGGTGCTGCCACCGTTTACCAGTATTTACCAGACGCGCCAATTGAAAATCGAAACGTAGTTGACTCTGTTATGTATGGCAACAACGAGGTAGTGAAGATGTATCACGGAGCAGAGCCGCGCTTGTCGCTTCGATACACCATGACGCCCACCTCGTCTTTGAAATTCGGATACAACAGGATCTATCAGTATATCCACCTTGTAACCAACACGGCAGCGGTAACTCCTGTTGACATCTGGCAATCAAGCAACACGTTTTTCCGTCCGCAGATCGCTGATCAGGTTTCCCTCGGCTACTATAAGAACCTCAACGACAATATGTATGAGACTTTTGTGGAGGCTTACTACAAACACGTTGAAAACACTCTTGATTTCAAAGATGGCGCAGACTTGATTCTGAACAAGAGCCTGGAGACTGCGCTGTTGCGCGGCACTGGAACATCCTTTGGAATTGAACTGTCGGCAACAAAAGTTAAGGGAAGGCTGGTGGGCTCCGCTAACTATGCGTTCTCGCGATCGCTCCGCAAGGTTGATAGTTTCCTGGAGGCAGAACGAATCAACGAAGGAGGAACCTTTGCATCGAACTTCGATCAGCCACACGTGGTGAACCTGAACTGGCGCTATAATATCTCGAGGCGTTATTTCTTCTCCGGCAATTTCACGTACCACACAGGCCGGCCCGTTTCGCTACCGTTGTCAAGCTACGCTACAGATGGCACACCGATTTCGAATTTCTCAGAACGAAACAAATATCGAATCCCGGACTACCACCGAATGGACCTCGCCTTCATCATGGAAGGCAATCATAAACGCAAGAAATTTTGGGATGGTACATGGGCATTCTCCCTGTACAATGTTTACGCAAGAAAGAACGCCTACTCCATCTTTTTCAAGAGCGATGGCAAGGGAACACTCAGACCGTACAAACTCTCGGTTATAGGAACGGTTATACCTTCGCTCAGCTACACCTTTAAAATTTAGAGAATGAAGCTGCTGCGGTTTTTTCCAGTTCTCTTCCTTTTTGCCGATGCCTGCATTGAGCGTTACGACCTGCCTGCGCAGATCGCTGAGCCAAGGCTTGTGGTGAATGGTATGATCACGAATTTACCGGGGCCATACACCATTGAATTGTACATATCAAGTGATTTAAATACCAACCTCAACAAGCCCACCCCGGTATCAAATGCTAAGGTGAGGATTGCAGACGATGCAGGCAATGAAGAACTGCTTGTAGAGAAGTCGCCCGGAGTTTATGAAACGAGAACCGATGGGATGCAGGGAACAGTTGGACGGAAATACCACACGATCATCGATGTGCAGGAGAAACATTATCGCTCACAGCCCCAGGAGCTGACAGCAGCCGGGGAGATCAGCGATGTACGATATGATTTTCAGCTTGGCGCGATTAACCGGAACGAGCCGGCAAAGGCGCAGGATGTATTGAATGTCTACATCGACTCGAAGGGAGTTCCTGGACAAACGAATTTATTCCGTTGGCGCTGGTCGTCAACCCATGAAGTGAAAACCTTTCCCGAGCTTCGCACGCGCGAATTCGGAAGGCCCCCAGTGGTTATACCGGATCCCTTGCCGTGCAGTGGCTATGTGCCTGGTCCGGCCGGCACCATTCGCAAGGTTGATATTTGCACATGCTGCAGCTGCTGGGTGTCGGAGTACAGTCAGCAAGCATCGGTCTCAAACAATCAGGCAGTGAAGGCGGACCAGTTCAACTCGGTTTATATCGCTAAGATTCCGGTTGATCACTGGCGTTTCAGCATCAAGTACTATATGAAGATCGAACAATTCAGCCTGAGCCAGGAAGCGTATAACTTCTGGAACCTGGTGCAATCACAGCAGGAAGGTGAAGGCAGTCTGTTTCAGCCAAATTCTGTGAAAGTAAAAGGCAATATTTATTCGACTACAGATGATGAAGAAGTGCTTGGCTTCTTTGGTGTGTCAGGAGTTACGCAAAAAGAATTTTTTATAGACCGGAGGCAAGTGCCTTCGAAGGTCGACATCAAGAATGACACGGTCAAAGGCTCATGCTTAGGCCAGTTCACTGGGTCGACAAATCGTAAACCTTTGTTTTGGTAAAAAGAAATCTCATGGTAAGATACTCGTGGCTGTTTATCGTTATTTTTTTGCTGAGCGATGCATGCATCGATCGGTATGATCTTCCGGAACAGATTGTTGATCCGAAACTTGTTGTGGACGGAATGATTACCAACCGTCCAGGACCGTACACGATTAGCCTGTCTACGGCACATGATGTAAATACGTTTATAAACAATCCGAACCCGGTTAGAAACGCGGTTGTAACGATCAGCGATGATGCGGGAAATGAAGAAATGCTCACCGAAGTGTCCGGTGGGATTTATAAGACCGCAGCGGGTGGAATCCAGGGCGTGATAGGAAGAAAATATCAGCTTTCTATCGAGACTGAGTCGGGGGAATATTATACAGAACCGCAGGAACTGCGCGATCCGGGAACGATCGAAGACTTCCGCTATTCCTTCCGCATGAACTCCATCAACCAGGAACGGCCTGATAAACCTCAGCATGCTGTAAATTTCACGCTGGATGCAAAAGGAGCTGGAGGCGAAAACAGTTACTTCCGCTGGCGGTGGTCCAGTGTTTTTGAATTGCAGAATACGCCCGAGTCAAAAACAATTGAGGCTGGGAAACCGCCACAGACTTTTCCGAACCCGCCTGCGTGCAGTGGATACCGCTTGGCGATTGGCGGGGGCATCGAACGATTTGCCGTCTGCACATGCTGCAACTGCTGGGTCTATCAGCAAAGTGAGGTCGCTATTGTTTCAAAAAACTCATCGGTGTCTGCTAACGAGTTTAAGAACATTCAGGTAGCAAAAATTCCAGTGGATGTCAGAACCTTTGATGTTCGTTACTACATTGAAGTAGATCAGCTGAGTCTTTCCGAGGAGGTATATCAATTCTGGAAACTTATTGAAGCCCAACAGGCGGGTGAAGGCAGTCTCTTTCAGCCGAACTCAGTGCGCGTGCAAGGCAACATCAAGTCGCGTACTAATCCTGGTGAGCAGGTTCTTGGAGTGTTTTCCGTTAGTGGAATTACCAGCCGGCAAATTTTTATCGACCGAAAGGATGTTCCTTTTCCGCTCGAAGTTGAAAAGATTAATGAATCATGCCTGCTGTATCAGGGTGCAACAAATGTAAAACCTCTATTCTGGTAAACGCTCATGCGATATTTTTATATACTCTTCTTTGTCCTACTTTCTCAGGTTGTCACCGCACAGCAAGAGGTTTCGTTACGCGATTTAAATGGCGCACTGAAATCGTATTACGAAAATAACAAGCCTGTTAGCGTGCACCTCACCCTGAATCAGCCTTCCTACGTCCCTGGCGATACAATCTTCTTTAAGGCCATGGCGGTATATGCCGCTGACAACAAACTCCTGGACAAGAACACAATCGTGCACGTGATGCTGATGAACGATCGCAACGAGGCGATTGTCAATCAAAAGATCCGCATTGAAGGAGGCGTTTCAATAAATCAACTCGCCATTCCTCAATCCATTGAGCCCGGTCTCTATGTGCTCGTGGCATATCATGATTGGATGAAGGCTGCCAATGCGCAACTGTTCTATCAGAGCTTTGTACTGATCCATGGAACAAAACCGTTTGTACGGCACCCTGAAAATGCCGTCACGTTCTTTCCTGAGGGTGGTCAGCTCGTTGCGGGTGTGGAAAACAGAATTGTAATTAAGGGTAATGCAAGCACGACAGTTTCTGTTAAGGATCAGGACGGTAAAGAGGTGGCGCTGGCAGCAACAGACGCGCAGGGATTTGGCGCCTTTATTCTTACTCCGCTTGCTGGCGCGAGCTATTCAGCAACAGCAGGTAACAAGACTTTCGCACTTCCCGCCACGAGTGGGAGTGTAGCGATGATCGTGAATAAATCAGACGATGACTCAAAAATTCAGGTGAATGTTTCAACCGCTGATCCAAACCTGGCCCGCGTCAGGATTACAGTGGATGCGGGAAGTGAAGTCTTTTATAACGCGTTGGTTAAACTGGAGCAAGCCAAAGCTTCAGTAATGATTCCTACAAGTGAGCTGTCATCAGGTGTTGCCCGCGTAACGATTTTTGGTGAAAAAGGCGAAGTGTTCGGTGAGCGACTATTTTATGTCAATCAGTCGTCAACTCCCGCTGTTGATCTTTCAATGGATGCGGCTTCTTTTGCAACAAGAGAAAAAGTTACCGTGAAGGTGAGATTATCCGATACAGCGAAAGGTGTGTCGGCAGGTTCATTGAGTGCCAGCATTTTTAATCAGGCGCTCCACACAAAGTCTTCCCTGGGGTCTGCTCCCGCAAACCTGATGTTGTATAGCACAGTTGGAGGCTCATTGACGAACTCAACTATGCCGTTCAACCCAAATGCTCCTGCCTGGCGACAGACCATTCATCACTTCCTGGCTACAAAAACGAATGTTCAGGCACAATGGAAAGATGTAATGACCCGGAAGCAGGCTGCCGAACGCCATGTCAATATCCGGTTCTCCGGTCAGATCGTGAATGAGAAGACGGGAAATATCATGACCGATACGACCTTTGTAACGCTGTTCCTGCAGAAGAATGTGATCCTGTATCAGACATTCACGAACAAGGGTAAATTCGACCTTCCTCTTTACATTGATTTTTTTGGCGATGATGAAGTATACTATCGAATTGAGAAGAGAGGAAAGCCGGTAGCTGAGGCGAAAATGGTTATTGTTGATGAACCGAGGCTTGATATTGCGTGGCCAGCGCTCAGCGAAGACGGTGCGAGTGATCCGGTCTTCGTAAATGCACGTCAGCGTAAATTGATCAATTCCTCATTTGGCTACTTCCAGCAGACCCATAATTACAAACGGGTAACCTCGGCCAACGCTGCCGTTGAAGAAGAGATTTTTGGCGCTGACCAGGAAGTAGATCTTGAAAAGTATCTGCTGTTTCCAACGATGGAAGAAACCATCCGCGAGATCGTGCCGATGGTGCAACACCGAAAGGTGAAAGGCGTGAGCACGATCCGGGTATATTTTTCCGACATCAACCGCCAGGCAACCGTGCCACCCGTTTACATCATTGATGGCGTTATGACAGATGACACCGATTATTTTATGAGCCTGAAGCCTACCGATGTGGCGAAAATCAAAATTGTGAACACACGGGAGAAGCTGAAGACCTTTGGTGCAATCGGACGTGGCGGTGTGATTATGGTTGACACGAAGCTCTCAGACAGCTTTCAAAAAATTCCGAGAAGCAAAAATTCATTTGTTGTGCACGGACTTAGTGCACCCGTGGCGATTCGCAATGCCGACAAGCCAAACACGATGGATAGGACGCCTGACCTGCGAAGTTCCCTTTACTGGAACCCAACGGTGCAGCTAGATGCCACCGGTGAAGCTACGTTTACATTTTACACTTCAGATGTTACGGGAGAATACCTTTTACAGGTCGAGGGTCTGACGAACGATGGCAATCCTTTCTATGCCGAGAAACCGTTTGTGGTGGAATTCAGAAAGACTTCAAACTGACAACACCTTTTCGGGTGTGACTACTTTGTCGAGCGGGATGTCATAGTTGCTCATGCCCTCGATTTCCTTCACCGGTGGAAAAAGAGAAAGCCCGACTTTCACGGCCTTGTCAGGGCACGTGGCAAGAAACTTATCGTAAAAACCCCTTCCATAACCTACGCGGTTGCCCTGGCGGTCAAATGCAAGAAGCGGAACAATAACAAGGTCAACGTCATTGATATCTGTGGGAATTCCTTGCTTCGGCTCCGGTATGTCCCACGTGTTCAATTCAAGCTGCTCGGCTTTTTCATAGTAAAAGCTTTCGATCATAGCAGATTGGTTGTTGATCCGCGGAACCGAAACTTTGATATTCGGAAAATCCGATTTGATCTTGCTGATAATTAACCACGTGTTTACCTCCCGATGTTTTTCGATGGGAAGAAAAGTGTGAAGAACCTTTACGTTGCTAAGGTCAATCCCCTTAAAAAAATTGTCAACGACCGCTTTGTTCAGCTGCTTGAACTCAACATCCGACAAGGCTTTTCGCTTTTGGATGTACAGTTTACGAAGCTGGTCCTTATTCATGGCTTTTGGTACGTTAGAATATGAAATCTCAAATCAAAGGGGTCAAGATACATCAAGAGCTTTGAAATGAAAGCATTATCCTTCTGATAAAAATTCAAAAAATTGTCGGTACGTTCCTGCAAGCTGCCATTGGGAAAGAGAGCGTCTTTCACCTGCTCAATTTGCCGAAGCTTGTCAGACTGTAGTCTTTTTTCCGCACGCAGCATCTTGCGCTCAATCTTTTCAAGACTGTTTATAGCTCGCTTTCCTTCGGCACCCAGAAATGCGCCCAGTGTCGGATCGATTGCCACGGCACGTTCCTTAAGTTTTTCGAACGTGTCTATCACTACTTTCCGCTCCTCCCCAACCCCAAGTTTATGATTGGCGTTTTTAAGTGTCCAGTCGTTGAAAAGAAAATTCTTGTCTTCGAATAATTCCTCATAAGACAGGCCGAGCTTTTGGAATTTCCGCTCTATCGGGTGGTCAATGATCAGCGCAAAATTCCGCGGGAGGAGAATTGGAAACGGAGTGCTGTGCTTGTCAAAAACAGATTTCAGCTGTAGCCAGTAAATTACTTCCGCAGGGCCACCGGTATAGGCAATATTGGGTAGAATAACTTCCTGGTAGAGCGGTCTGAGAATCACATTCGGACTGAATTTTTCCGGATGCTCGTCAACCAGCTTCTTCATCTCGCTTTCGCTGAACCGAAGATTGGTTCCTAACACCCTGTACGTGTCGTTATCTTTTTCGATTCGCTCGCGAACCTGGTCATCGAGGTAGAAAAAGTTAATGTCGCGACAAAAGATCTGGGTTTTATAACTCTGTGCTTCCAGTTTTTTATTCGCCTCATCCACCAGCGGGAATGTACCACAGTTGATTATGTCATCGTGGATGACATCTTTGAACAAGGCTTTCAATTCTCTGTTATCAGCATCGATGACTACCAATCCCTCATTGGCAAATAAAGCGTTCACATAAGCGCGAACAGCATCGCTCAATGTCTTGTGCTTCAGGTACGCGTCACGAAATATGGAGACATCGCCTGGGAGCTGGTTGATAATCTTTTCAATGCCTGCGGTGCTGAATCTTCCAACTGCGCCTTTCTGATTGGTTTCCCACACATACTTTTTTCCATACAGGCGGAAATATTTGATCTCATCGTAATCGTGATCCTCGGAGGCCATCCAATACACCGGTACAAAATTGTATGCCGGGTTCGCCACCTTCAATTGTTTGCAGGCGTTGATGATCGTTACAATTTTGTAGATGAAGTATAGAGGACCGGTAAATATGTTGAGCTGGTGGCCCGTGGTTATAGTGAACGTATTCGTTGCCGCGAGTGACCGGATATTGGCACGAACCGCCTCTGTTACGTTAAGGTTTGCATATTGCGACTCGAGAACCTTGACCAGCACGTGCCTGTTCGATTCGGGGAACAACTTACTTTTTTCCTCGAGTTGCGGCTTGAAGTTTTCTACTGTCGGATACCTGCCAAAAAAAGGTTTGAGAGAATTCTTATGATCTACGTAATCTAAAAAGAAAGGAGTGAACGCGTGAGTCTTTGCAAGCGGAACTTTCTTAAGCTGCATGGGCACAACAAGTGAAGGTGGTGGAAATTGCTAAAACCATACTCGAATAACGACATTTTATCGATAAGGTTTAGTGTTTTCTGTCGGTCACAGAGCCACTTTCCCGGTAAGGTCAAATTCGGTGGCGTCCGTCACTTTCACATTTACAAAATCACCGATCCGGAGGTACTCAGAGCCATCGATGGTAATTTCGTTGTCCACCTCCGGAGAGTCAAATTCTGTGCGGCCCACGAAGTTTCCGCCCTCCTTCCGATCCACAATCACCTTCAATGTTTGACCGATTCGAGCCTGGTTCAGTTCAAGTGAAATCCCTTCCTGCATCTGCATGATTTCATCTGCTCGTTGTTGTTTCACATCGGCCGGAACATCGTCAGGCATGCTGTGCGAATGCGTATTCTCTTCGTGCGAATAGTTAAAAATGCCGAGCCGCTCGAATCGTGATTTCTCGATAAAAGTTTTCATTTCCTGGAAATCATCTTCTGTTTCGCCTGGGTGTCCCGAGATGAGTGTGGTACGAATGGCAATACCCGGTACTTTCGACCGGATAGTCGCGAGCAGCTCTTCTGTCTTCTCCCGGGTAATTCCCCTGCGCATGAGCTGAAGCATGCGGGTGGATCCGTGCTGCAGCGGAATGTCAAGATACTTGCAGATGTTTGGGCGTTCGGCCATTACATCGAGTACATCCAGTGGAAACCCTGATGGAAACGCGTAGTGGAGACGAATCCAGTCTATACCTTCAACGTCAGAAAGGTTTTTAAGCAGGTCGGCCAGGTTCCGTTTCTTGTAGAGATCCAACCCGTAATACGTTGAATCCTGGGCGATGATGAGTAGTTCTTTGGTTCCGTTTTTTGCCAGGTTTTTCGCCTCTAGCACAAGCTCTTCGATAGGCCTCGATATATGTTTACCCCGCATTAGCGGAATTGCACAGAACGAACATGGTCGATCGCAGCCTTCTGAAATTTTCAAGTACGCGAAATGGCTTGGGTTGGTCAGAATTCGCTCACCTACCAGCTCGTGTTTGTAGTTAGCTTTGAAGACTTTCAGCAGGCGGGAAAGGTCGCGCGTTCCAAACCAGGCATCGACTTCCGGAATTTCTTTTTCGAGATCGTCTTTGTAGCGTTGAGAGAGGCACCCGGTAACGTATACTTTGTCGACAATGCCCTCCTCCTTGGCATCGACATACCGAAGGATGGTGTCAATGGATTCCTGCTTCGCGTTGTCGATGAACCCACAGGTGTTAATGACGACAACGTTTGCATCATCATTAGTGGATTCGTGCACAGCATCTATACCGTTGCCCTTTAGTTGAGTAAGCAGTACCTCCGAGTCGACCAGATTTTTCGAGCATCCGAGCGTCACTACGTTCACTTTGGTCTTCCGGTTTCCTTTGGTCTTCATGCTGGTTAACTGCAAACACCCGTTTTAGGCGTTAAATTCAGTTTTTTTAAAGTTTTTACCTATTTAAGGGGACAAAGTTAGCCCTTCGATTCGGAATCCTAAAATTCCATTTAAAGGCGCTGGGTTATTTTGGAAAACGTACACAAAACACCCGGAATTATCGGTTTTCACCTGTGCGCTTTCAATACTGGTTTTATCTTTGCTGCCGTATTTCCGCATGATTAAACGAACACTTTGGTTTTTTATATTCGCCCTCATGGCGATCTCCTGCCTTGACCAGCCTGATTGTTTTAGCCTGAACAATAACATTGTCGGAATTGCATTTAAACGGCTGTCAACCAATCGTGCGGACACCATCGGGTGGCAGACGATTACACCTGCCGGAACAAACATCGCCTACGTGCCTACACCGACTACCGTTACGTTTGTGAATGTTCATGTCGATCCGTTTTCCAACTCCACTCAGTTCGCTATTGAAGCTGGAGGCAAAGTTTATGATCTCAGGTTAGATTATTTGTCACGGCCACAGTTTGTCTCGGAAGATTGTGGTGAAAAGTTCGTGATCAGTGATCTGAAAGTTTTCTCCGAGGCTTTTGATTCCGTTCGTGTGGCTGCGCCTACTCCTAAGTCGCAGCCGGTGACAGGTACCAACATCGAAGTATTTCGCTGCCCCAACACAAGCACAATCAAAGTTCGCCTTTCCTCGGCTATTTCCATTGCAAGCATTCAAACCAGCTACACAACAATTGCAACAACACCTGATGCAATCAGCGACATATTGCTGCCGCTGAATACGGCCGAGTCGCAGTCGAGCATCACCTTTAATTTCACGGATGGACGGACAAGAACCCTCGTGTTGAACTATGAAAGGGAGTCGCGTCAATTGTACCACGCGTGTGGCAGCCAAGTGGTGATCTCCGAGCTTTCTGTTGCGAGTCATACCTTCACGGATGTAAAAGTGACCAGAACAAGTATCCAGGACCCTAACCAAGTGAACCTTGAGATTACTCTTTAGCATATTGTCGCTGGCGGTTGCTTTCACATCAGTCGCGCAGAAAACCGACACCACCGCTCTTCCTGTGGATACGGTAAAAAATCGTTTTCTGCCCACAGGTATCCGGATTGGCACGGACGTGATTGCACTCAT
Organism: Chryseosolibacter sp.; assembly: GCA_036402075.1. Classification (GTDB taxonomy): domain Bacteria; phylum Bacteroidota; class Bacteroidia; order Cytophagales; family Cyclobacteriaceae; genus Chryseosolibacter. The sequence goes on along the minus strand of DASWTP010000067.1, from coordinate 17,279 downwards.
TAAGAGCAACACACAAGATAACTTCACCGGTTGGGAAGTAAATGCGGATGTTGATTTCAACCGGTACTATCTCACTGTCGACTACGGGGCGTGGGGCCGAAATTTTGCTTCAGACAGCGCCACATATCAGAATGACGGCCGTTACTGGCGCGCAGGCGTAGATGTTAATTTCTTGCTGAAAGATGTTGAGCGGAACATGTTTTTCATCGGCTTCCGTTATGGACGCGCAAACTTCTCTGAACAAATGTCAGTGATTACAAAAGATAAGATTTGGGGAGAATTCACCGACTCATATTCAAATCCCGCAGTGAGTTCGCGATGGCTTGAACTGACTTCAGGGATTCGTGTGAAGATGTACAAGTTCATCTGGATGGGCTATACCGCGCGGTTCAAGTTTGGATTGAAAAGCAACGGGCAAAATCAGATGATCTCCCACGACATTCCTGGCTACGGCCGTACCGACAAAGAAACTGCCTGGGGATTCAACTATCAGATCTTTTTCAGAATTCCGTTTCGACCAGCACCACCGCTGCCTCCCGGGAAAAAACCCTAAATCCCCTAATGGGGACTTTGGTGCGTAGTTACATGGTGCCAATGATAACATTGGATTTCATGTATGATTGATCAGTGGTGTTAGCGTTTAAAGAGCGAATCAACAAACTCCTTGCGGTTGAACACCTGGAGGTCATCAGCTTTCTCGCCTACTCCAATGTACTTTACCGGAATTTTGAATTCATCTGAAATTCCAATGACAACGCCACCCTTCGCTGTGCCGTCAAGCTTAGTGATGGCGAGTGCTGTTACTTCTGTGGCTTTAGTGAATTCGCGGGCCTGAATGGTGGCGTTTTGTCCTGTACTTCCATCAAGGACCAGTAAAACCTCATGTGGTGCATCGGCTATTACTTTTTGCATTACACGTTTGATCTTGGTGAGTTCGTTCATCAGGTTCACCTTCGTATGAAGTCGTCCAGCGGTGTCGACAATCACTACATCGGCATTCTGATTCACACCTTCCTGCACGGCATCGAAGGCAACGGCCGAGGGGTCTGTATTCATTCCTTTCGCAACCACGGGGACACCTACACGCTCGCCCCACAGCTTCAGCTGGTCAACGGCAGCAGCCCGAAACGTGTCAGCTGCTCCAAGCACAACTTTTTTACCTGCCTTCTTAAATTGCGAGGAGAGTTTTCCGATCGTGGTGGTTTTACCAACTCCGTTTACGCCAACCACCATGATTACATAAGGTTTCTTGCCGGCCGGAATATCAAAATCTTCGAGATCGACTGAATTGCTTTCGGTCATTAAGGCAGCAACTTCTTCCCGAAGTATCCTGTCGAGCTCGGAAGTGCCAACATACTTGTCGCGGGCTACACGATCCTGAATGCGCTTTATGATCTTGAGCGTGGTTTCAACCCCAACATCAGACGAGACAAGGATCTCCTCAAGGTTATCCAAAACATCGTCATCAACCGTTGATTTCCCGACAACCGCCTTGCTAAGCTTGGAGAAAAAACTGTCTTTGGTTTTTTCCAAACCTTTGTCGAGCGAGTCCTTTTTTTCCTTGGAGAAGAGTCCGAACATGAGTAGTGATATAAAGATTCAAAAATCAAAAAACAAAAATCAAATCCAGGTAGATCCCAAGCATCCGACTAAAAACGAGCGTTCCGTGCATTGGCGTATCATCGCTTATTCTGATCGGGAAACTTTCCTATCATGGACGTAAATATCTTGATAAATTCAGTCGCTTCGTTTGTTAGCCTGATCCGTTCTTCCTCGAGACTAGGATCAGATATCGCTAAAAGATTGAGCCAAAGCCTGCTTTCTTTAGATTCTTTCCGGCATACCTTCGCGCGATATACAAAGTCCTTGTTGCTGAGGGATTCATTTGCTTCGATGTAATTGGCGGCAACTGATCCAGACGACTTCATCAGCTGTTTACTGTCCTCGTAGTTACCAATATCCATTTTCAACCTTCTGACCAGCGCCCTGCAGCGGAGGGCAAACGCTTTCGTTCGGTCCTCCAGATCGTAAATTTTATCCATGTCCGTGGGATTTGTGCTTTGGCGGACAAGTCATCACGAAGCTAGAAAGAATTAACCAGGTCGTTCGCTGATTTGATTTTTGTTTTTTGTCTTTTTGTTTTTCAACAAAGGTAAACAAACAAAAAAAGTCCCTTTATGGGGGACTCTTTCAATTTTTTGACGCAAGAATCTATTACTTTTTCGCCAACGTTTCTTTCACCAGGTCAGAGGATACAATTTCTTCTCTGAAGGTGTAAGCACCAGTTTTTTCAGATTTGATGGCACGGATTACTTTCGCGTAGCTCTTGCCGTCAGTTTTCTTAAGGGATGCAACTACTTTCTTTGCCATGGTTATTTAATTTCTTTGTGAGTGGTATATTTTTTCAAAACCGGATTGTACTTCTTCAGTTCCAATCGTTCCGTTGTGTTCTTACGGTTTTTGGTCGTGATGTAGCGGCTCATACCTGGTTGGCCAGTCGCTTTATGCTCAGTGCATTCTAAGATCACTTGAACCCTGTTGCCTTTCTTTGCCATGATTCTATAAGTTTTTTATTAAAGGGCCAACATGCCGTTAGCTCTAGCTTCTTTTAATACTGCTGAAATACCATGCTTATTGATGGTCTTAATTGCCTTAGTAGACACTTTCAACGTGATCCACTTGTCCTCTTCAGGGATGAAAAAACGCTTTTTCTGAAGATTCGGGTAGAATCTACGCTTCGTTTTATTGTTTGCGTGGGAAACGTTGTTTCCGACCTGAGGTCTCTTTCCAGTAATTTGACAAACACGTGCCATAATGCGCTTAAATTTTAGCCCTTCTCAAAAGGGACTGCAAATATCGCTAAAACGACCCCAATTATCCAAAGCCACATTCAGTTTATTTTGAATGCCCGACCCATTTTTTCCCTCTGGAAAGCACTTGCAGGGCGCAACCAAATCAATTAAAACAGCTTGGAAATCAATGTCTTAGGGTCTATTTCACTAAAATCGTCAATGACGAGGTCCGTTTCTGATAATTCTTCTGCCGAATGGGTCGTTGTAATTCCCACCACCTTACATCCCGCCAGCTTGCCCGCGCGCACGCCAGACAGGGAATCTTCAAAAACAACGCAATTATCAGGTGACTGACTCAATGCCTGAACCGTCTTTATATAGATCTCCGGGTCTGGTTTTCCTTTGGAAACAAACGATTCATCCAGAATCACCGGAAAATATTTTTCAATACCGGTGTGAGTAAGGGTAAAGTCTACGTTGGCCCGTGGTGCCGAGGTTGCGATTGCCCTGGGAACGCCCAGTCGGTCCATTGCTTCGAGAAATGGAATCAACCCATCAAGGGCATGGATATCCCGTTCATACAGCTTGCGGAACAGCGCTTCTTTTTCATCGGCATATGCGCGAAGTTTTTTCTCATCCAGATTGCCGAAGACGTTGGTGATCCAATCTTTGTTTGTGCGTCCGTAGATCTTTTCCTTCAGTTGCTCTTCCGAAAGATCCTGACCATATTTTTGACAGAATTGTTTAAGTGCGATTTTGTGGAACGGGTTGCTGTCGATAATTACGCCATCCATATCAAAAATAAAAGCGACCATACCTTTTGGGATTAAGGTCGCAAAGATAACGGAAGCACGAAATCCTCACCGGTCGACTACGAGTTTCCGCGAATAACTTTTCTTCCCAACAGAAAATTTCAACACATACACGCCCGACCGAAGTGACGGCAGTTGCGATTGAAGCGTATTGAACGGCTGGAGCCGGACGGCATCAGTGACCCGCTGACCCAGCAGCGAAAAAATTTCTAAAGTAGCGGGCCTGTCAATGCGCACCGAGAGGGATTGCGAACCTCTCAATGGATTTGGAAAAAGGTCAATAGCAGCTGCGTCAGGCAAGGTCGGACCTTCACTGTTCAGGATGTGAATTCCGCCCAGTACATTTCCCACGATGATCGAGGGGCGCGTGCTGCCAAACAAATTTCCGACCGTTGGCCAGATGCGTCCGCCCAGGTTTTGCCCGATGTATTCATTGCGTAACGGATTGAAAACAATATTAGTGACCGAGACTTCTTCGGCATTGGTAACATTTTTAAAGGCAGGGATAATTTTGACCAGGCCGCTTTGATCTCCATACATCAGATCAAGTTTTCCATCGGCATCGAGGTCCGAGATGGCTATCGAAATATTTTGCCGCAGCACAGATGACGCCAGGCCAAGGTATTCCTGCTCGGTTTCTGTAAACGTGAGTGGCGAAGTTTGTGTCCACAATTCAAGTGCTCCGTCCGAACGCCCCACCAGCAAGTCGCTCTGGCCATCTTCATTGACATCAAATACATAAACGTTTTCATTCCGGTTGATCTGAAACTCCACCGGGGTTACGGTCGGTGTACCAAAGTCCAACCCGACCTGGCTTTTGTTGGCGATAAAGTTTAAGCGAGTGATTCCGCTGTTGGCATCGGTGGCTGTGTACACCAGATCAAGCGTGTTGTCATTGTTGATGTCAGCAAACTGGATTTTTCTGTTGAACTCGCTCAGAAAAGAAAATCCTAAGAAGTCATCGGTGTTGAGTTTGAATTCGGGTTGAGAAGAAGTGCCGATGTTTTCATACAAGTATACCGGTGACCGCGCGCTGGTTGAATTGTGAATGCTGACGAAAAGGTCGAGGTCTTCATCGCCATCGAAGTCCAGTAAGGCCGGCACTGCATTGTCACCGTGATCGATCATGTCGGCTTGCAAAAAATTTCGTTGCACCAGCGTAAAATTGGGGGCGCTATTCGTTCCTGTGTTTTTGTAGTACCAGTTTGAATTGCCAAAATCAGAGTTAATAAATTCGCGAACGAAGAGATTCGAGCTCACCATCAGATCTTTCACACCGTCTGCATCGATGTCTTCCAGGTAGGGTGCAGGATAATTGATGATGGTGGCAGGAGTGGCTGCCGGGAATGCGGATGCAGAATTAACGATTGGCGAGGTGGCGGTTCCCTCATTCTGCAGACGAAACAATCGGGAGCATTCAGCTTCCGAGAAAAGTAATTCCGGTTCATTGTTGGCGTTTAAATCGAGCGCTAGCAAACTTTTTCCACCGGCATGTTTTGTTCGCCCACCGCTAAAGCATTCTTCACCGTTAAACGCAAACACCCCGCACCCACACTCGCGCACGTTGCCCCAGGTTTGTGTGATTCGTTCAAAGTCAAGCGAGTCGCATGAGCCGTAACGCTCTTTGCTGAAGTTTTTGTGGAATTCAATTTCACCATCGCCCACGTACCGCATCGCGAAAATATCGAGGTCGCCATCGCCATCGGCATCGGAAATGGAAGGAAGGTCATCAAATTGCACCTGCACGTTGATCTTGCTGGAAAAACCTTTCGACAAAAGGACCTGGCTCTTGTTGCCCGCAAATCCCGTGGAGAAGAGAAAGCGTTTCCAGGTTAACGGATCGCCCGACTGAGTCTGGTTCATGTAAACTTTGATCCCAAGATTGTCACCGGTAAAAATATCTTTCCTGCCATCGCAATTAAAATCGCGTAAAAGAAGCCAGTTCAAAACGTCTTTCGGAAAGAACGTTTCGTATTCCGGGTGGTAAGTATACGTATTTTCGGTTCGCAGGAAGGTGAGCACTTTATTCCCCATGCGGTCAAAAAGCACAAGGTCTTCTTTGCCATCAGCATCGAGATCGAGGGTGTTGGTTTGAACTGCATTCAGGCCTCCGGCCCATGGCATTGGGATGGAGGATCCGTCTAGCCGTTGTACAGGAATTGACTGATCCAGTGAATAGGTAAACTGCGCTTTCGATATAAGCGGCAACAGTAGGAGCAAGAGAAGTACGATGCGCATTAAAAAAGTTATCAGCTGTTGATGGAGGACCAGACTCACCTAATTATCTTGCCCCGTGGAATTCTCCTTAATATAACGGAGGAATCACCAAAAATCATTTGATCAGATGGCAGAAACCGAAAAAATATACCAGAAATTTTTAGAGAGCAAGAAAATTTCTACCGACACGCGACAGATCACCCCGGGTTCGGTATTCTTCGCGCTAAAAGGAGATAAGTTTAACGCCAACGAGTTTGCTGGAGAGGCATTAAACAAGGGTGCGAGCTGCGCAGTGATCGATGAAGAGAAATACAAAAAAGATGAACGTTATATTTTGGTTAAGGATGTGCTTGAGGCGCTTCAGCAGGTAGCGCGTCATCACCGGAATCAATTGAACATACCGGTTCTGGGTTTGACAGGTTCAAACGGAAAAACCACGAGTAAGGAATTGGTGCATGCCGTGTTAAGCAGGAAATTCAGAACGTCTGCCACAAAAGGTAATTTGAATAACCATATCGGAGTTCCACTAACAATTCTGTCGATTGATTCAACCGTTGAATTTGCAGTCGTTGAAATGGGAGCGAACCACCTTGGCGAAATTGCGCTTCTCTGTTCAATTGCAAATCCAACGCACGGATTTATTACCAACATAGGCAAAGCGCACATTGGTACATTCGGAGGTTACGAAAATATTATTCGAGGCAAGTCGGAACTGTATCAGCACCTGATCAACACTAACGGACAGGTATTTATTAACTCGCAGAATCCGATTCTCGCCAACATGGCGAAACGGTTTAAGGATCCGGTCTTCTACCCGGCCCAAGGTGATTTTTACCAAGCCCAACTTGTAAGTGCCGATCCGATGGTAAAAGTAAAAGCGGAAAACGGAGACATCATTGAGACGAACCTCATTGGCGGATATAACTTTGAGAACATTGCGGCTGCCCTGTGCATTGGGAAGTTTTTCGGAGTCGATGCGAAGGAGGCAAACAAAGCAATTGCAGAATATATTCCGGGTAATATGCGTTCGCAGGTAGTGAAGAAGGAAAACAATACCGTTATTCTCGATGCCTATAACGCCAACCCAAGCTCCATGCAGGCCGCGATTGAAAATCTTTCCGGGATGAATGCTTCGAACAAAGTGCTGATCCTTGGCGATATGTTTGAACTGGAGGGAGAAGCCGAGAAGGAACATCAGGCGATTGGCGCCCTGATCAAAGACAAGGGTTTTAAAAACGTGTACCTCTGCGGCTCATTGTTTAAGGCTGCCCTGCGCGAAATCCCTGAAGCCAAATATTTCGAAAAGAAAGACCAGCTGATGATGGACTTGAAGCAATACCCGATTACGAACGCAACTGTGCTGGTAAAGGCTTCGCGCGGAATCGGCCTCGAAACCATCGTTGACCTCCTGTGACCAACAACCCGCTAGTAATATGAATTTTGAAGTGATACTGAAGTTCCTTAAAGACATTAAAAAAAATAACGATCGTTCCTGGTTCGAGAAAAACAAGTCGAGGTACCTGGAAGCGAAACAAGGCTTTGAAGATTTTGTCGGGGAACTGTTAAAAGAGTTCGTAAAGTTTGACAGCAAACTCGGTGGCCTCGATCACAAGAAGCTTCCATTTCGCATTTACAGGGATGTGCGGTTCAGCAAAGACAAAAGTCCATACAAGGTGAATATGGGAGCAGGCTTTTCTCCCAATGGAAAGCTCGTGCAGGAACCCGGGTACTACATTCATATCGAGCCGGGAAAAAGTTTTGTTGCGGGTGGAATTTACATGCCGGATGCACCCAACCTTGCCAAGATCCGCCAGGAAATCGATTACAACGGTGACGCGCTGAAGAAGATTGTAAGCGCAAAAAGTTTTAAGAATTCATTCGATGGCTTTGATGAGTTTGACAAACTTAAGACCATGCCGAAAGGATATGCGAAAGATCATCCATACATCGAATGGCTAAAGTTGAAAAGCCTGATTGTGTCACACAATTTTACTGATAAGGAAGTGTTGGATCCGAAGTTTGTTAAGATGGTAGCCAGTCACGCCAAGGCGATCAAGCCTTTAAATGATTTTATTCGCGAAGCGCAAGCTTAGAGCATAAGTTCGCGAAGTTCGTTGGCTGACAGGGGTTTACTCAGCATCTTCTTCACAGCCGGGTGTGCGTTGCCGCGCCTGATGTCTGAATCATCAAATGTTGACGACAAAATTACAATATCAATTTTCGTGCGAGTCGTCTCGTCAAGCTTTTCGAAGTGCTCGAGAAATTCGAAGCCATTCATGCGTGGCATCATGATGTCAAGGAGGATGATAAGTTTGCCTGGAATGGGATGGGTCTTCAGGAATTCGAGTGCTTCGTTGCCACCAACAGCTTCGTGAACATCATGAATATTGAACGTTCGCTTCACCAGCATCCCCGACACGAGCCGATCGATATAACTATCGTCAACAATTAAGAATGATTTTTGAGAGGAGAACATGGATTAATGCTGCTGTCTTGCAGGCACAAGTATACTAAAATCGACAGCATTCGATCAATTACCAGTCGAAATAATCGTCCTCTTGCAGTTCCACCTCTTTCTGCTTCTGCTTGCCTTTGTTCTTGAAGGCATCTTTCAGCTCCTTTACCTCCTTCTTAAAATCACTCGCGATCTTTTTGCGGACGGCCTCGGTATCGTATTGAATTTTGTAATCATCTGTTGTGCCGGTTATCTTGAGAAACAATTTTGCACCACCCTGCGAATCTTCCTCCACCGCCAATTGAGCCTCAGGATCTTTCGGACGCTTTCTCCGCAACGGGGTCACAACGCGATAGTCAATGTGCTGATCAAACGTGTGCGTTCCGCTGATCGTCAGGTTCGTCACATTGCTTTTGATCTCCATCTGCGGTATGTAAACCGTTTTATTCTCGATGTGGATGTCATTTTTCAGGTCTGAAAAACGGAGTTTGCTAAGACCTTCATCGTCAAGGTAGCGGCTGAGCTTTTTCATCGGCTCAAAATTGTTGAGCTGGCCGTTTTTAATGGTTGCGCCAATGTCTGCGATGAGCGTCTCCGGGTACATTTTCAGATGCTCGTTCACCGTTAACTCCATAACCACTTCTGCTGACGCCTGTCCTTTGAGATGACGATCTTCGATAAAATCCTGCTGGAAGTTTTCAAAGACATAAAAAGCGCTGTCGATATGGATGCCATCGAATTTTGCTGTCGTCACCATGTCGATTGCTTTCTTGTTTTTAGCGTCAACAATTCCGGAAAGCTCCAGTGAGCCGCCCATCGACTGAAGCGAAAATTTGCGACTTACAGCCATCTCGTTTTTCACAAGCAAGTCGCCTTTGAGATTGGTGGCGTGAAATTTCTTATACCGAAGTGCGTTAATATCGCAATTGAAATTCAGGCTTACGTTTTTTGAAATGCTGAAGCTGTATTCCTGATCCTTATTGTCTGAGCCGGTTCCAAACGTGATGTCGAACATCTGGTCGAGGTCGATAAACCGTGATTGCAGGTCGGCTTCAATCCCGATCGGCTGGTTTTCGAAAAGAATAAACGTCACAATGTTTTTGAAGAACCCGTTCAATACGAAATCTGAATTGCCAAGCTTGCCGGACACATTGCTCAGCGCAAGGTCATTGTTATTAAATTGAAGGTTGCCGTTCAGGTCCTCCATCGGAATCCTGTTTTTTCCGTATTGAAGGCTGATGTGTTGCAGATCGACAGTTCCCTGCGTAGACACTTTCTGCGCGGTCGATTTTGTTTTCAGCAACGAGAGTTTACCCTCGAACGCCACATCGACAACAAGAGCGCCCGAGACTTTTTGGAATTCTTCAATCGGGTAAAAACTTAACAATGCAGGAGCATCAACCTTACCTTTAAAGTTCATGATTACCGAAGGGTCAATCAGGTTCTGCATGACAAACTGCGCTTCGAACGCCTCGTTGTTAAGTTTTCCGACAATATTTTTCAATACAAGGGTGGCATCGCGCTGATTGCCGAGATCTCCAGTTGCATAACTTCCCTCAAACGATGCGTCTACAATCCTGGACTTGTAATCGGGGTGGAAAACGGTGGCATCGTTGAAACCAAAGTTTACCGTGAAAGATGGACTTTTCGTTTTGCTGATCTGACCTTTCAGGTGCGCATTGAAGTAAACATCGCCCTTGCTTTCGTACTGGTCCAGCTTCTTTACAACGGCTTCGGGAAAAAGCGAGATCAGCGTTTGAATGTCGGTGTTCTCACCTTTCGTAGTAATGTCGATAAGATTTTTAGTTTGCCAATCGTAGCTTCCCGATACCAGGAATTTTGCTTTTTTCATTTCGAGCGTTGACGGACTGATCGTCAGTGATTTTCGTGCGTCATCGTACACCAGGTCTGTTTCAATGGAAAACGATTTTCCTCCAAAGAACAAATCATTGTTAATCAGAATTTTTTCCGTGGTGAGCTGGCCGGTTGCATGAATGGTGTATAAGTCGTTGTTGGTCTTTATAGAAGCAACCAGGTCGTTGCTGGCGAAATCGAAATCCTGGTTGAGATTGATATCGGTGTAGTGTACAACCGTGTTGGTTAACTTTACATCCTTCAACTCAAAGCCAATACTGCCTCTGCCTGAACTGCCGCCCGACTTCACAACCTGGTAATTGGTTTCGCCTTTTCGGTTGACCTTTAAATTTGTCTCGCTGCTTTCAACCTTTAGTCCTTTGATCGAGTAGTTTCCACCATACACTTCCAGCGGATTCATCTGGAATGAAATTCGGTCTGCCGTAAGAAGTGGGTACTGACCTTCGTGGCTGTCTTCGACATAGACATTATTTAATACAATAGACAGCTGTGGAAATTCCTCGAATACAGAGACCTCAATTTTTCCCACCTTCACAGGCGTGCTCAGGTGCTTATTGGCTTCAACAATAAATTGTTTGATTATGCGGTCTTTAAACAGGAATACCGAGCCGACAAGGGCAATCAGCAGTACGCTGATAGCGAGGAGGAGATAAAAAAATACCCTGCGGAGTGTTTTCAAGGTTTACAATGGTTTGGCAAAAATACGCGCGAATTTGGAATGCCCGCGCATTCCAATCAAAAAACGCTCGTTTTCCTGAACTTGTGTACGAAACCTTCGTTCTATTTTAGTCAGGCAAAAATTTCGCCCAATTGTTATCTTTGGTGAGATGCAACGCAGTATTTCGACAATATTGGTCTTCCTGGTGCTCATGAACGTGATGGGCTACTATGGACTTTTGGTTGGACTGCATTATCGCAATACGCAAAATCTGATCACCCAGCTCGATGCAGGCAATTATGATGAATCCAAAACGCGCTCAATAAAGATTCCATTACCCGGCAATCCGGGTTCGGAAAATTATGACCGCGTTGACGGAGAATTTGAACAGAACGGACAGGTGTTTCGATTGGTAAAGCAGAGACTGTACAAAGATACTTTCCACATTGTATTCATCCGTGACGAAATGGGTACGGTGATCAAGCATGCCATGGCCGACTACGCACGGACCTTCAGTGAAAAATCGACAGACGATGACAACCGGTTAATTGTTATCCCGGTTTTCATCCGCGAATACCTTGCGAAGTCGTTCGAGCTCAGATCACCCGAGCTAAACTCATTAGAGATCATCAAGAATTCTCATCGGAAAGTTTTTATCGACAGCTTTCACGCCAGGATAGTCCATCCTCCGGAACGCGCATAACATCGTTTGCGCTGCTCGCGCTTATCTCTTTCATTTTTAACAGCAGACCAGCTCATTGTTGAGCCTGATCGGTACTATCTCATTTTTATGAAAACTTTTAATAAGCAAAATACCATCATGGGGTGGGGTGTGTTCGCCCTTGCCTTCATCATTTACTGGCTCACAATGGAGCCAACCGCCAGCTTTTGGGATTGTGGGGAATTTATCGCAGCATCCTACAAACTTCAGGTACCGCATCCGCCTGGCGCCCCGTTCTTTCTCCTTGTCGGTCGATTGTTTTCGTTCCTTTCATTCGGTGACGTCTCCAAAGTTGCCTATTGGATCAACTTTTCGAGCGTGCTTGCCGGAGCGTTTACCTCATTGCTTCTCTTTTGGTCCATCGTGTTGCTCGCGCGAAAATTTTACAAGCCCGAAGATCAACCGGATAACCGCTTTGCGATTCTTGGTGCGGGATTGGTTGGAGCGCTAACGTACACGTTCTGCGACTCGGCATGGTTCTCGAGCGTTGAAGCGGAAGTTTATTCGCTGTCTTCCTTCTTCACTGCCTTTGTCTTCTGGGCGATGCTGCGATGGGAAACGATTCAAGACGATGCGAAAGCGAATCGATGGCTCATTTTCATTTTTTATATGATGGGTCTATCCATTGGTGTTCACCTTCTTAACCTGGTCACCATTCCCGCACTCGCGCTGATCTATTATTTCAAACAATATGCTCCTTCAAAAACCGGAGTTGGCATAACGCTGGCAACAAGCTTACTGGTGATTTTTGTCATCAATGAGTTGATCATACCAGGTCTTCCAAGCTGGGCTGGTGCATGGGAGATCTTTTTTGTTAATTCTATGGGCATGCCGTTCAGCTCGGGGGTGATTTTATTTGGCGCGATCATTATCGGTGCCCTGATTGCAAGTGTGGTCTATTCACAACGCAGAAAAAAGGCGGTGCTGAACACATTTTTGCTCGCACTAACCTTTATCCTTGTTGGCTACTCGTCATACGTGATGGTGATTGTGCGCTCGGGATACAATCCACCGATCAATGAAAACGATCCGTCAGATATTGTAAGTTTTGTCCGCTACCTCAAGCGCGAGCAATATGGAACGCGTCCGCTGCTTTACGGTCCGTATTTCTATGCGAAAGTGCAGGACTGGCAGGAAGGCGACCCGGTTTATCGAAAGGGAAAAGATAAGTACGAGGTCACCGATCACAAGATCACGGTAAAGTATAACCCGAAAGAAGAAACTATTCTTCCGCGGATCTGGAGCTCAGAAGAGAATGATCAGCAAGCCTACCGCGATATCCTCGGGTTGAAGCCGAACGAGAAGCCAACCTTCACAGACAACATCCGATTTATGTTCAAGCACCAGATCGGGTGGATGTACGTGCGCTATTTCTTCTTCAACTTTGCCGGCAGGGAAAGTGATGATATGAGCTCGAACTGGTTCGGGCCGTCACAATGGTTCAAGCAGGTGCCGCAGATGCTTGCCGAGAACCGCGGCAGAAATAACTACTTCATGATCCCGTTCGTGCTAGGGTTATTGGGAATGTATTTGCAGGCAATTCGCGATACAAAAAACTTCTTTGTGATCGCGTTACTCTTCATCCTTACAGGTGTTGCCCTGGTACTCTATCTGAATACTCCACCCGGAGAGCCTCGGGCCCGTGACTACATTTACGTTGGCTCATATTATGCTTACGCTATATGGGTTGGCTTTGCTGTCATCGCGATCGCGGATTTGATGAAACGATTCAGTACCAAAGTGAAAATGGCAGGGCTGGCGGCCACTGTCATTTGCCTTTCTGCTCCAGGCATTATGATTGCGCAGAACTGGGACGATCACAATCGCGCAGGAAGGTATTTTTCTGTCGACACTGCGATCAATGACTTGCAGTCGTGCGCTCCCGATTCGATTCTATTCACTGGTGGTGACAACGATACATTTGTGCAGTGGTATGTGCAGGAAGTGGAAGGCATCCGCACGGACGTACGCGTGGTGGTCGCAAGTTATTTCAATACCGCCTGGTACATCAATCAGACCATGAGACAAACCAATCGATCAGAACCATTTCCGTATACACTTACCAGCCATCACTACCGGGAGGGCGGACCAAACAATCCTTACCTTCCCTTCTATGATGCCAACATCAAGTCGATGGATTTGAAACAGTTTTTGGATCTGATCAAAAAAGATCACAAGGGACTTCGTTTGTATCCAACAAATAATGTGATCCCGACTCGTGACATCGTGCTACAGGTGGACGTAGAAAAAGTGAAAGCGATGAAGATTGTGCCGCCACCACTGGAAGAATTGATTGTGCCGGAAATGCATTTGAAGCTCGAAGGAAATTACCTGGAGATAAAAGACCTGGCCTTTTTGGACATACTGGCCACAAGCGATTGGTCACGACCGGTCTACGTCACACCAACCGCGCTTCGTCAATTCAAGGTTGATCTTACGCCTTATGTGGTTCGCGAAGGAAATGTATTCCGTGTATTGCCAGTCTTGAACCCAGACACCGATGAAGAACTGGTGAATACGCGCGATGGCTATGAGCGTGTGGTGAACGAATTTCAGTTTCGTGGACTGGATGACTCCAGCATGTATTTTTCAGACGATTATCGCAGGGCAGTGCAGAACCACAGGAACAATCTCAACAAGCTCGCGATCGGGCTGCTCCAGGAAGGTGACATGAAGAAAGCGCAGGAAATTGTAGACCTGAGCCTGCGTAAGATGCCTGACACGGCCATCCGGTACGATGTAGCGTCCCTTGAAACGGTACGGATTCTGTTTGCGCTAGGCAAAAAAGATCAAGCGATTGACATGGCAGACACGATTAAACAGCGATCGTATGATCTGGCAAAGTATTACTTCGATGAGCAGCAGTACGGGAGCGACTTGAACCTGAACATGGCCATCCTGGGAGAGATCGCCAGGATCTACTATATAAATAAGGAGCTTGGGCGGGCGGAGGAAGTGGAGAAACTATATTCCGATTTGGCCGAGTCGATCAATTTTTCTAGGTCGAAGATGTGATTTTGAATGGACGGGATGGGCTTTTCACAGCCTATTCCCGTTTCGATTGCTTTTTTGCTTAAAATTCTCACGTTTTTTTGCAGAAATAGATTTCTCTTATACATTTGCAGTCCCAAAACGGACAAAGAAGTGTTTTTCTAAGTCTTTAGGGAGCTTAGCTCAGCTGGTTCAGAGCATCTGCCTTACAAGCAGAGGGTCGGGGGTTCGAATCCCTCAGCTCCCACATCACCACCAAAGCTGCATTTAAGAAGTGCGGCTTTTTTTATGGCCATCACCCGTGCCCGTGCCAGTAGCAAAATTCGTCAAGACCTTCTAATTGCTTTTACCGCGATGACGCCATGAACGCTATGTTACGCAGTGGACGCAGCGCTACGATCAACGTGTGCGCTTTCGCAGGTCAAAAATTTCATAGCGCAGCATTGCGGTCATAGCGCCCCTGCGGTAAAAGAAAATCCACTATCCTACAGCCTTATACTACAAAGCACAACACGTGTTTAAAAAACAAACTTTCAAAAACTATTGAAAGTTTCGAAACATTTTGTACCTTTGATACGTGAAATACACAGAAGCAAAGCAGGAATTGATTCAAGCCTGGGGAAACCTGGGAAACAGCTGGGGCCTGAATAAGACCATGGCGCAGATCCACGCGCTTCTGATGATTTCATCGAAGCCGCTGTCGACCGAGGATATCATGGACGAGCTTTCAATTTCCCGCGGCAATGCAAACATGAATATCCGAGCGCTGATGGACTGGGGTATTGTATCAAAAGTCGCGGTGCCAGGTGAGCGAAAGGAGTACTTCAAGTCGGAGAAAGACGTGTGGGCGCTGGCCCGACAGGTAGCACGCGAAAGACGCAAACGCGAACTCGAACCAATCCTGAAAGTGCTCAAGGAGGTTAATGAAGTGCAACCCGACAGCACAGAGGATTCAAAAGAATTTAAGAAGGTGGTGAAAGAATTGAAAAACTTCGCGGAAAAATCCGATAACCTGCTAGAGACCTTCATCAAGGCCGAAGAAAGCTGGTTCTGGAACACCGTTTTGAAGATGATGAAGTGAGAAATTTTTTTACCCTATATTTTCAAATGTTTCTGAAAATTCAAAATATATGAAATACTTTGATTTTATCGTTCAGACTGTGCTCCTGGTGGGTACGCTCTTCCTGGCCGTGACCTTTGGTGGATCCGGAATCCTTCTCGGCCAATTCTTTCTCGGTGTGGTGCAGATGCTCAGCTCAATACTATCCGTAATCACAAATTCCCCGTTTCATAAAAAAAAACTGATTCACCTCGTTTGCGCAGTGACGTACCTGGCATTGCTGGCAGTAATGGTTGCTAACAAAATTCTCGGTGATACGCCACTGGGCCTGGCCATGCTGATGGCTCCAGCGTGGGCGCTTGCAATCTATTATTATGCAATAACGTGGACCTGGGCATTTGCCCAGACCGAGCGTGGCAAGTTTCTTCCCAACATTAGCTTCTAACGGAGTTCTATGAAAACGCTCAAGAACCATATCATCCTGTATGACAATGAATGCCCGGTGTGCGACTTATATACGTCTGCATTTGTGAAAGCAGGCATGCTTGAGAAAGAAGGACGCACCGCCTACACCGATGCCAATACCATCTTTACGACAACTAACATAGACCGCGCCAAGGCGTGTGATGAAATTGCACTAGTTGACACAAAGACGGGAGCTGTAAGTTATGGGGTTGACAGCCTGGTCAAGATTCTTGGAAACGGGTTTCCGCGACTGAACATGCTTTTCAAGAGCAGATTGGTCACAGCCCTGGCACGAAAACTTTACTTTTTCATTTCCTATAATCGAAAAGTTATTGTTCCGGGAAGGAACGTTGAAAATGCGTGTCGCCCGAGTTTTAATCTTAACTATCGGGTTGCGTACCTTCTCTTCACCTGGCTTGTTACATCTGTGATCCTCACGCACTATGTAGCACACTTGCAACCACTGATCCCGCCAACAAACTTTTACCGGGAGTTTGTCATCTGCGGAGGTCAGATCGTCTTCCAGGGAATCATCATGTTCATTATCGACAGAAAAAATGCGTTCGAGTATCTCGGCAACATGATGACCATTTCCTTCGCAGGAGGACTTCTACTGTCACTGGCGCTCGCCTTCAGTAGTGTTGTAACAGCCCCTGTTTTTTTTCTAACATGGTTTACGATGGTGGTGATCGTAATGTTCATTGAACATTGTCGCAGGATGACGGTTGTACAACTGCCATGGATCATGTCGTTCTCGTGGATTATTTATCGAATTATTGTTTTGGCTGTATTACTCTGATGACAATGACAACGATTGAACTGAGATGTGAAATAAAAGCTACGCGTGATGTCTGTTTCGACCTTTCGCGAAGCATTGAGGTGCACAAGCTTTCAACGGCAACTTCTCACGAGCAAGCGGTGGGCGGGTGCACGAAAGGACTGATTGAAGAAGGCGAATGGGTGAAGTGGAAAGCGAAGCATTTCTTCATTCCGCAAACGCTCACTGTGCAAATAAGAGAGATGAAGGAATTCCGGTATTTTGTTGACGAAATGATTGATGGCCCATTCAAATCCATGAAGCACGAACATCGCTTCGAGGCGGAACATGGCAAAACGATTATGTCAGACAAGTTGGAATATGAAGTACCTTTCGGCATTGTCGGGAAATTGTTTGATAAGTTGATACTCAAAAGCTATATGACCGACTTATTGAAGAAGCGAAACGAAACGATT